>CAZAWU010000113.1:0-8301 GCA_964488915.1 uncultured Burkholderiales bacterium
GACGCCGTTTGGGGCGTGCGCTTCACTGAGCGCAAGCCGCTGCGCACTTGGACCGACCTGACCACCGCCGATAAGGATTTGGGCCAGCGCTGGGGTTTGGAGTTGCTGCGCCGCGGACTGCTGGTGAACCCGAACGAAAAGTTCTACATTTCGATTGCGCACACCCAAGCCGACGTCGATAGGACGCTGCAGATCGTTGACGACGCGTTTGCCGCGCTCAAGCAAGCGCGCTAGCGTGCGTCAGGATGCGCCCGCCGCGGCGAAGATCATGTCGATCGCGCGCTGATTCGCACGCGAGCTTTCTAGCGGGAAATCGAGCGCGGCCTGGCCAAGCACGGCCGCGTTGAAATTCTCCACCAACAACTGATAGTGGTTCACGCCCGGAAAGATGGTTTCTTCGTAGACATCGCTATCGTTGACGCGCATGCGCAGGCGCGGCATGTCGTAGACGTTGGCGTTGAACGGCGTGTCCAGTTGCAGCCAAGCTCGATCGCCGTGAAAAGTCATCTGCTGGCGCCGAGCTGCCTGGGTACTGCAATAAAACGATAGATCGAAGCTGCCGAAGTCCAGCGCGCAAGAGGCAAAGCGGTCGGTGCCGAAAGCCGGGTCGAACTCGATGCGCGCGCTCGCTGCGCGAGGTTCTTGACCGGTGGCGAAGCGCGTGACCACCAGCGGATATACACCGATGTCGCGCAACGCGCCGCCGCCCAGCGCCTTACGGTTGCGGATGTTGGCGCCGTCCGTGTTGTAAAAACTGAAGCTGCCTTGTACATAGCGCAGCTTTCCGAGTTTGCCCTCGGCGAGCAGGGCGCGCACTTTGCGCCACTGCGGGTGATGGACGACCATGAAAGCTTCGCCGGCTACCAGTGCGCTCTTATCGCGCGCAGCGATGAGCGCGTCGACCTGATCGGCGCGCATCGCCAGCGGTTTCTCGCACAGCACGTGCTTGCCGGCAGCGAGCGCCTTCAGCATCCATTCCACGTGCATGGTGTTGGGCAGCGGAATGTAGATCGCATCAACGTCATCGCACGCCAGCAAACTCTCGTAGCTCGCGAAGGAACGCTCAATATTGAAGCGTTCCTGCTCTGCGGCGGCTTTGGTGGCGTCGCGGCTGGCGATAGCCCTCACCACGCCGTGGCGCGAAAGCTGGATTGCCGGAATCAAATGCTCCCGCGCGATCTTGGCCGCGCCGAGGATGCCCCACCTAACTTTTGTCACGTGAGATGATATCGCCGCAGCAAAGAGGTTAGTCGCCGAGGATGAAGGTCACATGCATGTTCACCCGATACTCGGTGATTTTGCCCTTGTTGACGACCACCTTCTGGTCTTTGATCCAAGCGCCGGTCACGTTGCGCAAAGTTTTGTTGGCGCGCGAGATGCCCTTCTTGACGGCATCGTCAAAATCTTTGTTGGACGAAGCGATGATCTCGGTAACACGTGCGACTGACATATGCGCCTCCTCGGTAAATGAAGCGTGGGTGGATGGGACTGCGTCACAACGTCGTCAAGCAAGCTTCTGATCAGCGGCAAACTCGCGCAATAGTTTACCCGGCGCGCGTTGCGTGGAGATGGCTTTGTTATCCTGCAGCACGCGCGCGCCGTTGATCCATACGCCGTGTAATCCGACCGGATCACAGGTGAGCCGCGAAGCGCCCGAGGGCAGATCCCAGGTGCGGCGGGAGGGGGCGCGCGCTACCGTGGCGGGGTCGAAGAGCATGAGATCGGCCCAAGCCCCGGGCTTCAAGTAGCCGCGTTCGCGGATGCCGTACACGCGCGCCGGGAAGCTGGTGATTTTTTGCACCGCCTGTTCTAGGGACATGATGCCGCGTTCGCGTACCCAATAGCCCAGCAGATGCAAGCCGAACCCAGCGTCGCAGAAGAAGGTCAGATGCGCCCCGGCGTCGGATAGGGAGATCATGCTGTTGGGGTCGCGCAGCATGCGCGTGAGCGCGCTTTCGTCGGAATTCTTCAGTGTCGAAATGAACATGGTGTCGAGTTTTTCCGACAGCGCGAAGTCGAACATCCAGTCGAGCGGGTGCTTGTTTGCTTTGGCGGCTAGTTGGCCCACGCTGCCGCCCTCGACCGCGGCGTTGGCGCGATCGGCAACTTGCACGATAAACAACTTGTCCCACTCGCCGTTGAACGCGCGCGTTTTGATCGGTACCGCGAGTTCGTCCTTCATCGCCTGGCGGAACGCGCGATCGGCAAGCACGCCGGGCAACTCCTCCGGCGTGGCGCGGAACGCACGTTGCCAAGAAGCGAAGCTCTCCAGCGGGTAGGGTGAGCGCAGCGAAAACTCGAACGTCAGCGGCGTGCAGGCCACCGCGCCGATGAGAGCATGGCCGCGGGCGCGCGCGGCGGCGATATCGCGTAAGTCTTGAAACACGCCGTCCGGGTTCAGATTGTCGTGCAGCAACGCGGCAATGATCACCGGACGGCCGGTTTGCGCGCCAATCTCCTCCAGTGAAGCGACCGTGGTCTTTTCGCCCTTGGTGATCATGAAAGCGCCGCGCTGTTGTTCGCCCAACACGCCGGTCAGCCTCATCAGTTCTTTCTTGTCCGCCAAGCGCGATGGCATCGGGATGCCACCTTCGCCATTGTGCGCTTCGGCGGTGGTGGTGGAAAAGCCGACCGCGCCCGCGCGCATGGCTTCCGCCACAATCGCGCGCATCTGCTCGATTTCGGCATCGGTAGCCGTGCGCGAGGACGCATCATCGCCGAGCACATAGGTGCGCACCGAGGAATGACCGACAAACGCGACGACGTTCGGGCCGATGCCCTGGCGCTCAAGCAGATTCATGTACTCGGGGAAACTTTCGAAATCCCATTTAATGCCGTTGCGCAGCGCTGCCAGCGACATGCCTTCGACTTGGGTCAAATTGCGCATGATGCGGTCGCGGTGCGCGGGGCGCGCTGGGGCGATGGTGAAGCCGCAGTTGCCGATGATGACAGTGGTGACACCGAGCGAAGTAGACGGTGTCGCCATGGCGTCCCAGGTGATCTGGGCGTCGTAGTGCGTATGCGTGTCGATGATGCCGGGTGCGAGAGTAAGGCCATCGGCGTCGATGGATTCTTTCGCTGTGCCGACATCTTTACCAATCGCGGCGATGCGGCCGTTTGCAACCGCCAAGTCGCCGCCGAATATCGGCGTGCCCAGCCCGTCGCAAATACGCGCGTTCTTGATTAACAGATCGTGCATGGTGTGCCTCCGCAGATGCGGCAAGAATACAACAAAGCCGCAGGATCAGTCTGGCTTGCGGCGGCGCTCGCTCAAAACCACGTACAGACCGCTGGCGATGATGATGACGATGCCCAGCAACGTACCGCTTGAGGGAAAATCACCGTAAACGAAGTAACCGAGCAGCATTACCCAAATAATCTGGCTGAAACTGAAAGGCGCCAAAGCGGAAGCGGGCGCGCTCTCGAACGCCTTAATCATCATGAAATGCGCGGTGGCGCCGATGATGCCCATGCACAGAATCAAGAGGCCGTGCACGGGCGTTGGCGTGACCCAGCCGCCTGGCACCAAGATGCCCAACATCGAGACCAGGCTACCAATGAAAGCAGTGTAAAACAGCGTGGTGTAACTGTTCTCCTTGCCGCTCAGCATGCGGGTGATAATTTGATAGACGCTGAAGAACAGGGCATTGACGATGGGCCAGAGCGCCGCCGCATCGAACACGCCGCCACCGGGACGGATGATGATGAGCACGCCGATGAATCCCGCCACCACCGCCACCCAGCGCGCCGGGCGCACCTTCTCCTTCAAGATCGGACCGGAAAGCGCGACCAGCAGCAGCGGGTGCAGAAAGCCGATGGCGGAGGCTTCGGCCAAGGGCAAATGACGCAGCGCATTGAAAAAGCAAAACGTAGCGCCTACCAGCAGCACGCCGCGCACGATCTGTAGCACCGGGTAGTGCGGACGCAGCACGCCGCTCTTCATGTGCGGGGCCAACCAGATGATCATCACCAGCAAGTGGGCCACATAGCGTGCGAACAGCAAACTGGTGACCGGATAAAACCGCCCAAGATATTTGGCGATCGTGTCCATGAAGGAGAACAACAGCACGGCGCCCATGATGAGCAGCGCGCCGCGGAAGGGGTGAGAGTGGTCGGTCAAGGAACGTGAAAAGTGAGCAATGAAACGTGAAACGTCAGCAGTGCGGCATCACGTTTTGCTCTCCACGTTTCACCCACGAACTACATTGAGGCCGTGAACCCCCCATCCACCGGCAATAGGACACCGTTGACGTATGCCGCCGCGTCCGATGCAAGAAACACCGCCGCGCCGCCCAGGTCGCCAGGCTGGCCCCAGCGGCCGACCGGCGTGCGTTTGCTGACCCAGTCGGTGAATTCCTTGTTTTCCAACAAAGCGGAGTTCATTTCGGTGGCGATGTAGCCGGGTGCGATGGCGTTGACGGTGATGCCTTGCGGTCCCAGTTCGACGGCGAGCGCGCGCGTGAGTGCGGTGACCGCGCCTTTGCTGGCGATGTAAGCCGAAATCGTCGGCCGTGCGGCGAGGGCGCTGATGGAACTGGTGATGATGATGCGTCCCATTTTCTGCGGGATCATGATCTTGGCTGCTTCGCGCGCCAGCACCCACACCGCGGTGAGGTTGGTGTCGATGACGCGCTGAAAATCTTCCGTGGCGAATTCGGTCAGCGGGCGGCGGTGCTGGATGCCGGCATTCGCGATCAGTATGTCGAGCCCGCCGTGGCGTTTCTTGATGTCTTGAATGGCCACCGCGACCGCGGCGTGGTCGGTGACGTCGAAGGCAGCGGTCTCGGCTTCCCACCCTTCCGCGCGGATATCGTCGGCCTTTTCTTCGAGCGTGCGCGCCTCGCGGCCATTGAGCACCACTGTGGCGCCGGCTTCGGCCAGTGCGCGGGCGATGGCAAAACCGAGCCCGCGCGAAGCACCGGTGACGAGTGCAACGCGCTCGTCCAAAGAGAACTTGTTAGGGGACATGTTCTACTCGCAGAAATTGAGGGAAGAAGGGCAGCGCGACTTTAGGCTGTCGCTTGCTGCGCGTCAACTTGACAGCGAGTGCGCGGTTCTGGTGTTACGGCCGGCGCAAGGCGCGCAACGTTGGCCCGTGGGCGTGCTGTGGCGCGCGGGCCGTAGCGCGCGCAGTCCGTCGTGTTCATTGAGTACGCTGGCGAGGCGCTCTAGCAAACTGCAGTGCAGCTTGCCTCCAAGCGGGAACGCCCACTTGGTGGCGTTGGGGGTAATCAAGCTACGCAATCGGCTCATGCACCGTAGATTCCGCGGAGGTGGCCGGAAGTTCACCGGCACATCATCGAATACCTATTACAGAATACTCTGTTAAGTGAATAGGATAGCCGCTATCAAACGGCATCTGGAGGTAGTATAAGAAACAACGCTACATCGGTGCATGCTGTTCGTTCGGCAGGCGCTCGAGTATCAAGCGGGCGAGCTTCTGCGCGGCGCCGAAGTGTTTGGCGTCGCTTTGCGGCATGGTTACTACCGCGATCGCTTCCTTTGCTCGCACGTAGAGCAGGCCTGTCGTCGCCCACTTCTTCGGTATCCACAGAGCCGGTGCGCCGAGTACTTTCAGGCGCACGCCAGCGTGTGCGTAAGTATCGATAACAGACTGCCACGCGCGCGCCGTATCCGCCTGCGGGTGACGATCGATGGTCAGAGTAACGCTTTGCTTCGGCGTTTGAGCAAGCGGCCAAACGCAGTTGCTGGTGCGATCAGACGCGGAGGGCGGGAGTTCGGATGACAGCGCGATACTTTGGCCAATGACTCGCTCCAGATCAGCCGCGCTAAGCAGCCGGCAAGCAAGCGAAGGTGGCGGCGCTGCAGGAGCCGGGCACGCCAGTAAGAACCAAACCGCGCCTAGAGTAAGCGCGCGCAGCGAGCGAATCAGGTTGCCTTTCTGAGCGACACTTCGCGAACTCCGACTACATCGTCGCGCCCAACACCCAGGGCACGAACTCTTCGTCGCCGTAGCCGAACGCTTCGCTCTTGGACTTTTGGCCCGAGGCGGTAGCGACGATCAAGTTGAAGATGCGCTCGCCGACTTGCTGAACGCTGGCATTGCCGTCAACGATCTCGCCGCAGTTGATATCCATGTCTTCTTCTTGATGTTCGAACAGCGGCGTGTTGGTGGCGAGCTTCAGGCAGGGGATCGGTTTGCTGCCGAAGGCGGAACCGCGCCCGGTGGTGAAGCAGGCGATGTTGGCACCGCCTGCGGTCAAGCCGGTGATGGAACACGGATCGTAGCCGGGCGTATCCATGAAGGTGAAGCCCTTGGTTGTGATCGGCATGGCATACTCGAACACGTCCATGAGACCGGTGGTGCCGCCCTTGGCTGCCGCGCCCAGCGATTTCTCCAGAATAGTCGTTAAGCCGCCGGCCTTGTTGCCGGGCGAGGGGTTGTTATCCATGTCGCCTTTCAAGCGCGCGGTGTAGTCTTCCCACCACTTGATGCGGCCGATGAGTTTCTCGCCGATCTCGCGCGAGCAGGCGCGCCGGGTGAGCAAGTGCTCGGCGCCGTAGATCTCGGGCGTTTCCGCCAGCGTTGCGGTACCGCCGTGTCTAACCAACAAATCCGCCGCCGCACCGAGCGCCGGGTTGGCGGTAATGCCGGAGTAGCTATCGGAGCCGCCGCATTCCAGGCCCAGGATCAACTCGCTCGCCGGCCGCGTTTGCCGCGTGAATTTGTTTGCGTAGGGCAGCATCTCCTTGATGATGTCGACACCCTTGCGCGTCGTCTTCGAAGTGCCACCAGTTTCCTGAATGGTCATCGCGCGCAGCAGCGGCGACTCTTTCATGCCTTGAGTGAAGAATAGCGCACCCATCTGATTGGCTTCGCAGCCCAAGCCGACCATCAATACGCCGGCGAAATTGGGATGACGCGAGTAACCCGCCAGCGTGCGGCGCAGCACCTCGATGCCTTCGCCGACGCTCGCCATGCCGCAACCGCTGCCGTGCGTGATCGGCACAATGCCATCCACGTTCGGGAAATCACGCAGCATGCCGCTGGAGTTGATATGGTGTGCGATTTGTTTCACCACCGTTGCCGAGCAATTCACCGTGCTGATCACGCCAACATAGTTGCGCGTGGCGGCGCGGCCGTCGTCGCGCAAGAAACCCTGCCAGGTGGCGGGTGTAGCGACGAACTCGGTCGGCTTGTAGTCGACGCCGTAAGCGTAGTCACGCTCAAAGGTGCGCATCTGCAAGTTCTGCGTGTGCACGTGCTGCCCCGGCAGGATCGGCTGCGACGCGAAACCGATGATCTGGTTGTAGCGGCGCACCGGTTGGTCTTTTTCGATCTTGCGCAAGGCGATCTTGTGCCCGCTCGGGATACGTTCGGCGCAGCGCACATCGGTGCCGGGCAACTGCGTGCCCGTTTCGAGCTCCAGGCAGGCGATCATGACATCGTCGGCGGGGTTGAGCAGAATGGCAACAGGGGCAGAGCGCAGCATCGATTTTCTCCAGCTAGCTGTACGGTAACCCGGAATTATACGCGGCGGCAGCCCGAGCGGCAGCAAGGTATGATTCAGCCCTGCTCAAGACGAACGAAGCGGCAGCGAATGAATACCAGCCGGCCCGTTTGGTTTTGAGTCAACAGGAGGAACGACAATGAATCGATGCGTCATCATCGCGGCGTGGGCGCTCGGCGCTTGCGCCGCCGTCGCCGCGGAGGGCGACTGGCAGACCATTACGACGACGGCGGAGGCCGACGGCAAGAAGTGCAGCATGAAGGTGCCGGCCGATTGGAAGCCGCAAGACAAGGGCGCCAGCTTTAGCGGCCCCTTTAACGCAACGCTGATCTATGAGGCCGAGAAACCGGATGTCTGGTGGACCAAGCGCAAGAAAGTGGACTTCAAAGACTCGCGCATGTTTCAAGACAACAAGACTAACTACTGGATCGAGATACAAGGCGCGCTTATCACCGGTGGTGAGGACGGCTCAGTGCACATCGCCGGTGTGCGCGCGGACAATCTCGTGTGCCACGCGGTGCTTGAGTTCAAGGCTGAGGGCTGGCGCGAAAAATACGACGCGTGGCAGCAAGAGCATGGCGACATGGTGCGCCAGATGATGACGAGTTTAGCGCCCGCTCAGATGTAGCGTGTGCTACATCGCATGTTTGAACGCACGCACGCAGCGACGCTAAAGCCTGAACTGCGCCGCTAGCGTTTTACACGTTGCGTGGCGTGGGCAGGTTATCAGATGATCGTTTACCAAGCCCACCGCCTGCATATACGCGTAGCAAATCGTTGACCCAACAAATTTGAAGCCGCGGCGTGCGAGTTCCTTGCTCATCGCGTC
>CAZAWU010000113.1:8401-12910 GCA_964488915.1 uncultured Burkholderiales bacterium
AACAGCTGCCCCATGCTGGAGGGGCTCATGCCGGTGGCGCGCGAGAGTGCGTTCATCAAGCCGCTTTGACTGTTGCCGAACACGTGGCCGAGGATGCCGGCGCCGTCGTTAGCGCGGCTGGGTGCGCCGCCGAGCACACCCATGAGATCGTTGAGGATAGACCCGTCATGATCGTTGGACACCGCGCCGTAGAGCGAATCGCGGCCGTATGAATCGCCGGTATTGCGCGCCAAGGCTTGCAGAATGAGCGGCACAGCGGCAGCGATACCGTTACCGGTGGCTTGCGGCGATTCACCGAGCTGGTCGCTCATCTGGTTGAGTGTGTTCTCGTCGATGTGCGACAAAATCTGCTCCATCACGGATGGCATAGCTTTCTCCTTGGGCGTCTTGGCGATGCGTTATGTTGTCGCGCGTCAGTAGCGGCGCGATGGGTTTCCTGAGTACTTTACCACCAGGCAAAGCACTGGAACCTGCAGCTCGCTAACCAGCCGGCAGGTATGGCGGAGCCGGCAAGTACTTGGCTTAGTGTTGGCGGGAAAATCCCTTAGATACTCACTTGCCGAAGCATGATTAGCGGAGTAGCGGTGCTCGGCGGATTACAGCCGCGGGCATCCGCATAGGCCGCAATTAGCAGGCAGAATTTGCACCCGCGAGGATCGCCCGGGCATGTCCGGCCTCCTGCTGCGCTCAGCCACGCCGCAGGACTTTGTTCAGAATAAAGCTGAAGATCGAGACAAAGATCGCCAGCAGCACGCCGTGCCCGAAGCTGCCGATGTGAAAGCCCGGCACCAGCCACGCCACCAACAAAAGCAGCGAGGCGTTGATTACTAGCAGAAAAAGCCCCAACGTCACTACCGTTAGCGGCAGCGTCAGCCAGAAAAACGGCGGCTTGAGCAGCGTGTTGACGATGCCGAACAGCAGACCCGAGATAAGGAGGGCACCGTAGTCGTCGAAGCGCAGCAAACCGGGGAACAAAATGCTTGCGACCCATAAAGTAAGCGTGTGTGTCGCCCAGAAGAAAATGAAGCGTACCAGCATGGCTGCAACGTGGCAAAGATAACAATTTCATCATAACGCACTGATACTGGCGCACTCATATTGTTTCAAGTGATGTTCATCAAGACTTAGTGGGATGACCTAATACAGGTATTGACTTCCGACCGGCAAGGCCGCCTCTGGCAGATGTTTGTTCGAAGCGAACCGCAATTGCAGTTCGGTGCGAGGCCCACTGCAGCGGTGCATAGTGCACGAGAAAGAGGCGCGCGCTATGCGTCGCTAAGCGCCGCCGAGCGCATCCCCGCCTTGACCACAAGTGAGCGAAGCCTTATCGTGGCCTCAATTAGGTTGGCTGCCTCGCGATGCCGGTGCTGCAACCGCCGGGGCAGATCAGCCGCGAACGAATCGGACCGCTTCGCTCCGGAATAAGAACAGCTTTGGCCACCATCCCGTTTTTCTTTGACGTACTCGCGTACGGCGCGATATTCGTGCTCGTCGTGCTCGGTCTCGGCGTCATCGCCAGCATGATGGGTATCTTCAACTTCGCCCACGGCGAGTTCGTGCTGCTCGGCGCGTACACCGTCTATTGGTTCCATCAACAGGGCCTGCCAGTGTGGCTCGGCATGGCTGCAGCGCCAGTGGTCGTCGGCGTCATTGGACTTGTGCTGGAGCGCGTCGCCATTCGCCGCTTCTACGCGGCACCGATCGTCGCCATGCTCGGCACGTACGCGATCGGCTTGGCGCTGCGCGAATTCGTGCGCACGTTGCTGGGCGGGCAGTTCTATAGCGTCGTCGCACCCTTTGTCGGTTCCTTCGAAGTTGGCGGGGTGTCGATATCGAAGTGGCGCACCGCTGTCATCATCATCACTTTGATCGTCATGGTGCTCAGTTTCCTATTGCTGACGCGCTCCAAGTTCGGCCTGCAAGTGCGCGCGGCATTGGAGAATCCGGCGCTCGCGCGCGCCTCCGGCATTGCCACCAGCCGCGTCTACGCCATCACGTTCGCTTTCGGTGCGGCGTTGGCGGGGATGGCCGGCGCATTGATGGTGCCGATCTATGCATTGTCCGCCGACATGGGCGTGCCGTTCCTGATTAAGTCGTTTCTCGCAGTGCTGCTCGGCGGCATGGGCAGCTTCGAAGGTTCGATACTCGGTGCCGCGTTGGTTGGGGGCACGAGCGCGGCGCTGCCATGGGCGATCAAACCGGTGGTGGCGGATGTATTGGTCTTCTTGATTGCGATTGCGATCGTGAAGGTTCGGCCAGAGGGCCTGTTGTCAACAAGGAGGAGCTAAAGATGAGCAAGGACGATTTGAAACAGCAGTTGCAGTCGGCCGCGCGGCGCGAATTTTTGCAGCGCAGCTCCGCAGTGGCTGGGATGACGGCGCTCGGCGCCGGCAGTTTCTTGTACAACCCGACGGAGGCGCGTGCGGCGGACGCGATCAAAGTTGGTATTGCCACCGACCTGACCGGCCCGATCAGTTGGGGCGGCGTGCCCAACTCAAACGTCGCCAAGATGGTCATCGACGACCTCAACGCTGCCGGTGGCTTGCTCGGCCGGCCGCTGCAGATGGTGCTGGAAGATACCGCTACCAACGAACAGCTTGCGGTGACCAAAGTGCGCAAGCTGGTGACGCAAGACAAAGTCGATGTCGTCTTCGGCGGCATCACCAGCTCGATGCGCAACGCCATCAAAGACACCATCGTCAATCGCGGCAAAACGCTGTATCTCTATCCGCAGTTGTACGAAGGCAAAGAGTGCACCCCGTTCCTCTACTGCACGGGCCCGACCCCAGCGCAGCAATGCGACACCTTCATTCCGTGGCTGATTAAGAACGGCGGCAAGAAGTTCTACTTGCCCTCCGCCGACTACGTCTGGCCGCACACGCTCAACGCTTATGCGCGCAAAGTGATCGAAAAAAACGGCGGTGAGGTTGTGGGCGAGGAGTACTTCCCGGTCGATCACAACGAGTACAGTGCAACCGTTAACAAGATCATGTCACTGGGGGTGAACAACGTATTCAATACCACGATCCCGCCGGGCGTGGCTGCGTTCTTCAAGCAGCTTTACGAAGCCGGCTTTCAGAAGAAGGGCGGGCGGCTGTCGTGTGTGTTCTACGACGAGAATGCGCTCAACATCACGCCGGCGCACGAGATTGAGGGTTTGGCGACGTGCTTGGATTTCTTCCACGACGCCGGCGATCCCGGCGGCGCGAAGATCCGCGCGCAGTACGACAAACTCTACTCCGCCGGCAAAACCCAGTTCACCGCCGGCACGGCGGCGACCGGCATGTGGCGCGCGATCAATCTGTGGGCGGCCGCGGTCAAGAGCGCCAAGAGCGTTAAGCGCGAAGATGTGGCGAAGGCGCTGGAAAACGCCAAGCTCGCCGATGGTCCGGGCGGGCCGAGCGAAATAGTCCCAGGCAAGCGCCACACCAAGATGAATATGTACATCGCGGTGGTCAAGAGCGGTAAGTACGAAGTAGTGGAGAAGAGCAACGGGTTGGTGGATCCGAGGGAGTGCTGAGGTCTGCTTCCGTTGACACGCCTAAGTTGTACTAGAGACGCCATGGCTCGTCATTCCGGCAAAACCGGGAATCCAGTCGCGATTGCGGCTGACTCCCGGCTTGCGCCGGGATGACGCAGCATCCATGCAAACCGTATCTACGTCCCGACGCCACGCGATCCCGATCATCGAGATCGTGCTGCTGGTCATCGCCCTCTTTTTGCCTCTCGTCCTCGACGACTTCTGGATCCTGTTTACCACGCGTGTATTCATCCTGGGCTTGATTGCGCTGTCGTTTGATCTGGTCTGGGGCTACGCCGGCATCATGAGTTTTGGTCAGGCGCTATTCTTTGGCATGGCCGGCTACAGCACTGCACTGCTCGCTACCAAGCTCGGTGTTACCTCGGTGTTCCTTATCGTGCCGGCGGCGGCTTTGGTCGGGTTTATCGTGTCGCTGTTGATGGCGCTGCTCGTCATCGTCGGCAAACGCCAGCCGAGCATGGTGTTCATTGCACTCGGCACGCTCACGGGCAGCTATGTGGTCGAGCGACTGGCGCGCGGCTGGTCGTATGTGGGCGGGCAAAACGGCATACCGAGTTTGCCGCGGCTGACTGCGGGTAGTTTCGAAATCAACGAGGGCCCGGTGTACTACTACATGGCGCTCGGCATTTTGCTGATCGTATATATCTTGCTGCGTTTGCTCACGCGCTCGCAATTCGGGTTGGTGCTGGCCGGCATTCGCCAGCGCGAGGAGCGCATTAAGTTCTTCGGCTACCGCACTCAGAACTACAAGGGCATCACTTTCTGCATCGCCGGCGTGGTGTCTGGCTTGGCGGGCGGGTTGTACGGTTTCCATGAGGGGTATATCGGACCGGGGCAGCTCGGCCCGGTGTTATCGACGCAGATCGTGCTGTATACGTTGTTCGGCGGTGCCGGCACGCTGATCGGTTCGATCGCCGGCGTGGGGTTGATCGATCTGTTTAGTTTTTATCTGTCGCAGATTTGGGACA
>CAZAWU010000114.1:0-12855 GCA_964488915.1 uncultured Burkholderiales bacterium
ACGGAAGGCTTTTACAAGCGCGAGTCGAGCTTGTTCAAGCAATTGATCGCCGATCCCTTGCAAGCCGAGCACGACGCACGCGAACCGGGTGCGCGCGCGCCACAGAAGTAACGGATGCAGTTGCCGCTCCGCCCCTGCTTAGAGATCTTTGATGCCGGTGCGCTCGTTAGTGAGCTTCGGGATGACGAGCTTACCGAGATACGGCTCGGTAGTCAGAATCACTGAAGAAATCTTGATGCTGCGAAAAAACTGCTCTAGCCGCAGCAGCGTGCCGCCTTGGCGCCATAGATAGATCGCGTTCGGGAAGATCGCACCCATGCCGGCGCGCAATTTCTCCGTTTCCACCGCGGCTTGACCGAAGGTCTTGGCCAACGCCTGCACAGCCTCGCTATGGCGCACCTCCTGCAGGGCCGCTTCGGCGGCGGCGAGATGTTCGCCGTCGTAGTGCAGCGCGAAGTATTGCAGCGGCACTGTGCCGACGGCGAACTCCTCCGGCTTGCGCGCCATGCAGGTCATGCTGAAACCGCGCACTGCCGGCAAGCTGCATTGGAAGCGCGCGTCCGTTTTCATTGGTGTCAGCGCCTCGCCCAATGCGTGCCCGACGAGTTGCAGATCGGCGCTCGCCGCTATCAGCGGTAGCCAGGTCGCCAGTAGGACTAGTTGGTTCTTATACACCATATAGTTACTTACCTAATGTCTTATCCAAGCTCATTTTCGTAGCCATCCTGGACATGGTACTGCCGGGGCGTTTCGCAATTAATGCGATTTATGGCGCACTTACGACCGGTGCGTCGCCCCGCCCCAACCCGCCACAGCACCGATACCATATTGCACTCTTCTCCCCATCTGCAAGTGCAGCTTTTGGCTGAAACGATTGCCTCCTCTGATAGTCTAGAACTACAACCAAAGTGCGGGCGCGCTAGCGCAAGCCGCAGACCGCAACCGCGGTAGCGGCACCAAAACCGCATTTCACCGCCCAACCGTTGGCGGTAGGTTGACTCGACGACAACAGGCCTCGCAGGAGACTATTGTTCGGCACATTGCAGGTGCCGCCGCCGGCCAACACAAACTCCTTCGCGTCGCATTGGGCGGCGGCGTTGGCAGAATTCGCAGCGGCGCTTACCAAGCGAAACGGCGGCGTGGAGCCCGCGCCTCGCGTGGATGCCACATCGTCAATGACGAGTGTGTCTCCAATCGTCAGCGCGTAGTCGCTCTTGACTGTTGTGCTCCCATCACTCACTCGAACCCTCACCGCGAACTGACCCGCTTGAGTCGGCGTGCCGCTCAATTTGCCGTCGCTCGACAGTGTGAGCCCTTCGGGTAGCGGGGCGGCTACCGACCAAGTGAGGCCGGCTTTTCCGCCGGCGGCCACGAGTTGCTGCGCATAAGGCCGCGCAATCAATGCGGGCGGCAGCTTTGGCTCCCGCGCCAGCGGCGGCAGTGGTTGCGCTACTCTCAGGTTAACGCCTACCGACTGCTCGCCGAAAAACCAGAAAAACACAGTTTCGTTTGCCTGCACCTCGACGCGAAAAGCACGTTCGTGCAACCCCGGCTCAAAAGTCGCAATCAATCCCTTGCGAAAGTTGGTCGGCAGAAAGAAATTGCACGGGCCGCCGGCAGACAATGTCAGCGGAGTATTCGCTTTGAGTTCATAGCCGAAGACGGCGGCGGTTGGCTGACCTGATTCGCTGTACTCGACGGAATCGAGAAATACTCTGCCGTCAAACGCGGGACATCCCGACTGTGCGGAGGCGACGGAGGCCGAACAGCACAACGCAATGCCCATGATGTAGTGGAAGTATCGGTTCATAGTCATCCTTTCAAACGCAGTGAAGTTTGCGGAAGTATCGGTAGCCGGTGCGAGCGTTAGGTCATTGACTGGTCCATCGTGCTTGCTCCGTTTACACCGCGTTCCATCGCACGTCGTGTGCCAACCCGAGGGTTAGGTAAGTAACTGGTGCTAAGTCAATGCGTTACGCCAAAGTCGGAGCCATGGGCGCAGACGGGGAGGTGCGACACTTGGCGACAGCGGGCTTACGCAATAACCGGGCAGTCGCAGGGCAAGCTGCAGCAGGACAGGTCATGCCTGTCCTGCAACGAACGCAGCCTGAACGTCGGCGTCGACCAGTAACGTCGCGTTGGCGCATAGCTGCGATACAGCTCGCTTCCGATGTTGATGTCCACGCCACGGTTTTCGTTTTTGCCGCGTCAGTGAAGATCGCCGTGTCGCTGCGCTCTTCGCAATGACTCTCATGAAACATGGAAAGATCAATAGAGCCAGGTGCAGTGACGACCTTTTCGCGTGCTCACTTTGTGCGAAGAGATCGGCCCCGGCGCTTGATAAAAACCATGGCCAGCCCTCCTATGCCTGTCAGCCAGAAGGACGCTGGCGCGCTGATGGTTTGCGCAACGATGCTCCAGGACGCGACGTCGCCGATCAACGTCCGGTTCTTGAAGGTCAACTCGGTTGAACTCGTGAAGTACGCCTCGGGCGCTCCGTTCAGCGTGCTATTTAAATTCCACGCCTCCGGCACGTCAGCCATATTGGTAACAACATCAGAAAGGGCGTCAAAATCGCTCCATCGAGTCGGTACCGACGTCAGCAAGCCGTTCGGGTCGGTCGCGAAGAAACCAATAGCGTTGGTGAGTCCGCCGCCGAACGGCGCGAAGAACGTCGTTGAGAACGCGCCGCTGCCAAAACTAAAGGCTACCGACAAGAGCTCTGTTGCCGTCCATACTTGTGACTGTTGGCTGGCGCTGCCATTGTCGAGCGTCATCGTGACCCTGACGGCGTCTCCGGAGAGCACGCCCTGGACGTTCGAAAAGTCAATGACGTCCTCATAAGCGAAGCGGATCGGGGCCGCAGGAGCCGCGGTCGCGGCGATATATAAGCTGAGCAGCGAAACGACGCGGCGCCATGGCGCTTTTCGGTTGTGAGTCATGTTGGTCTCCATCGCTCAAGCCTGTCCGGAAACAAGCGCTGCTTGAACATCAGCATCGACAAGCAAGGTCGCGTTGGCGTTCAGATAACTGTGATACAGCTCGCTGCCGATGTTGATGTCCACGCCGGCGTTCCACCCCGCGCCGACGAGCGTGAGCGTGTCGCCGGCGTTGCCCTGAACGGTCAAAGTGTCGATATCCGACAGGGCCAGCACGTCACCTTGCGCCAGCACTAGCTTGTTGTTGCCACTACCGGTCAAATCGATGGTTTCGACGCCGATGACACGTTCGTCCGATAGCGTGGTCAAGTCGAGCGATCTAGCACCGCCGGTGAAACGCAAAGTGTCGCCGCCCGCGCCACCGTCGTAGCGCGTGCCAGCGATGGTGAGATCGAGCGCGTCGAAGGTGAAGCTGTCGTTACCGTCGCCGCCGAGCAGAACATCGGCGCCGCCGCCGCCGCTGAGCGTGTCGTTGCCGGCGCCGCCGCTCAGCACGTTTTGCGCGCTGTTGCCGGTGAGCGTGTTGTTGAGCGCGTTGCCGGTGGCGTTGAGCGCCGCAGTGCCGATCAGGGTCAGGTGCTCAAGCGTAGCGGAAAGCGCGTAACTGATACTACTTTGCACGCTATCTGTGCCTTCATTGGCGTTCTCTTCGATTACATCGAGCGCGCTGTCGACGACATAGACGTCGTTGCCGCTGCCTCCGCGCAGCGTGTCCGCGCCGATGCCGCCATCAAGCCGATCGCTGCCACCGCCGCCAAGCAACGTGTCGGCGCCGCCGCCGCCGAGCAAGGTATTGTTCCCGGCGTTACCGTGCAAGGTATTGTCGAGTTCGTTGCCGGTGCCGTTTAGGGCGCCGGTTCCACCCAAACGCAATACTTCGACGTTTGCGCTAAGAGCGTAGTGGACGCTGGTCTCCACCGTATCGAACCCGGCATTGAGAAGTTCGCTCACGCTGTCGCCAGCGTCGTCGACGACATAGGTATCGTCGCCGAAAGAGCCGTGCATCGCATCCGCGCCGGCGCCGCCGTTGAGCAAGTTGTTGGCGGCGTTGCCGATCAGCTTATTGGCAAGCGCGTTACCGACGGCGTTGATCGCGCCGTTACCCTCCAAGACAAGGTTCTCGACGTTATCGCCCAGCGTGTAGTGCAGCGTGGTTCTCACGGTGTCGCCGCCCTCATTGGCCGCTTCGACCACAGCGTCACCCTCGTCGGTGACGATGTAAGTATCGTCACCCAGGCCGCCAAGCATGTGGTCTATACCGCCGCCACCGTCGAGCAGATCATTGCCGGCGTTGCCGGTGAGAGTGTTGCTGGCCTCGTTGCCGACGAGTTCATTGTCTTTGAGATTGCCGGTGCCATTGATCGCGGCGGTACCGATGAGGGTCAAATTCTCGATGCTCGCACTGAGCGTGTAGGTGATCGCGCTTTGCACACGGTCGGTGCCGCCGGGTTCGAGTTCACTCACGGAGTCGCCGGTATTGTCCACGACATAGATGTCATCGCCGGAGCCGGCCGCCAGGAAGTCGGCTCCCGTCCCGCCGTCGAGTAGGTCATTGCCGGCAGCGCCGAACAGTGTATCGTCGCCGGCCCCGCCGGAGATGACATTGTCGGCCGCGTTGCCGGTGATGAGGTTTTTCAGCTCATTGCCGGTGCCATTGATCGCACCCGCTGTTTCCGCGAGAAGCAGATTCTCCACATCGGTCGACAGCGCGGCCGTGACGTGCGCAGTCACGCTGTCGATGCCGTCTCCAGGCCGTTCGACAACTTGATCGCCCTGGTTATCGATGACATATGAGTCGTTGCCAGAACCCCCGGCCATGTAGTCGGCGCCGCCGCCGCCGTTCAGTTTGTCGTTGCCTTCATTGCCGAGAAGTTTATCGTTGCCCGCTTCACCCATCAGCTCGTTATCGGCTGCGTTGCCGGTGATCCGGTTGTCCAGCGCATTGCCGTAGCCGCCAATGCCGGCTGTTCCCTTGAGCATGAGGCCCTCGACATGCTCCCCCAGCCGGTAGCTGATCGAACTCTCCACCGTGTCGAAGCCTTGGTCGAGTAACTCACTCACAACGTCACCCGCTTCATCGACCATGTAAGTGTCGTCGCCCAAGCCACCGTACATCGCGTCGGCGCCGGTACCACCGTCCAGCGCATCGTGACCAACGCCGCCGCGTAGCTCATCACCGCCGGCCCCGCCAAAGAAGCTGTCGTTGCCGTCGGCTCCCCAAACCTGGTCATTGCCGTCGCCGGCATACACGAGATCCGGGCTTCCATCGCCGGCGGGGCCACCCACGATGAAGTCGCCGCCGGACTCTCCGTAGATCGCATCGACACCCGCCAAACCGAAAAGTTTGTCGTTGCCCGTGCCGCCGGTAAGCGTGTCGTTACCCGCTCCGCCATTGAGCTCATCGTCGCCATCGCCTGCGATCAACATGTCAGCGTCGGCCCCGCCCTCCAAGTAGTCACTGCCCACGCCACCTTCCAGCCAGTCGTCGCCTTCATCGCCATAGAGGAGATCGTCGCCTTCGTTGCCGTAGAGATGATCGTTGCCGACGCCACCCTGGAGCAGATCGGCGCTGGGAAAGTAATCGATGGGCTCAGGCGGCGCAGCCGCGACGTGCGCAAACGCCTGCATCATGTCGCCGATCAGTGTGTCGTCGCCCGCACCACCGTACAGCTTGTCTGCATCGTTTCCGCCCACGATCAGATCATTGCCATCGCCGCCGTCCAGGAAATCGTTGCCCCGGCCTCCAGGACCATAAGTGGGCGAGCGATTAAAGCCGTTGTCCCCATCGCCGAACATCACATCGTCGCCGCCGTGCCCGTAGAGCGTGTCGTCCCCTTTCTTCGCAAATACGAGTTCGCCCTGATCCGAACCGTGCCAAATGTCGTCTACCCAACCATCACCGCCTGTGTAAGTTCCATTGAATGAATTGAAGTTCATGACCATATCCTCGATGCGATGCGTCCATCTCAGGACGCGTTGAAAAAATGGGAGCCAGTGTCCCGTCATGGTGATTCGAGGCAAGGCCTGTGCCACTGCAGCGATGACAGCGAAAGCGCGCTATCAATCAAGGGGATCGCTGCGGTGAGTGAGCTATCGGCAATCAAACCAGAGGGGCGACGAAACTTGACTCGTCAGAGCAACGTGCTCGTCTACGGCAATTTTTGTCGCTCTTCTCTGACCACGCCGCAGCCGCAGTCATCTGCACGCGGGCGTGTCGTCAAACGTCGCGGCTTTGTCGATATCCGTCGCAGTACCGCTGCATCGTTCAATGCCACGCACGCAGCTGCAAGTACCTGATAGTCAAAGCGTTTGCATCAACGTTCGCTGTTGGCACCGCGCTTGCACTCTTGATCCACAGAAGATGTCCCATCGCAAGATGGGATATTTCGATCGATCCGTGACACAGGCATTGCGGTCTTACGCATGATCGATCCTCACTTAATCGACCAATGCGCAATTGAAGGAGTGCAACATGCAAGTAGTTAAAGGTATCGCAACTCACCTAAGCGACGGCGACAATCGATATGTAGGAACCAGCGCGTCGAACCTGGTCTATGCCCACAAGGGCAATGACATCCTCAACGGCGGCGACGGCAACGATGATCTGTACGGACAAGATGGCTTCGACGAGTTGTATGGTGGCAACGGCGATGACCGCCTGTACGGCGGCGCCAACTCGGATACGCTGATCGGCGGCGCGGGACGCGACCAACTCCACGGCGAGGACGCCAACGACTACATCGACGGCGAGAGCGGCGATGACGCGCTGTATGGCGGCGGCGGCACCGACACGATGATAGGCGGTGAAGGCGCGGACCTGCTGGATGGCGGCGCGGGCGCCGACATCCTGCAAGGCGGCAATGGCGATGACACTTACTACGTGGATGCCGGCGACATCATCGGGGGCGAGACGGCAAGCGGCGGCAACGATACCGTTGTGGTGGTTGCGCACAGCAGCCTGGACTACGTGCTCGCGGCCAATCTGGAGAACGTGACGCTCACGCCCACAGCAGGCGTTGTTTGGACCATAGGGAACGCGCTCGACAATCGGATTACCGGCAACGACGACGGCAATTTTCTGTTTGGCTTGGAAGGCAACGACAAGCTGTTCGGTCAAGGTGGCAATGACTACATGGAAGGCGGCGACGGCGCGGACCACCTGTTCGGCGGCGCGGGCAACGATGAGCTCGCCGGCGATGAGGGCGTCGACTACCTAGATGGCGGCGACGGCAACGACGTGCTCGCCGGCGGCGACGGCCCCGATACCCTAGTGGGTGGCGCTGGCGACGATATCTTCGTCTTCGATCTGGAAGATCTCGCTCCCGCTGGCGGGCGCTGGTTCGGCCAAGCCGGTGTGGACAGCATCAACGTGGGCGGAACGCTCTCGCTGGATTTGACCGCGCTAGGCAATGACAGAATCAGCGGCATTGATTCCGTCAGTCTGATCGGTCTCAACGTCATCGGCGGCACCGGCGCCAACACCCTCAAGCTTGCCGCGAGCGATATTCAGGCGATGAGTGATGCCGCCACCCTGCGTGTGGACGGCACCGCCGAAGATCAGGTCACCGCGCTGGGTAGCTGGAGCCGAGGCGAACAAGTACAGATCGGGAACGAACTCTACGACACGTACTTGAGCGTGGGCGCGAATTTGATTGTGGATACGGATGTTGCGATGGTGTTTGCATAGTGCCAATTCTTGTAGTGGCCCCAGCCCAGTTCCTTGGTTGCTGGTGGTCGCCGGGCTACATGTATTTGATCGGGACAAGCATTGGGTCCCACAGAATCTCTATCAACTCAACCGACCAATGCCGGTTCTAAGGAGTAAACATGGCGTTTGTCGGCTTTTATGGTGTATGGATTTTCAGCCCCAATGCTCATATGACGGAGGGTGATGACATTCTCCGTGGCTACCCGACGGGTTATGACGGCTATGCCATCGATATGCGGGGCGGCAATGACACCGCCTTTTTGCTGTGGGCGGAAGACAGAGTTCATGGGGGGTTTGGCGATGATACCTTGTATGGCGGGGGCGGCAACGACACCTTGGTTGGCGGAAGGGGTGAGGACAACTTGTTTGGCGAGGAGGGCGACGATATCCTCCACGGCGACGATCACTCGACCATCACCGGGGAGAGGGATCATTTGTCAGGAGGCGAAGGTGCGGACACGCTCCATGGCGGGGGCGGCGATGACGACTTGTACGGAGGCAACGGCACCGATGCGCTTACCGGCGACGGGGGTAACGATTTTCTGTACGGCGAGGCGGACAACGACACGCTGAACGGGAGCGTCGGCAACGACTACCTTTCCGGCGGACTAGGCAATGACTATCTAGTAGGTGACGAAGGCAGCGACACACTCACGGGGGATGCCGGCGACGACATCCTGCAGGGCGACAGCGATGACGATCACCTCGTGGGCGGCGACGGCGCCGATAGTCTAAACGGGGGTGATGGCACCGACACGCTGCGGGGCGATAGCGGCAACGACAAGCTGTACGGTGAGCTCGGCGCCGATACCTTGAATGGCGGCGATGGCGCCGATGTGCTGAACGGCGGTGGCGACGGCGACACTATGATCGGCGGTTTCGGCGACGACACTTACATCGTTGATAACACTGGGGACAAGGTGGAGGAACAATTTGACAGCGACGGTGGTACCGACAAGGTGTATGCCTACATCTCCCACACGCTGGCTGAGCATGTTGAGAATCTTGCACTTGTAGATGGCAGCGCGGCTCGCGATGGTACCGGCAACGCACTCGGCAACCTTATCGAGGGCAATAGTGGTGCCAACACGTTGCGCGGTGAAGCGGGTATTGACAGCTTGTTCGGTATGGCCGGTAACGATTTCCTCGACGGCGGTAGCGGCCGGGACCACCTCGCCGGTGGTGCCGGCGATGACACGTACTTCGTCGACGACAATGGCGATACGCTATTCGAGGCTGCGACGGCGGGGATCGATACCGTGGTGAGCAGCATTGGCTACACATTGGGAAGTAACGTGGAGAACCTGCAATTGGCCGAAGCGGCCGGATCGATCAATGGCACCGGCAACGCGCTCGCGAACAAGTTGGTCGGTAACAGTACGGTCAACATGCTCCACGGCGGTGACGGCAACGATGTGCTCGATGGTGGCGCCGGTGCTGATACGCTCGTCGGCGGCGGTGGCGACGACGTGTTCTTGTTCGACCTCTCCGACTTGGCGCCCGCAGGCACGCGCTGGTTTGGGCAGTCGGGCGTTGACGCGATCAAGATGACTCAAGGTGGTTCGTCGTTCGATCTAACCACGACGGACAACGATCGCATCACCGGTATTGACGCCATCGATCTGAGTGCGGCCGGTTCGCAGTCCATGAAGCTTGGCGCGAGCGACATACGCGCGATAAGCGACTCCTCCGTTCTACGCATCATGGGAACGGCGGACGACCATGTAACCGCGGCGGGCACTTGGGCCCGGGGCGTGGACGTAGCTATTGGCGGTGAGCTCTATCACAGCTACACCTCTGACGGCACGACGTTAACGATCGACGCGGATATCGCAGTGACGTTCGCCTAGTGCGAATTGGCTCCGCGATAGGCAGCCGAGCGACGGAAGTTGACAACAACGCAGGGCGTGCGTGGCACGGGCCTACGATCCGCAACTTTCGTCGCACCCCTCATCGTCCCGCCAACGCGGCGCAGATAAACGTAACTTGTTGATTACATCTGCTTTCCATTAGGGCTGCGGGCGTAGGCATGGCAGTTGCAAAGTGGTAAGCAAGTCCAGGAAGAGGAGGCCCACCGTGACAACCGCAACGAACCCGAAGCAAGGAGCGCATCGATGAATACCTTCTTGCGCCACTGCCGCCAGCCCCTCGCCTACGCGGGGCTGTTCAGCCTGGTCATGAATGTGCTGCAGCTCGCCGTGCCGCTGTACATGCTGCAAGTGTTCGATCGCGTGCTCACCAGCCGCTCGTATGAGACGCTCGCGGCGCTCTCAATCGGCGCGGTGGGCGCACTGTTGATCTATCTGCTGCTGGATCTGCTGCGCTCGCGCTTGCTGCTCGCCGTGGGCGTGAGCATGGAAGGGTTGGCGGCGGCGCCGACGCTCGCGCATGTGTTGGACAGGCTCGCGCGGCAGCGCGGCGAAGCGGCGGCGGGCGAGCTGAAGGATGTGGCGACGTTGCGCGGCTTTTTGACCGGTCCCGGCATGGTCGCCCTGTTCGATGCGCCGTGGGCGCCGTTGTACTTGGTCGTGATCTTTCTGTTTCATGCGCAACTTGGGGTGATCGCAACCATCGGCACTGCCGCCCTCTTGCTGCTGGCGTATTGCAACGAACGTCTGACGCGCGGACCGATCCGCGAGACCCATGCGGCGGCGCGACGCGCAGGGAATCAAATTGACAGCGGCGCACGCAATGCGGAAGTGGTGGCAGTGCTAGGGCTGGCGCGCCGCATCGAACATCGCTGGCGGCAGCGCAACGACCGCGTGGTGGATGCCAACGTGCGCGCAACGCGGCGCGGCAGCCTTATCGCGGCACTGAGCCGCTTCGTGCGGCTGCTGATTCAAGTAGCGATGCTGGCCGGTGGTGCGCTGCTGGTTATCGATCAGCAAGCGAGCGCCGGTGTGATGATGGCGGCCACCATCATCTTGGCACGCGCGCTGGCGCCAGCGGAAGCGGCCATCGGCACTTGGCGTGCCTTCATCGAGGCGCGCGAAGCCTATCGCCGGCTCGATGCGCTGCTTGGATCGAGCAGCGCAGACGCGGTGGCTACACGGTTGCCCACACCGCAGGGAAGCTTGCACGCGGAACGTGTCAGCTATGCGCCGCAAGGTGCCGACACCCTGCTGCTGAAGGGCGTGTCGTTTGCGTTGGAGCCGGGCGAATCGCTAGGCCTCATCGGACCGAGCGGCTCGGGCAAGTCGACATTGGCGCGCTTACTCACGGGCTGGCTGCATCCTAGCGGCGGCGTGGTGAGGCTCGACGGCGCGGATGTCGCCGCTTGGCCACGCGAACATATCGGCGCGCACTTGGGCTATCTGCCGCAAGAGGCGCAGTTGTTTGACGGCACGGTGGCGGAGAATATCGCGCGTCTCACTGACGCATCGAGCGAAGCGATCATCGCTGCCGCACGGCGCGCGCATGCGCACGACATGATCCTGCAGTTGCCCGAGGGCTATGACACGCGCATCGGTACGGGCGGTGTCGCGCTCTCCGGTGGGCAGCGCCAGCGCATCGCCCTTGCCCGCGCGCTTTTCGGCGCTCCGCGCTTGGTGATTTTGGATGAGCCTAACACCGCGCTCGATGCCGCCGGCGAGCAGGCCTTGCTGGAGACCATGAAGGGTCTGAAAGGCGCGGGCGTGACGCTGATCGTGATCAGCCACCGACCCTCACTGCTTTCACAGATGGACAAGTTACTCGTGCTGAACGGCGGACAAGTTGCAAGCTTCGGCGCGCGTGCGGAAATCATGCAGCGCGTGACACCTACCGCCGCGGGTCCGTCGGCCAGTGAAACTCGCCCGCATTCCTTTCCCCAACTTGTCGCAGGGGGTGCTCGATGAACACCACACTGATTTCGTCTCAAACCACACTGCATCCCGCCGCGGACGCAGGCAAGACCATCCGCTTAGGTCTGTTGCTGCTGATTATCGCAGTCGGCGGCGCGGGGGCTTGGTTGTGCTTCGCCAAGCTCTCGGCGGCGATCATCGCGCCCGGCTATGTGAAAGTGGAAGATAACCGCAAGACAGTGCAGCACCGCGAGGGCGGCATCATCAAGGCGATACTGGTCAAGGAGGGCCAGCGCGTGGCTGCGGGCAGCGCGTTGGTGTTGTTGGGCGACGAGAGTGTGGCGGCGCAAGCGGATGCAGCCGCCGCGCAGCTCGATGCCGAGGCGGCGAAAGTGGCACGGCTGCAAGCGGAGAGCCTGGGCGCGCAGCAGATTGATTTTCCGGCGTCGCTTAGCGCAGCGCAGGCGCGGCCGGGCGCGGCCGGCGCAATGCAGTCGGAGCGCGCCGCGTTCGCAGCCAAGCGCGGCGCGCTCGACGAGCAGCTAAGCCTACTCGATGAGCAGGCTACGCAGATCAAACAAGAGATCGACGGCCTGCAGCGCCAAGCCGCTTCAAAGCGCGCAGCGAGCGCCTTGATGCGCGAAGAAGTACGCACGTATGAATCGCTGCGCGAAGTCGGCTTCGTTTCCAAGATGCAGGTCTCGCGCCAGCAGCGCGGCTTGCAAGACTACGAGGCGCAGCACAGCGAACATCAGGCAAACATCGCACGCGCCAAGCAGCGCTTGGCCGAACTCGGCGCGCGCGCGAACGGCCTGCGCAGCGAATATAGGAGGAGTGCGGCGGACGAACTGCCCGCCGCGCGCGCACGCATCGCCACGCTGGAGCAGCAGCTCCGGTCATCGCGCGATGCGGCGCGACGTCAGGCGGTGGTGGCGCCGATCGGCGGCAAGATCGTGGACTTGAAAGTGCACACGGTCGGTGGCGTGATTGCGCCGGGCGCGGCACTCATGGACATCGTGCCGGATGACGGCGCTTTGATCGTCGAGGCGCGGCTCAATGTCGATGATGTCACGCACGCAACTGCGGGCATGCGCGCCGAGGTGCGCATCAGCGGTAATTCGGGGCGCAGCGCCCCGTTGCTCGCGGGCGAATTGCGCTATGTCTCTGCCGATCGCATGACCGACGCCGCCACCGGCCGTCCGTACTACTTGGCACAAGTGGCGATTGACGCGAAGGCGCTGGCCGCCGCGCCGGAAGTACACATCCAGCCGGGCATGGCCACGGAGATCTTCTTGCTAGCCGGTGAGCGCACGCCGCTGCAGTATCTGCTCGAACCGGTGCGCAACGGCATGCGGCGGGCATTGCGCCAGCCCGCTTGACCATACCCCGGCGTGCGCGGATGATACCCGCAACGAGGTTGCAGGAG
>CAZAWU010000115.1:0-12808 GCA_964488915.1 uncultured Burkholderiales bacterium
CGGTTGTAAGACTTCGGTGCAATTTTCACCGCGCTTGCACGCGCCTACGATGCACACCATGGAATCGCGACATGAATTGAACCGGTCGCGATTCCAGCGGAAAAGACGGCATCAAGTTTTCCGCGAAACGCTAGGCACTGCATCCAAGAAACAGTGCGCAGCGTAAAGGCGAAGCAAGTTTGAATTTTTTTTCCTAACCCACTGATGAGGAGATTGACCATGTTGAAGCAAGCACTTTCCACCGTTGTCGCCGTTTCTGCTTTGATCGCTGCCGGCTCTGTGAGCGCTGGCGAAACCAATCCGCTGCATCCCGGCTATGCCACGTTCGCCGCGAACATCGATTTCGGCGCGGGCAAAGGCGCAGTTGAAGTAGCGAAAAACCCGCTGACCCCGACTTTCTATCAATGGAACGCAGCGACGGTTCAAGGCGGCGACGTGCAAATCGTCATGAACAACCCGCTGCAACCCGGCTTTAAGCGTTCGTAATTTTGAACCGATTCGACCAACCCGTTAACCCACTTGTTTACTCACTCTCGTTGAAAGGAACTGTCATGTTGAAGCAAGCCCTTACCCTTGTTGCCCTTACCGTTGCTGCCGGTGTCGCGAACGCCGGCGAGACCAACCCGCTGCACCCCGGCTACGCGCACTTCACCGCGAAAGCGAGCGTGCAAAGCGCGAGCGGCAGCGTTGAAATCGCCAAAAACCCGCTCACGCCCACTTACTACCAGTGGAACGTGCCAGCGGTTCAAGGCGGCAATGTGCAGATCGTCATGAACAATCCGCTGCAGCCTGGTTACAAACGTTCGTAGAGGTGCATTGGCTCCAAGCTGAACCCTACGTTCACTCTCGCTTGGCAAGACAGGAGCCGCAATGTGCTACGCAAACCGGCGCGGTGCTTAAAGGGCACCGCGCCTTCTGAGGAGGGATAAGCAAATGAACGAACATTTCGATGAAACGCTCGAGCTGGAATTGGCCAACGACGCCACGTTCGACGACGGTCTGAGCGATTTGCTCTGGGAAGAGGAAGACCTCTACTCGCTGTTAGGTTACAACGGCGATTCGGCCACCATCACCCTGCAGCCCGACCGCCTCGCGGCGTAGAAACTATTCGAGAATAGGCCGCCTTCTTGGCTCTTTTCCGCGCATGGTGTGCGGCTAGTTGCAGGTATTCTGGCGGAGTGTGTGCGTGCTGTGTGCGCCGCAAGTAACCGTAAGGAACATCCTGCAATGGAACCGGAGCCTGAAACTCAACAAGAAGCTGGCTTTTATCTACAAGAACCGAGCAGCACGATCGATCTGCTCTGGGGCGACGTCGATCTCGACGCCTTCTGGAACGAAATGCCGGACGAGCTAGAGCGCCATTGGGAACATCGGCTTGCCGCCTAGTCCGACACCTGTCCCGAACGGCTCAACCGCGATCCAATCCGTCGGAGGCGAGATAGCCGCCGTCCACCGCGATGCACTGCCCCGTGACGTGATCCGACGCACTCGACGCCAAATACAAGCACGTCCCCACCAGATCGGCCGTATCGCCGATACGCCCATCGGGCGTACGCCGCTTGATCTCCCGCTCGATCGGCGAGCCGCTTAACTCCGCCGTCATCTCCGTCACGAAATAGCCCGGCGCGACCGCGTTGACTTGAATGCCAAGTGGAGCGAGTTCCACTGCATTCACTTTAGTGAGCGCGATTACCCCGTGCTTTGAAACCGTGTAAGGCACTTGCAAGCCTTTGCTGGGCGCGATCAGTCCAAGCACGGAGGACACATTGATGATCTTGCCCGAACCTCGCTGCTTCATCACGCGTGCGGCGTGCTTGGTACAGAGAAACGGTCCGGTGAGGTTGGTGTTCATCACGCGGTCCCACGCCTCGCGCGTAAGTTCCATGACCGAGGTGCGGTTCACCGTACCGGCGTTGTTTACTAGGATATCGAGCCGCCCATAGCGCGCCACGACTGCCGCGACGGCGCGCTCGACCGATGCCTCGTCGGCCACATCCAATTGGTAACCGCTAGCATCGCCGCCGAGTTTGGCCACTACTTCGGCGTTGCGCTCGGCGCGGCGTGCTGCGATGGCGACTTTGGCGCCGGCGTCGCGAAACGCGAACGCCAGTTCGCGGCCGATGCCGCTGTTGCCGCCGGTGATGAGCGCGACGCGTCCTCCCAATGAAAACAGTTTGCTTGTCATTATCAGCTCCGTATTTTCTGCACTACCCGCACGGGCGGGCCGTTATTGCTTCTGACCACAAGGCGCGCGTAGCGGCGCCCTGTTTCGTCTGCTCCGTCTCTAGTACGAGCGCGGGGGCGCAAGGATGGCTGCGCAACGGGGTCGCAGGTCAGCGTTGCTGTTTGTGCGTGCCCGGCCGTCGCCTGTCCTCACCTGGGGTTCACCTCCCTTATATCCGAACGATAAGTTTCCGGACCAAAATAAATCGCCAACGCGGTGAGCAGCGAGAGCACGATGATATAGACCGCCACCGGCCACGCCGCGCCGCCGGCCCAGCCGACCAGCGCCGCAGAAACGAAAGGCGCCGGCCCCCCGGCGAGAATCGAGCCTAGTTCGCGCGCAAAGGCGAAACCGCTGTAGCGCAGCCGCGTGCTGAACAGCTCGGCGAAGTAGGCCGCTTGCGGGCCGAACATGCCGGCCACGCCGACCGAAAGCGCGAGCACTAGCGCCAGCGCGATCAGCGCCGGCGTTTGCGAATCGACCAACCAAAAAAACGGGAACGCGAATGCCGCCGAAAACAACGCCGCGCCCATGTACACCGGACGCCGCCCGACGCGGTCGGATAACGCCGAGAAGAAAGGAATCGTCAAAAGCGACACCGCGTACGCAATCATCAAACCAGTGAGCCCAACGCTGCGCGGCATGCCGAGCTGCTTGGTGATGTAGTTGAGTGCGAACGTGCCGAACAGAAAGCCCAACCCATTCTCCGCCAAGCGCGCGCCGAGCACCACCAAAAATTCGCGTGGATGGCGCAAGAGCGCTTCCAGCGCAGGCGCCTTGATCACTTGTCGCTTCTGCGCGGCTTCCTGAAATACCGGCGTTTCGTTCACGCGTGCGCGAATGTAGATGCCAAAGCCGATCAGCACGACGCTCAGCAAAAACGGCACACGCCAGCCCCAACTCAAGAACGCTTCTTTGGTTAGCAACGCATCGACGAGCCAAAACACGCCTGCAGCAAGCAGCAACCCGGCGGTCACGCCGATCGGCGCCCAACTGCCGAAAAAGCCGCGCTTGCCCGGCGGCGCATGCTCCACCGCGAGCAGTACCGCCCCGCCGTATTCTGCGCCGGCACCGAAACCTTGCACCAAGCGCAACAACACCAACAGTATCGGTGCCCAAACGCCTGCGGTCGCATACGTAGGCAACAGCCCGATCAAGAACGTGCCGATGCCCACGAGCAGCAAAGTCATCACCAGAACCGGCTTGCGCCCGAGCTTGTCGCCCAGATGGCCAAACACCAAGCCGCCGAACGGCCGCGCGAAAAAGCCGACACCGAAAGTCGCGAACGAGGCGAGCGTCGCGCTGGCCGGATCGAGCTTCGGGAAAAACAACTCACCGAACACCAGCGCCGCGGCGGTGCCGTAAATGAAGAAGTCGTACCACTCAAGGGCGGAACCGACCGAAGAGGCGACGAGCACGCGACGCAGATTGTGATCCAATTCTTCGCTCCCCAAGATTATTGAAAGCGTGGATTGCGCGCAGCGTAGCACAGCGGCTCCCGTGTGCGGCAAGTTCGCTTGCACATACAAACGGTACAATGCGCCCCGCATCCATCGGGGAGGAATCAAAAACATGCACCGTTCGCGCCGCTCGCTCGCGCTGATTCTTGCGTGCCCCGCTCTGCCTGCTCAAGCGGCAGGACTTGAGCCGTTCGGCATACCGCTAGAGTTCGTACTGTTTGCGCTCACCTTGATCAGCGTGGCGCTGTTCCATCACCGAACCTTCGAAGTCTCCATGACCGGTGTAGCGGTCATCGCCCTGTACAAGATTTTTTTTACCGGCTTCGCCGAGGGCGTGGGTGTCGGCGGCTTTCTGAGCCATATGGCGCACGAGTGGGTGATTCTCACCAACCTGCTCTGCCTGTTGGTCGGATTTGCCATCTTGTCGAAACACTTTGAAGACAGCGAAGTGCCTGCCATCCTGCCAAAGTTTTTGCCGGACGACTGGAAGGGCGCTTTCATGCTGTTGGCGATGGTGTTCGTGCTGTCATCGTTCCTCGACAACATCGCCGCCGCGCTGATCGGGGGCGCGATGGCGCACACCGTGTTTCGCGGCAAAGTGCACATCGGGTATCTGGCGGGAATCGTTGCTGCTTCGAACGCAGGCGGCTCAGGCAGCGTGGTTGGCGACACGACGACCACGATGATGTGGATCGATGGCGTCAGCCCGATCGCGGTGCTCGATGCCTATGTCGCGGCCATCGTGGCGCTTATTGTGTGCGGCATACCGGCAGCGCTGCAGCAGCACAAGTTCTCCCCGATCATGAAAGAAGGGCGCAAAAGCGCACATATCGACTGGGTGCGCGTGGGCATCGTCGCGCTGATCCTGGTGGCGGCGATTGCCGTAAACGTCACCGTCAACGCCAAGTTCAAGCACATCGCCGATCACTTCCCCTTCATCGGCGTGGCAGTGTGGGTGGCGATCTTGGTCAGCATTCCGCTGCGGCGGCCGGATTGGAAGCTGGTGCCGGGCGCGGTCAAGGGCACGGTGTTTCTCCTGGGGCTGGTCACCTGTGCTTCGATGATGCCGGTCGAACGCTTGCCCGCCGCATCATGGCCAAGCGCGTTTGGCTTGGGTTTTATTTCGGCGGTATTCGACAATATTCCGTTAACTGCGCTCGCTCTCAAGCAAGGCGGCTACGACTGGGGCATGCTCGCCTTCGCGGTCGGCTTCGGCGGCTCGATGATCTGGTTTGGCTCCTCCGCGGGGGTGGCGTTGTCCAACATGTACCCAGAAGCGAAATCGGTCGGGCGCTGGTTGGCGCACGGTTGGCATGTGGCGCTTGCCTACATCGCCGGATTTTTGGTATTGCTTGCGCTGGTTGGCTGGCATCCGACGCCGCGCGCGAAAGATCGCGCACTGATCACACCGCAAACTTCTTCCGCTGATATCAACGCCGCGCTGCTTAAGGCAGACTGAGTGCGGTATAGTGCGGCGCGGCTAGTGCAAGCCAACCGATTCTCGAACATTTGTCGGGCCGTTTCATGTCACCAAAACACGCCTTAGCCGCCGCCATCCCTGACACGGAAAGCCGCCTCGGCAGCGCCTTCGCCGCCTTCCTCGGCCATACGCCCGCTTGGTACAAGTGGACGATCCTCGCATTCCTCGCGCTCAACCCCATCGTGCTCGCGCTGTTCGGCCCGGTGGTCACCGGATGGGTGTTGCTGCTTGAATTCATCTTTACGCTCGCGCTCGCGCTCAAGTGCTATCCGCTGATGCCCGGCGGCCTGCTCGCGCTCGAAGCCTTGTTTCTACGCCTGACCACGCCCGCGCAGGTTTATACGGAGGTGCAGGCCGGCCTTCCGGTGATTCTGCTGGTCATCTTCATGGTCGCGGGCGTGCATTTTTTGCGCGACTTTCTCTTCTTGATCGTTAGCCGCTTGTTGCTCGGCATCTCCTCGCGCGTGCTGCTCGCGCTGCTATTGTCCCTGGCGATGGCGTTTCTGTCGGCGTTTTTAGATGCGCTGACACTGCTCGCGGTGCTCATTACGACGATGACCGGCTTCTACCAAGCCTACCACCGCAGCGCTTCGTCAGCCCCGCACCGCGCCGGGGCGGAGCACGACATCCACGACGATGAAGCCGTGCAAAGCGCGCAGCGGGTCGAACTCGAACAGTTCCGCGCCTTCCTGCGCTCGATGGTAATGCACGCGGCAATCGGCACCACGCTCGGCGGCATTTGGACGCTGGTAGGCGAGCCACAAAACGTCGTCATCGGCGCAGCCGCAGGTTGGGGCTTTGCCGAGTACGCACGACAAGTATTCCCGGTAACGCTGCCGGTACTGATCGTTGGCCTTACCACCTGCTTCATGCTAGAGCGCTTCGGTTGGTTCGGCTACGGGCACGAGCTGCCGCTCGGTGTGCGCCGCGTGCTCGAAGCGCATCAGCGCGAGATCGTGGGCGCGCGCAACCCGCGCCAGCGCCTGCAAATCGCGGCGCAAGGGCTCGCCGCCGTCGCCTTGGTCGCCGCGCTCGCGCTGCATGTAGCGGAGATCGGGCTGATCGGTTTGGCGCTGCTCGTCATCGCCGCAACCATGAACGGCGTCAACGACGAGCATCGTGTCGCGCGCGCGTTCCATGAAGGCATGCCGTTCGCATCATTGCTCGTCGTCTTCTTCGCGATTGTGGCGGTAATTCACGCGCAGCACTTGTTCCAGCCGGTGATCGCGTGGGTGTTGTCGATGAGCGGACAAGCGCAGGCGCTGATGCTCTACATTACGAACGGCATCCTGTCCGCCGTGAGCGACAATGTGTTCGTCGCCACAATCTATTCGAGCCAATTCAAGGAGGCCTTCGAGGCCGGACTCATCACGCGCGAAGCGTTCAACGTGCATTCCGTCGCCATCGCCATCGGCACCAACGTGCCGAGCATGGCGACGCCCAATGGCCAAGCGGCGTTTTTGTTTCTGCTCACGTCCACGCTCGCCATCGTTCTGCGCTTGTCCTACCTGCGCATGGTGTGGATGGCGCTACCGTATGTGGTGACGACCAGCTTGACAGGCTATTTCGCCATCGCTGCCCTGGCGAAGTAGCGGCCGGGACAGGGCTTACTCGCCGTGGAGGCAAAGTACGTAGGCGCTAAGCAAGTAGGGTACGAACCGAAACAGACTCAACCAACCCACCGCGCCGAATAGCCTGCTGCGCGGCCGATAGCTCAGCTCAACAATGACCACGCCGTTCACGATGCACGCGGAACGCGCGGAGACCGCCTACACGCGGTCTTGTGCGCGACAACATCGCCGTAGCGCGATAGTCAAAATCCCGCGAGCGTGATCGCCGCCGAGCAGGCCGCGAACTCAAGCCATGTCTGCGCCGTTTGCGGCATGAAACTTCGCTCGGCGCAACCGGCGGGCAGGCCGCTACTTGACCAAAGTAACGGGCACCGATGCGAGATGCACGACTTTATTTGCCACCGACCCGAGCACAACGCTGCCAATCACGCCCATGCCGCGCGTGCCCATGACGATCATGTCACAGCCCGACTCCTGCGCTTGCTTGGCGATCGTCGGCGCGATCTCGCCGACGGCGATACTGGCGGCGTAGGGAATGCCGGCGCGGTCGAGGCGCTCGCGCGCGGCTCGCAGCGCGGCTTCGCCCGATTCCTGCTGATATGCGTGGATCTGCTCTGGCGTCCAAAAGCGTTTCACTTCCAGCGATGCCAGCGCATCGCGCACAGTGACTAGCTGGACTTCGACGGCCTTCAACTGCGCTGCAAGCGCAATCACGTGCTCAACCGCGCGCAGGGCGTTGTCAGATCCGTCTATCGGGACGAGCAATCGCAGCATGGCGGGCGTTCCTTCCTGTGGGCGAATTCGAAACCGTTCGGTCAGCGTAGCCGACGCGTTTAGGTGAGACTTGATCCACATCAAGCCGCGCGCGTGCTGAACGCTGAACACTACTGTGTCATGAAATAACAGCTCCTTCCCCTCTGAACAAGACAGCCGTCCGCCGCCACGCGCGCACAAGCAGGTAACATAGCTTCCTTCCGATTCAGCAAGGACTGGTCCGAGCGCGCACGCGTAAGGACGATGTTCCACTTGACCGCCCCCGCCCCTGCCGACTCCGGCGCGACGCTACGCCTTGCGCGCGCTACGCCGCGCTGGCAGTTGGTCGGCATTCTCGCCGCGCTGGCGATGATCGGGCCCTTCTCGATCGATACCTACATGCCGTCGTTTCGCGCCATCGGAGCGGACCTCCATGCGTCGCCGATCCAAGTGCAACAAACGCTGAGTGCCTACCTGCTGGCGTTCGCTTTCATGCTGCTGTTTCACGGCGCGCTTTCGGATGCGTTCGGTCGGCGCTCGATCATTCTGTGGTCGCTGGTCGCGTTTTTCATCGGCTCGGTCGGCTGCGCACTGTCATTCAGCATAGAGATGCTTTGGTTGTTTCGCGGGGTACAGGGGGCGGCTGCCGGGGCCGGCATGGTAGTCGGCCGCGCGATAGTGCGCGACCTGATTCACGGCAGTGAAGCCCAACGCACCATGTCGCATATCACGCTAGTGTTCGGCTTGGCCCCTGCCATTGCGCCGATCATTGGCGGTTGGCTGCAAATTGGGTTCGGCTGGCAAGCGATCTTCGTGTTCCTGGCTGTAATCACGGTCGCTCTGTTCTGGCTGACCTACGCCAAGCTGCCGGAATCTTTGCCGACGAACCAGCGCACCGAGTTTCATCCGCTGGTGCTGATGCGCAGTTATCGCAGCGTGTTTACCAGCGGGCGCTTTCTGCTACTCGCCTTCGCGGTGAGTTTCAACTTCGCGGCGTTTTTTCTCTACATCGCGGCGGCTCCGGCATTCATCATGGATCTGCTCGGTCTGAGCGAACATCAATTCGCCTGGTTATTCATCCCCGGCATCGCCGGCATCATGACCGGCGCTTACGTATCCGGGCGCATTGCCGGCAAGCTCAACCCGGAACAAAGCGTGCGCTTGGGCTACCTTGTTCTGGGTGCGGCAGCCGGACTTAACCTGATGTACAACCTGCTGTTTCCGCTGGCGCTACCTTGGGCCGTGCTGTTCATCGGTCTATACACGATCGGCATGTCGATCGCCATGCCGAGTATTTCGCTGCTGGTGCTGGATTTGTTCCCCCGCACACGCGGTATGGCCGCGTCCCTGCAAGCGTTCTTGTCGAGTATGATCAACGCGACGGTTTCCGGGGTACTGGCGCCGGCTCTGTCGCACTCGCGCTACGCGCTGGCGCTCGGAATGGTGCTCCTGCTGGCTGCGGGCATCGTGTGCTGGTGCGCGTATCAAAGCCTTCCGCTAGAAGCGAAAAACGGTGCGGCTCCATAGAAAGGAATCCAACCATGTCCGCCGCTCATTCAGCACACGCAGCCTGGCACGAAGAACAACGCAGCGCCTATTTGTATCGCGTGCTTGCGCAGCGGGAGAGCAACCTGGTCCGCCAGAAATTGTTCGATCGCCTTGGGCAAGAAGCACTTGAACAGTCCGCGATGTGGGCCCGCGACGTGCCCGAAGCTGCCACATGGCGCTTCGCCCCGGATGCGCGCACGCGCGTCGTCGCCGCGCTGGTACGCCGTTTCGGTATCCGCGCTATGCGTCCGGCGTTGGCAGCGATGAAGGTGCGCGGCATGTCGGTGTACGCAAGCACGGGAGACGGCGTACACCCGATGCCACAATCGGTGGAGGAGATCGGCAAGCGCCACAAATCGGTGGAAGGCGGCAATCTGCGCGCGGCGATTTTTGGCGTGAACGATGGCTTGGTTTCCAACGCCAGCCTTATCATGGGCATCGCCGGCGCAAACGCGGAGCAGCATACGCTGCTGCTAGCGGGCGTCGCCGGCTTGGTGGCGGGCGCATTTTCCATGGCGGCCGGCGAGTACGTTTCAGTGCGCTCACAGCGTGAACTGTTCGAATACCAGATCGGCCTGGAGCGCGACGAACTGGAAAAATATCCGGAGGAAGAAGCAGCGGAATTGGCGCTCATTTATGCCGCCCGGGGCGTGCCGCACGCGGAAGCCAAGCGCTTTTCCGACAGTTTGATCGCCAATCCCGCCCACGCGCTCGATACGCTGGCACGCGAGGAATTGGGCTTGAATCCGGACGAACTCGGCTCGCCTTGGGGCGCGGCGATTTCTTCGTTCACCGCCTTCGCCGTTGGCGCACTGATCCCGCTATTGCCGTTTCTGCTGTCGCAGGGAAAAACCGCGCTGGCGATCTCAATCGGCGTGTCCGCGTTGACGCTGCTCGGAGTGGGCGCGGCATTGAGTCTGTTCACCGGTCGTGGGGCGCTGCGCAGCGGGCTGCGTATGCTAGCGATCGGCGCCGCGGCGGGCGCGATCACGTACGCGGTCGGCAAGCTGGTTGGTGTCGGCCTGACTTAAGCTTGGATAGTCGCGGCGAGTTCGTTGCTTGTGGCGAGTGTGTTCCAGCCGAGCCTAACTACCTCAATGGTATTTTCTTCGCTTCGAACGTTCCCCGAAGCGGAGTAAACGTTAGTTGAGAGTAGAGCGTATTCTGGGCCCGTGGCCATGGTGTTCCCCTTATTGTTTGCAGAAGGAATCTGTCGGAACTGATTCGACGATCAACTGTAGGTTTGTCTTGAATGTCGCAATCTCTCCTCGGCATCTTTCACATCTTGTGAGCTGGTCTCTCTTGACCACCTTCCCGTAGGGAGAGTCTTCCGTTATGTCGTCTCTTTCCCATTTCGTGGTAAGCGACCAGTGGCCGCTGATGTCATCCTTCTTGTCGCGACCGTCCCAGATCATGTCGGTCATCAAATTCTTCCAGCGCTTGTCTGGGTATTGCTCCGCCGATATCGCCTGCCATCGAGCGTTGCGCAGCACGAAGTAAAGCGTACCGTCTTTCGGCGCGCCGGTGACTTTGCAGGATTCGCATCCACGCATTGGCACTTTGACGAACGCCTCGCCGTTCGCAATGTCGAAATGGTTTGGTTGGAACGGCTCGTTGGATTTCCAGTAAACGCTCATCGGCGGGTAGCACAACTCCCAGCTCTCGATCAGCGCGCGATGCTGCCCAGGAACCAACCTGGAACCGCGCGTGGAGCGTCGCTGCAGAGTGATCACCTTGCCGTCGTGAAGTTGCACTTCCTCACTCCACTGCGCCACGTCAGCGCTGCAGGCGCTAAGGCTTAGCAGGGCGGCGATTGCGAAGAAGCAAACAGCTTGTTTCATCGAGTGAACTCCAATCCAACGTCAATGTCTTTGCTTGGGGCCAATTTATCGCTCGCGCACGCGCTGCCGGCCAGGCGTAGGGCGCCGGATTGCGTTGCAATGGACGGTTCGATCCCGCTGCGACGGGTGGCTAGTGTGGCAGTGAGTTTACGCGGTTGCAAAGTCGCGAAACATCGCCGTGCGTAGGGGCAAAAGCCTCGCCTGCTAAAATTTAGCGTTTCCCTCGCTTTCTTCGCAACCATGCAAGTCAACGAGAAGTTGGCCCAAGCGCTGTCGCAACGAATTCTGCTGCTCGACGGCGCGATGGGCACCATGATCCAAGGCTACAAGCTAACCGAGCGCGACTACCGCGGCGCGCGTTTTGCCGACTTCCCGCACGACGTTAAAGGCAACAACGATCTATTGACGCTAACGCAGCCGCAGATCATCCGCGAGATCCACGCCAAGTACGCCGAAGCCGGCGCCGACATCATCGAGACCAACACCTTCAATTCGACCTCCATCTCCATGGCCGACTATCACATGGAGCATTTGGTGCACGAGTTGAATCTCGAAGCGGCGAAGCTCGCGCGCTCGGTTGCGGATGAGTGGAGCGCGAAGACGCCGGACAAGCCACGCTTCGTCGCTGGCGTGCTTGGGCCGACCAATCGCACCGCTTCGATTTCGCCGAACGTGAACGATCCTGGTTTCCGCAATGTTTCGTTCGATGAGTTGGTCGCCGCTTACACCGAAGCCACGCGAGGACTGATTGACGGCGGCGTCGACATCATTCTGATCGAGACGATTTTCGATACGCTGAATGCCAAAGCGGCCATCTTCGCCGTGGAATCGTACTTCGACAAACATAACATACGTGTGCCGCTCATGATTTCCGGCACGATTACCGATGCTTCCGGCCGCACGTTGTCGGGCCAGACCGGCGAAGCGTTTTGGAATTCGGTGCGGCATGCGAAGCCGTTGTCGATCGGTTTGAATTGCGCGCTCGGCGCCCAGCAGTTGCGGCCGTACGTCGAAGAGTTGGCGCACGTCGCTGACACGCTCGTCTCAGCGCATCCGAACGCCGGCTTGCCGAATGCAATGGGCGAGTACGACGAGACGCCGGAGCAGACCGCGTCGTTTATCCGCGAATGGGCGCAGGAGGGGTGGCTCAATTTGACTGGCGGGTGCTGTGGAACCACGCCGGCGCACATCGCGGCGATTGCGAAGGCGGTGCACGGATTGCCGCCCAGGCGGACGTCCGCGTGATGGTTCGCTGTCTTCCCCTCTCCCTCGACGGGGGAGGGCTAGGGTGGGGGTGGATAGCCGCGCTCACCACATGCACATTTTTCACCCCCCATCGACCTTCCCCCGTCGAGGGGGAAGGAAATGTTCTTCAAGCTTGGCGGCTTTAGTTCATGACTAGCGGCACCCTCCGTCTCTCCGGCCTCGAACCCCTCAACATCGGTGACGACTCGCTCTTCGTCAATGTCGGTGAGCGCACCAACGTGACCGGTTCGCGCGCGTTCGCGCGCATGATCCTCGCCGGCGACTACACCGGCGCGGTGGAAGTCGCGCGCCAGCAAGTACAGAACGGCGCGCAAATCATCGACGTCAACATGGACGAGGCGATGCTCGATTCCAAGGCGGCGATGGTGAAGTTTTTGAATCTCATCGCCACCGAGCCGGACATCGCGCGCGTGCCGGTGATGATCGATTCGTCGAAGTGGGAAGTGATCGAAGCGGGCCTCAAATGCGTGCAAGGCAAGCCGATCATCAATTCGATTTCGATGAAAGAAGGCGAGGAAGCCTTCAAGCATCACGCCAAGTTGGCACTCCGCTACGGCGCGGCGGTGATCGTGATGGCGTTCGACGAGCAGGGCCAAGCGGATACGTTCGAGCGCAAGATTTCCATCTGCAAGCGCGCCTACGATGTGCTGACGAAAGAAGTCGGC
>CAZAWU010000116.1:0-8017 GCA_964488915.1 uncultured Burkholderiales bacterium
ACTTGAAGTGCGTTGATGCCAACAACATCAACAAAGAACTGTTCAAGTTCAAGACTCCGTCCGGCATCATCGGCAACGTGTTCACCTATCAGCACAAAGGCAAACAGTACATCGGCGTTTACTCGGGCATCGGCGGCTGGGCCGGCATCGGCATGGCAGCGGGCCTCGAGAAAGACACCGACGGTCTGGGCGCTGTGGGCGGCTACAAGGAGCTCAAGCAGCACACCGACCTGGGCGGCAGCTTGACCATCTTCACTTTGTAAAGAAGGTCAACGCCTAGTAAGGCAGTTCGTTCTGGAAATGGCATCCCGGGTCACGCCGGGATGCCGTTTTTATTTGCAGCGAAGCGTTCTAATCGCAAGTAACCAAAAAACAAACCGTTCGAAGGAGCAGGAGTCGATGAACCGAGGATCACGCAAAGACGGCGCCACCGGACTTTGCCAACGTGTCTTTGTCTTTTGCGCGCTCGCCATGCTGGCAGTTAGCCCGATGAGCTTATCCGCCTCGGATGATGCCCAAGCGGCCGCGCAACAAAAACAGAAACGCAAGCAAAAGAGCAAGAAACCCGCTGCCGCGCCAGCCGCAGGCGCCGCTGCCGCGACGGGCACAGCGGCTGCTGCAGCCGCGACAACCTCAACCGCCGCCCAGCCGGCGAAACCCGCCGATGCGGGCAAACCCACTGAAACCGCTGCCGCTGCGGAAGGTCAAAACATCGTCAAAACCGATCTCTACACAGTGGTGGACGGCTACCGCGTCGATGAAAAAACCATGAACGGCTTCCGCGCGTGGCGCGGCGCGGCGTGCGACCGCTGTCACGGCGCCAATCAAGAAGGCATGGTCGGTCCTTCGCTGGTCGAAAGCCTCAAGGTTTTGTCGCGCGATGACTTCAAGAAAACGATCACCGAAGGGCGCCTCGAGAAAGGCATGCCAAGCTTCAACACCAGCGAACAAGTGATGAAGAACATCGACAACCTGTACAACTACCTCAAAGGCCGCTCCGACGGCGCCATCGTCAAAGCCAAGGTGATGCCGCTTGATTGAGTGGACAAGTGAAGGAGTGAATGCGTGAAGGGTACGACCCTGAAGGTGCTTGCGCTTGCAGCCGTGCTGGGATGCACATCGGTGTTCGCGGACGATGACGAGCGCAAAGCGCTGCGCGTTTGCCAAGACCCGAACAACCTGCCGTTCGCTAACGCGAAGGGCGAAGGCATCGAGAACAAGCTCGCGGAATTGATCGGCAAGGAACTTAAGCTGCCGGTGAAGTACTTTTCTTTTCCGCAGCGCATGGGCTTCTTGCGCAACACGCTGCGCTTCAAGCTGCCGGGGGAAGACTTCCGCTGCGACATCATCATGGGGTGGCCGCCGAATGACGGCGCGGTGCTCGCCACCAAGCCTTACTACCGTTCTACTTATGCGCTGGTGTTTCCCAAGAACGGCAAACTCACGGCAGTGAAAAGCGCGGAGGATTTCCTGGCACTGCCGCCAACCGTGCTGGAAAAACTCAAGATCGGCGTGTTTGACCGCTCGCCGGCATCGCAATGGTTGGCGCGTCACAACCTGGTCGACCAAGGCGTGCCGTTTCGCATGCTGAACGCCGATCCCGAACACTACCCCGGTAAGATCATCGACGAGAGCTTGGCGAAAGGTGAGATCGACGTAGCGGTGGTGTGGGGACCGATCGGCGGCTACTATGCCAAGCGCGTTAAGAGCCCCGAGATGGTGCTGGTGCCGCTCAAGTCAGAAGGCCCACAAGTCAAATTCGATTTCGAGATCGCCATGGCGGTGCGTCACCAGGACAAGAAGCTCAAAGAAACGCTCGACCAGTTAATCGACAAGAAGCGCCCCGAGATCCTAGCGATCTTGAGGGATTTCGGCGTACCGGTGGTGGACGACCAGGGTGCCTTGGTTCAATAAATTTGTCACCTTCATAGGGCTTGCCTGCGCGCTGATCGCCAACGCGCAGGACGGCCGGCTAGATGAATTCTCGCCCGAATTCCGCGCGCTGCGCCTGCAAGTCGCGCGTGCATTGATCAAGATCGAGGTCATCAATCAGGACCACAGCTATTCGCTCGGCACTGGTGTGGTGGTTGCGCCCGGCAAAGCCGTCACCAATTGCCACGTCACGCGCAGTGCGGCGCGCATTCACGCGCTGTGGGGCGGTTTGCGCTACCCGGTGCAAGCGCAAAGCGCCGACCCGGTCCACGATCTTTGCATCGTGCACGTGCCGAAACTGGATGTCGCCCCGGTTGCGCTCACCGATGCGGTGCACCGGCCGCGCGCCGGACAACTCACGCTGGCAGCGGGTTTTGTCGGTGGCACTGGCTTGCAAGTCGCACAAGGCGAACTCGTCGCTTTGCATGAAATGGATGGCGGCAAAGTCCTGCAAACCACCACGGCGTTTACTTCCGGCGCGAGCGGCGGCGGTTTATTCAACTCGCAAGGCGAATTGATTGGTATTCTCACTTTCCGGCTGCGCGGCGCCAACGCGCATTACTTCGCTGTGCCGGTGCAGTGGATCAACGCGGCGCTGCTGGACGAGGTCAAAGCCGCGAACGTCGCCCCGATCAACGGCACAGCGTTCTGGCAGGCGCAAGGCGCTGCGCTTCCGTTCTTTTTGCAAGCCGCGCCGCTCGAAGCGGGCAAGCAGTGGCAAGAGTTGGTGCGTCTGAGCGAGCGCTGGGCTACTGCCGAATCGCGCAACCCGGAAGCTTGGCTGGTGCGTGCGCAAGCCTACACCGAGTTGAAACGCGCTGATGCCGCGATCAAAGCGCTGCGCAAGGCGGTGGAGGTCGATCCCAACTATGAAGTCGCCTGGTATCAGCTCGGGCTTGCCCATGCTGGCGGCTGCAAGAGCGCGGAGCTTCAGCGTATCGCGGCGGCGCTGGCGCGGCTCGATCAAAAGCTTTCCGCGCGCTTGATGCAAGTCGCGCGCACTTCCACGGACAACCGGCCAAAGACCCTTTCATGCTAAACCGCTTGCTATTGCTTGCCGTTGGCGCGCTGCTCGCCTCTCACCTCACAAACGGCGCGCGCGCGCAGGATTACTCCGAAGCTGAGCGCCTGTTATTCCTCAATAATCATTTAGAGAAACTCAAGAAGCCGACCGCGCTGCGCTACCACTACAGCAAAAAAGGTTCGCTGGAAAAGCCGGTAGAAGACTTCGCCGTCGTGCGTCTCAAGTCCGTGGGCGGGGCGGAAGGCAAAGTCGTGAAAGTCGAGTTCCTGACCGGCGAACGCAAGCTGGATCTGCCAGAAACTACCGGCACGACCGGCAATCCGATCTTGCTCAACTTCTTGGAGCGCGACACGCGCGAAATGAAGCGCCTGACCGGCGGCAGCACCAACTACTTCCGCCGCCGCATCCGCATTGCGTTCGTGGAGAAGTTCGATATCGCACCGGCCACCATTAGCTACGGCGGCAAGCAGCTTGCGGCCAAGACTGTCACCATCACGCCTTTCGCCCAGGATGAACTGCGCCACAAGTTTGCGAAGTTCGAGCACAAGACTTACAAGGTCACGCTATGCGATCAGATCCCGGGTGAAGTCTACGAGATGCGCTCGCTGGTCACCGACCCCGCTAAGAAGGATGAAGTGCTCATGGAAGAAGTGGTGCAGTTTGAGGGGGTTGAGAAATGAAGTGGCGCGTGCTGGCAAAACTCGGTTTGGGCGCGGCACTGCTGCTACCCTTAGCGGCGTTTGCCTTCGACTATCCCACCAAGGACCGCGTCGAGTACGTGCTTGAGTGCATGCAGGAAAAGCCGGAGAAACCCACTTTCGAGATGGTGTCGAAGTGTTCGTGCGCGCTCGACGAATTGCGCAAGAAGTTGTCCTACAAGAAGTTCGTCGAAATGAGCACAGCGATGAAAGCCATCAACATCGCCGGCGACCGTAGCCTGCGGGAGTCGGAACCGGCGCAGATAACTGCGCGCCGATTTCGCGAGTTGCAGGCGAAGGCCTACAAGACCTGCCTGCTCAACTGATATGCGAGTGTAGCGTGCGCACCGCGCACGAGATGCAACGGTGCGCCGTGCGCACCCTACTCATACTATTCGCAACGCTGGTCGCGGCGCTCTGCGGCGCAAAGGCCCTCGCGCTTGAACCGATCAAAGTAGCCGACGATGTCTACGTGTTCTACGGCGCACGCGGCGAAATCTCGGCTGAGAATGGCGGGCGCGTAGGCAATAGCAGTTTCATTGTCGGGCGCGACGGCGTGATCGTCGTCGACACCGGAGGCTCCTACGCGCACGCGCGCGCGATGATCGCCGCTATCGGCAACGTCACGCCCAAGCGCATCCGGCTTGCGATCATCACGACGCCGTTTCAGGAATTTCTGTTCGGCGCCAGCGCCTTTCGCGATATCGGCGCAACCGTACTCGCGCACAGCGAAACCGCGAAACTGATCCGCCAGCGTTGCGAAGAATGCTTGGCGCGCTCGCGCCGTCTGATCAGCGAGACTCCGTTCCGGACCACGCGCATCGTTCATCCCGACGAACAAATCGTGCGCAGCACACGTTATCACGTCGCCGGACGCACAATCGATCTGTATCACTTCGGTTGGGGTGCCACGCCGGGCGACCTGGTCGTGCTCGACCGCGCCAGCGATGTTGCTTTCACCGGCGCACTGCTCTCAGTCGGCCGGATCCCCGACACGCACGACTGGAACTTCACTCAAGGATGGCATCAATCGCTTGAACGTTTGCGAGCACTGGGCACCTCTAAGCTTGTGCCCGGTTATGGAACGGTGACCGACGCGGGCAGCATCGCGGCGGAGCAGACCTATCTGCGTGAACTGCAAGCCGCAGTGCGGAGCGAGTTCGAAACCGGGGCCTCTTTATCGGAAGCCGTCGAACGCGCGCAACTCCCAGCATTTGCCGGCTGGGACATGTACGGCATAACGCACCGGCAAAACGTCCATAGGTTTTACCTGCAGTTGGAGCAAGGCGAGTTTCAGCGTTAACCGCGCGCAACAAAGGCGAACCAATGCTCGAACAGCGGCCCGCCACTGCCGAACACCGGATCGCACTGCGGCAGAGGCACGCGCGCGACTGCGGCCGCGCTGCGCTGGATTTCGGCTTGCGCCGCCCTGCACATATTCGGATGCGAACCGGCCGGATAGGCGCCAACCACACCGAGCGCGCCACGCGAGGAAATCTTCTTGTGACCCGTACCCGCCGGCAGCACGATAACGTCGCCCGCCTTGGCGCTGAGCACAATACCCGCTTCACCGCCGAACTGCACCGTCACTTCGCCGCTGTAGATGCCAAGCGCCTCGTGCGCGTTGCTGTGGTAGTGATGGAACGGATAGACGCCGTTGCGCCACGCAGCGGGCCATTGGTTGCGCTCGAATAGTTCCTCGAACGCCAGCGCCGGGTCTGCGCCACCGATCGCCACCGCCTCGGGATAGATGAGCAGCGGCCAGTGCGGATGATTCGGTATGGTTTCGCTCGCGGCCAAGCGGTGCGCGGCCACACGCGCGAGCGTTGCAGCGGTCCGTTCCATAGGCGCAATCCTCACAACGAGCGGTTATCAGCATATCACTTTGAGAGTACCATCATTGTGCACCACTGTCGGTGCGCCACGTTTGCGGAGAGAAGCCATGAAAGCGAGCATCGCCGTAGTGAGTTTGTTGAGTGGATTGGCATTCGCGCTGCTGCCGGCGGCAGCGTCAGCGCAAGTTGCCAAGAACGTCGCGGCAAAAAGCCCGTGGGGCGCCGCGGACGAAATCGGCACGCTCAACATGATGACGGAGGCTTCGCGCGCGGAGGTGCTCTCGCAGATCGGCGGCGGCAAAGTCTATGACTTAGGCGTTGAACTGTTCGTCGGCATGCCCACTTGCTGCGCGCCGTTCGGCGATCCGACATTTCAGATTTGGATGACGCACACCCCGGCGCGCCACGAGGACAAGGAACTGCTGTCCTATTCAGGCGACGGCGTCTCGATGTACACGCACACTGGCACGCATATCGATACGCTCAACCACTTTGGCTTGCGCGGCAAGATCTGGAATCAAGTGAGCGCTCAAGACGCGCTCGGCACGCGGGGTTGGACCAAGTCCGGCGCAGACAAATACCCACCCATCATTGCGCGCGGCGTGCTGATCGATGTGGCCGGTTACAAGAACGTCAAGCATTTGCCGACCTCCTACGCCATCACGCCAGCCGATCTACAAGAAGCACTCAAGAAGCAAGGCACGAGTCTGCGCCCCGGTGACGTGGTCCTCACGCGCACCGGCGTCATGACGCTATGGCCGGATGAAGCGAAGTACCGCCTCGCGGATCAACCGGGCTTGAGCCTCGAAGCAGCGCAGTGGTTAGTCGAGGGACAAAAAGTGATGCTCGTCGGCGCGGATAACTTCGGCGTCGAAAATTTCCCGTCGAAAGATCCCGAGAACTTTGTGCCGGTGCACACCTACCTGCAAGCTGAACAAGGCGTCTCGCTGCTGGAAGCGATGTGGCTGGAAGATCTGGCGAAGGACAAGGTCTATGAATTTGCGTTCATCGCCATGCCGCTCAAGCTGCGCGGCGCCACCGCTTCGCCGCTGCGACCGATAGCGATTCCGCTCGGGCGCAAATAGCGGGTGGGAGCGCATTAAATTCTAAGAGTATATGTCTGCGAATAGCTCTCCACGCCATTTGTAAAAGCACACGGCGCACAGTATACGGAGCGAGGTGGGCTAGCACTCATCCCGCTCTGCTTCATGGCGCGGAGCAGCGTGTCGTGTTGGGAGGTGGAGGCATTGCATCTCGCACGAACCCGTCATTTCGACGCATTGAGAAACCACTTTGAGCGTGAGGCGGAAATGAAGTTCTTAGCTAGACGTGGATTAATCGCAGCGTTGGGGGCTTTACTAGGCGCTACTGTTGGCGGTGCCTTGCCGCCACGTGCTTGGCGAGAAGCGTTTGCTGGACAGGACGAAACGGAGAGGACGATGGCGGAGCGAAGCTTGTTAGGCGAGATTCGGCAGTTTCTCTCTGCGTACAATGAAGCTTTCCTTATTCCCGACGGAGCAACGATCGCGCGTTTCTACCACTCCCCGTGCATTACCGTGCGAGGTGACGGATCGGTGCACTGCTTCCAGTCGAGAGAGGAAATTGAAAAGTTCTTTGGTGGAGTGGCCGCGAAGTACAAGAGTGATGGCCTACATGGGGGTGATTTCTATGACCTCAGCGTGTTGGAAATTGGTTCGCGCAGCGTACTTGCTACTGTCCGCTGGCAGCAGTGGCGTGAGGACAAGAGCTTGCTACGAGAATGGAAGCAGTCTTATAACTTGCTCCGAATTGACGACGGCTGGCAGATCCTGACATCCACGTTTCACCTCGGCTAGTCCAAGTCTAAAGGAGACTAAAGGGGGGCCCGTCCTATTTCGTCTTGCGCCCATGCAGTGCATCCAGAATGCGCCTCGATGCGTATTACACAGCAAGAGGCTCAGCGATCCGAACGACGGACGCGGCCTCGACATCATCCACTAATCGAGGAGACTGCAACATGCGCAAACTCACTACTGCACTACTCGCCGCCGCCAGCCTAGGCGCAGCCTTAAACGCCTTCGCTGCCGAAACCAACCCGCTGCACCCGAGCTATCGCGTGCTCGATGCCGACCGCGACGGCAGCGTCGCCGCGCACGAGTTCATGGGCTACATGACCAAGATGTGGGACGATATCCAGCTGGATCCCAACCCGCTTCATCCCAGCTACTTCACGCCCGCTCAGTTCCAAAGCGCGGACGCTAACGGCGACATGAAAATCAGTCGCGACGAGTACATGGCATTTATCAAGGCGAGCTGGGCGTACATGGATCGCGACGGCGCCGGCAAAGTGCCTGAGAGCGTCTACGCAAGCTTAGAGATGAACCCGCTCAATCCGAACTATCGACGCAACTAAGCAAACTCAAAGTGACCCAGGCATTGAGCGCGAGCACCAGCCGCTCGCGCCTCTTGCTTGAAATGGCGCCTTTGCTGGCGAACGAAATCCTCAAACCATCCGGCGCTCTTCCACAACAAACGCGGTGATCTCCGCC
>CAZAWU010000116.1:8117-9724 GCA_964488915.1 uncultured Burkholderiales bacterium
ACGAAATCCTCAAACCATCCGGCGCTCTTCCACAACAAACGCGGTGATCTCCGCCAGGAACGTCAAGGCATGCTGCATCGTGACCCGCCCTGCGGGCGAGGTGAAAGCCGCTGCTAGGGTGGCAGTGTCCTCGAACCACAATTCGACGATGCCGTCGATCGGCAGTTGATCGTAGCCGCACGGCTGCCCCTTTATACGCTCGCGCGCGATGACGACGTTCTGCCGGTAGGCCGCCACACCCGGCATCTTGCGCACGAGATCGCGATGCACGACCCATTCGCGGCGGAAATCGTCTTCGCTGATATCCGGGTGCCGCTTCAGAGTCGAGATGCGCTTCAACAACGCGGCGCGTTTCGCCGCGTCGGACAGCGGTACGACCACGTGCTGCTCCGTTGTGACGATGTGCAGATCACCAAGAAAACGCCGCTCATCGGCAACGAGCTCGGCCGCCACTTCACTGCGCGCAAAGGCGTGATCGGCCTGACTCATTTCGTCGAAGTACAACTGCGAGAAACCGTCGAAGTCCCACGGCCCGCGCGCGAACTCGACGCCTCGTTGCAAGCGGTCAGTGACGAGGTTTTGCCAGTACTCACGCAGGTTCGGCGCGCGTGCGGCAAGCGGTCCGTGCTTGTCACGCCAGTGGGCGTTGAATTGCTGTGTCGACCACTCGGCCTTCTTGCGCAGCAGGCCCATGCGCACTTTCATAGCGCGGCCTTCGCATGGCTAGGCAAGATCGTCCCGCGCGCCTCGCCGAGACCGATGCGCACCGCGCCATGAGCTTCACAATAGCCGCGCAGGATCAGCGTGTCGCCGTCCTCGAGAAAGGTGCGCTTCTCGCCGTTGGGCAAGCTGATCGGCTGTTTGCCCCCTTGTGTCAGTTCGAGTAGCGAGCCGGCTTGCTCGGGCGATGGCCCCGACAAGGTTCCCGAGCCAAGCAGATCTCCCGGCTGAAGGTTGCAACCGTTCACCGTATGGTGCGCGATCAACTGCGCGGCGCTCCAGTAGGCAGCTTCAGCCGATCGGCTGCTTGACAATCGTGTGGGCGCTTCACCCGCCTGCTGCATCTGCTGGGTCTGCAACCAGACCTCGAGCACCATGTCGAGGCCGCCGCGCTCGCGATTGCCTGGGCAATCGAGATAAGGCAGCGGCTGCGGATCGGTTGCCGGGCGCTCGAATTTTGAGCGAAATGGCGCCAGCGCTTCCATGGTCACGATCCATGGCGAGATCGTGGTCGCGAAATTCTTCGCCAGAAATGGCCCCAGCGGCTGGTACTCCCACGCTTGCACGTCGCGCGCGGACCAGTCGTTGAGCAGACAAACACCGAACAAGTGATCTTCGGCTTGCCCGATCGGGATCTGTGTGCCGAGGGCGTTGCCGGTGGCAACAAACAATCCCAACTCCAGTTCGTAGTCCAAACGGCGCGAAGGACCAACGCTCGGCGCATCCGCATCGGGCGCTTTGGTCTGCCCGTGCGGACGACTGAACGCTTGCCCGCTCACCATGATCGAGGAAGCGCGCCCGTGGTAGCCGATCGGCAGCCATTTGTAGTTGGGCATAAGCGGCTGGTCCGGGCGAAAGAGTTTGCCGACAGCGGTGGCGTGATGAAT
>CAZAWU010000116.1:9824-12661 GCA_964488915.1 uncultured Burkholderiales bacterium
GATTCCAGTGCCGCCCACATGTCCACATCGCGCTGCGCGGTCCAGATGCGCGGATCCGGATACTTTGTTGCTTCGTCGTACGCGCGGCTGACATCGAAGGGCATACAGTGATCGAAGATCACCCACTGCCCGTACTTGGGCTTGAGTTTGGCGAACGTATCTTTGTACACGGCGTTTAGCTCCTTCCCGGCAGCCGCACCTTGGCGCACGCTGTCGTAGAGCTCCGCGACGAAATTGCGCGTACCGGCGAAGCCGCGCGCAACACTCTCCGGCGTGGTGAGCGCGGCGCCCCGGCCCGGCACCACGGCGAGCGGCTTGAGCGCTTCGAGGTTATCGAGCGTCTTGGGCCAATCTTTGAAGTAAGCGTCGCCGGCGTAAGGCGTGGCGTCGAACTCGACCAAGTCGCCGGACAGCAGCACGCGCTCTTGCGGCAGCCACACGACGGTGTCACCTTTGGTGTGGCCACGGCCAAGCTGCAGGATCTGCACTTCGAGCTTGCCGAGCCACAACGTCATCTTGCCGGTGAAGGTGAGCGTCGGCCATGTGAGGCCAGCGGGAACGCTTTCGACGTTACGAAACAAGCGCGGAAAGCGGCCGATCTCGCTCGCCTTATCTTGCTCGCCGCGTTCGACGATCAAGTCGTAGGTGTCTTGGCTGGCGATAATCTGCTGCGGCTGATAGGCGCTCGCGCCGAGCACGCGCACGGCGTGATAGTGCGTGAGCACGACGTACTTGATCGGTATGTCGGTGACTTCGCGGATGCGGCGGATGACATCCGCCGCCATCGCCGGCGTGGCCTGCGTGTCGGCGACCAGCACCGCATCGTCGCCGACGATGATGCCGGTATTCGGATCGCCCTCGGCGGTGTAAGCGTAGGCGTGCTCGGAGATGCGGCTGAACGTGATCTTCTTCTCAGTGAGATCGGCTTGGCTGGCGAATTTCTTGGTTTGCGCTTGAGTCATGGAGTCAATTCCTTATACGGCGAGAAAAGCGCCATCCACCGCAATGGTGACGCCGGTAGATAGCAGTCTTGAACGATTGTATCCGCTCGGAATGGGCGCTCGGGCGGTGGCATCGGTGATCCGGCGACGCCAGAGGGACTTTAGTGACGCAGTAATGCTACGCACGCCGACGGAGTTCGACCGGCTCGCGCTGTTGCACCTGCACACCGACGCGAACCGCAGCAGCGGCTTTAACCAGTTGCATTGCTGCGACATAACCGAACGTCAACGCGGGACCGAGCGTGATGCCCGCGCCTGGATAATTGCCGCCCATGATACTTTGGGCGTCGTTACCTACCGCATAGAGCCCCTTGATCGGTTTACCCGCTGCATCGAGCACTTGCGTGTGCTCGTTGGTGGCGAGACCTGCGAACGTGCCGATGTCGCCGATCACAAGTTTGATTGCGTAGTAAGGCGCTTGCTCCAGCGGCGCGACGCACGGGTTGGGCTGCAGCATCGCATCGCCCTGATAGCGGTTGTACGCCTTGCTGCCTTTGCCGAATTCGGGATCCTCGCCCGACTTTGCGCCCGCGTTGAACTTCGCGACGGTCGCCTCCAGCGTCGCCGGCTCGATGCCGATCTGCCGGGCGAGTTCAGCCACGGTGGCACCGCGTTTCAGATAACCACTGCGCAAGTGCCGCCCAATCGGCAGCGGTGCCGGCGCGACGCACCCCAAGCCGTAACTGCGCAGCGCTTTGTGATCGCATAGCAGCCACGCCGTGATCTCGGCTTCGCCCTTGCACGCCTGCACCATCGCCTGCACGAAGTCATGATACGAGTTCGCTTCGTTGGTGAAACGCTTGCCTTTCGGCGTGACGGCGATGACGCCCGGTTTGGCGCGGTCGATGAAGTGCGGCATGACGCCTTTGGAGCCATCCTTGCGCGTAGTGACCGAAGCCGGCACCCACGCGGCCGCGTGCGGCATGGTTGGATCGACGTATCCGCCCACCGCTTCCGCCAGGCGCAGCCCATCGCCGGTATTGGAAACGGGTGACGGTGAGTAATGCTCTGTGCCGGTCGGCGCATGCGGGAAAAGCTGCTTGCGGCGCTCGATGTCGTACGGAAAGCCGCCGCACGCCAAGACGACGCCTTGCTTCGCGCGCACGAACACGGCTTTGCCGTCGTGCTCAACCATCGCACCTGACACACCGTCGCGCTCCGTCACCAGCTTCTTGACCGGCGACGACAACCAGACTTGCACGTTGCGATCCATGGCCGCTTTCGCCAACCGCCCGGCGAGGGCGTTGCCGTTGGTGAGCGTCATGCCGCGGCCATGCAGCATGACGTCGAAAAAATGTTTGCTCAGCCGCCTCGCCACGTAAATGAACGAAGTGAGCGACTTGAACGCCTTCATGAAGTGGCGGATCTCGGGGCCGGAACCGAGCATCATGCCGAACACCGTCAACTCCGGCAGAGGGGAGCCAAGCTGCTTGATGCGCGCACCCAACTCGCGGCCATCGAATGGGCGCGTGACCATGGAGCGCCCGCCCGGCTGTCCACCGACTTCTTCCGCGTGATAGTCGGGGAACACGGCAGGCATGTCGAACTGCACGCAAGTATTGCGGGTAAAAAAGTCGACGGCTTTCGGGCCGTTCTCTATGAAAGCATCGACGCGCCTCTCGTTGAAATGCGTGGTGGCCTCGTGCTTGAGGTACGCCTTCGCCGCGCCGGGCGGCTCCTGGATGCCTTGCTCCGTCGCCAGCCGCGTGCCGGGTATCCACAACCAGCCCCCGGAGCGTGCGGTGGTGCCGCCGTAGCGCGCTTCTTTCTCGACGACCAACACATCGAGGCCGTGGTGCGCTGCCGTCACCGCCGCCGACATGCCCGTGGCGCCGG
>CAZAWU010000117.1:0-8616 GCA_964488915.1 uncultured Burkholderiales bacterium
ACTACAACTGTTTTAGTGTTTCACTCATGCGCGCCACGCGCTCACCGCCGCCGATTACGTGCATATGCAGGTGAAACACCTCTTGATGCCCACCTCTGCCGGTATTGATCAGCGTGCGGTAGCCGTCCGCCAAGCCCTGCTCTTTAGCCAAGCGCGCCGTCAGCAGCAAGATCTTTCCCAACAGCGCAGTGTGCGAGGCGTCGCATTCGGCGAGCGACGCCACATGCTCCTTCGGCACGATCAAGAAATGCACCGGCGCGACCGGATGAATGTCGTGAAACGCCAGCACATCGCTATCCTCGTACACCTTCTTGCTCGGGATCTGCCCGGCGACGATCTTGCAGAAGACGCAGTTTGGGTCTGTTTTCATGCCAGTCAACGCTTCGCCCGCGCGGCCTTCTCATCCAACCCCGAAATACCTTCGCGCCGCGCCAATTCGGCGAGCACGTCGTTGGGCCGCAGCCCGGCATGCGCCAGCACGACGAGCGTGTGAAACCACAAGTCGGCCGTTTCACGCACCAAAGCTAGTTTATCACCACCCTTTCCGGCTAAAACGACCTCGGTTGCTTCCTCGCCGACCTTCTTGAGCACCGCATCCGTTCCCTTTTTGAGTAGGCTCGCGACGTACGAACTGGCAGGGTCCGCGCCTTTGCGCGCCTCCAGGGTATCCGCCAGCCGCTCCAGGATGTCGGCGTCGATCATTTGTATATCTGCTCCGGCGCCTTCAGCGCGGTCTCAGTCGTTACCCAGCGCCCGCCTTCAAACTTTTGGAAGAAGCAGCGCGCTCTGCCCGTGTGACAGGCGATCCCGCCGGCTTGTTCAACTTTCAAGAGCACCACGTCGTTGTCGCAATCCAAGCGGATCTCGCGCACATGCTGGGTATGGCCCGATTCCTCACCCTTGCGCCACTGCTTGCCGCGCGAACGGGAAAAATAAGTCGCTTCGCCGCTGGCGGCGGTCTGTGCCAATGCAGCCCGATCCATCCACGCCACCATCAGCACCATGCCGGAAAACGCGTCTTGGGCGATAGCAGGCACCAGCCCGCGCTCGTCCCACTTGACCTGCTCCAACCAGGCCTGGTCTTGGGCAGCCGTCATAGCCGCACCTCGATGCCTTGCGCGGCCATAAAGCGTTTGGCTTCACCCACGGTGTGCTCGCCATAGTGAAAGATACTGGCCGCCAATACCGCGTCCGCCCCCCCTTTCAGCACCCCATCGGCCAAATGCTGAAGGGTGCCGACCCCGCCGCTTGCGATCACGGGAACATCGACCGCATCACATACTCGGCGTAGGAGTGTATTGTCAAACCCGGCCCGCGTACCATCTCTATCCATACTTGTGAGTAGTATCTCGCCCGCCCCGAGCGCGACGACCTGCTTGGCCCATTCTATCGCATCGATCCCAGCGGCTTTGCGGCCGCCGTGGGTGAAAACCTCCCAGCGCGGCGCGGGTTCAGGGGCGACTTGCTTGGCGTCGATTGCCACGACGATGCACTGCGAACCTACTTTGGCGACGGCGTCGGCTACTAGTTGCGGGTTCTGCACGGCAGCGGTGTTGATGCTCACCTTGTCGGCCCCGGCGTTGAGCAGGGTGCGCACATCCTCAACCTTGCGGATGCCACCGCCGACGGTGAGTGGAATAAACACTTGTTCGGCTACGTGCTCGATGATCGGAATGATCAAGCCGCGATCATCCGAGCTGGCCGTGATGTCGAGAAAAGTGACTTCGTCGGCACCCTGCGCGTCATAGCGCTTGGCAACCTCGACCGGATCGCCGGCATCGCGCAAGCCAACGAAGTTGATGCCCTTGACGACGCGGCCGCGGTCCACGTCTAGGCAGGGGATGACGCGCTTGGCAAGCATGCTTGGGGGGAGAAATGAAACGTGAAGAGTGAAACGTCGGCCACGCGACGTTCATTTTTCACATTTTACGTTTTGCTTTTCACAAACCTAAGCATCCACCCGCTCCGCCATCTTCACCGCCGCGGCAAAGTCGAGTGTGCCTTCGTAAATCGCGCGCCCGGTAATGGCGCCCATGATGCCTTCGCTTTCCACCGCGCATAGCGCTTTGACGTCATCCAAGCTCTTGATGCCGCCGCTGGCAATCACTGGGATTACCAGTTCGCGCGCTAGGCGTACCGTGGCGTCGACGTTCACGCCGCTTAGCATGCCGTCGCGGCCGATATCGGTGTAGATCACCGCTTCGACGCCGTAGTCTTGATACTTCTTGGCCAGATCGACCACATCGTGACCAGTCATCTTCGACCAGCCGTCGATCGCGACTTTGCCGTCTTTGGCGTCGAGTCCCACCATGACGTGGCCAGGGAAGGCGTCGCACACTTCGTGCAGCAGGCCAGGATTCTTGACTGCGGCGGTGCCGAGGATGACGTAATCGATACCGTCGTCGAGATAGCGCTCGCAAGTCTCGATGTCGCGGATACCACCGCCCAACTGCAGCGGCACTTCCCCGGCGATGACTTCGACGATCTTGCGGATGGCTGGCTCGTTCTTCGGCTTGCCCGCCACCGCACCGTCGAGGTCGACCAAGTGGATGCGCTGCGCCCCTAGATCGAGCCAGTGCTTGGCCATGGCGGATGGATCTTCGGAGAAGATCGTCGACTTATTCATGTCGCCTTGCTGCAAACGCACGCAGCGGCCGTCTTTGATGTCAATCGCGGGAATGAGGATCACAGTGCCTCCACCTACTGCGGATTCCAACTGACGAAGTTTTCCAGCAGGCGCAAGCCCGCTGCTTGGCTCTTTTCGGGATGAAACTGCACGGCGAACAAGTTCTCGCGCGCGACTGCGCAGGCAAAAGCGTGCGGATATTCACTGTAGCCTGCGCGCAAACTCGCGTCTTGCGGCTGCACGTGGTAGCTATGCACGTAGTAAAAGCGTGCGCCATCCTCGATTCCCTGCCACAGCGCGTGCCGCTTTGATTGGTAAACCTGGTTCCAGCCCATGTGCGGAACTTTGAGCTTGTTGCCTTGCGCATCGTGCATATCAGCACTGCGAAAATGCACCACGCCGCCGGCAAAGAAGCCCAAACCCGGTGTGTCGCCTTCCTCGGAAAATTCGAACAGCATTTGCAAGCCAATGCACAGGCCGAGGAACGGCTTGCTCGCCGCCGCTTCCAGCACCGGTTCGCGCAAACCGCGCGAGTCCAGCTCGCGCATGCAGTCGGGCATCGCGCCTTGGCCGGGAAACACGACGCGGTCGGCGTTGCGCATGGTTTGTGCGTCGGCACTGATGACGACGCGCGCCCGCGGCGCCACATGCTCGAGGGCTTTAGCTACCGAGCGCAGATTGCCCATCCCGTAGTCCACCACGGCGATTTGATTCATACAGCCAGCGCGAACATGACGGCTACAAAGCGCCTTTCGTGGAAGGCAGACTGCCCGCCGCGCGCGGATCCAGCTCACACGCCATGCGCAGCGCGCGCCCGAACGCCTTGAAAATCGTTTCGGCTTGGTGATGCGCGTTCTCGCCGCGCAAGTTGTCAATATGCACGGTGGCTTGCGCGTGATTGACGAAGCCCTGAAAAAACTCATGCACCAGATCGACATCGAACTCGCCCACGCGCGCACGCGCGAACTCGCAGTGGAACTCGAGACCGGGCCGGCCGGAAAGATCGATGACCACGCGCGAAAGCGCTTCATCGAGCGGTACGTACGCATGCCCGTAGCGCCGGATGCCTTTCTTGTCACCAACCGCTTTGGCGAGCGCTTGGCCAAGCGTGATACCGACATCCTCGACGGTGTGATGCGCATCGATGTGCAGATCGCCCTTGGCTTCGACCTTCAGATCGATGGCGCCGTGGCGCGCGATCTGATCGAGCATGTGATCCAGAAACGCTACACCGCTGGCAAGCTGCGCGCGGCCGCTGCCGTCCAGATTCAGATTGACGGAAATCTGCGTTTCCAGGGTGTTACGGCTGATAGAGGCTTCGCGCATGCGGAACCGCGGGAAAGCGGCGAGTGTGCAACGACGGGCTTAGGAAGTAAGGGAGAAGTTAAAGAGAGGCCTTCAGCGCGGAGAGGAATTGCTGGTTTTCTTCGGGGGTACTGACCGTCACCCGGATGCAATCGTTTAGTAAGGCGTGCGCGTTGCTCAGATTCTTGACCAATATACCACGTTGCTTTAGCGCGTCAAACACTCTGGTGGCGCCCGAGACGCGGAATAGGATGAAGTTGGCTGCGCTGGGAAACGCCGTGATTGCCGGCAGGCGGGACAACTCAGCGGCAAGCTGGCCGCGCGCCAGCGTGATGGCCTCCGCTTGCTCGTACAAGGCGCAGGGGTTACGCAGCAGGTGGGTCGCTACCGCTTGTGTCAGCGAGTTAATGTTGTAGGGCATGCGCAGCTTGTCGAATTCGTCGATCCAGTAGCCGTTACCGCACACAAAACCCAGCCGGATCCCCGCTAGTCCGAGCTTGGAAACGGTACGCATCACCACCAGATTCTCGTGACGCGCCAGTTCCGGCAAGAAACTCTTGCCAGCGAACGCGAAATAGGCCTCGTCGATCACAACCAGGCCTGGCGCCGCGGCAGCGATAATTTCGCGCAGCGCGTCCGCATCGAACAACGTGCCGGTCGGATTGTTCGGGTAAGCGATGAACGTCACCGCCGGACGCTGCGCCTCGATGGCGGCGAGTGTGGCCGCGCGATCCAGGCTGAAATCGGCATTGAGCGGCACTTCCGCGTAGCGCATACCCGCGTAGGCGGCGCAAATCCTGTACATGACGAAACTCGGCTCGAGAGCCAGCATTACTGCGCCGGGTCTAGCCACGGCCAGCGCGATGATCTGAATGATCTCGTCCGAACCGTTGCCAAGCAGAATCTCCGCGTCCGCGGGAATCTGCATCGCAGCGCGCAGGGCCGTCTTGAGTTCCGCCGCACCGGCATCCGGATAACGATTGATCGGCACCTCCGCCAGCACCCTCGCAATTTCCTGCCGCGTTGTGAGTGGCAGTGTGTACGGATTCTCCATCGCGTCGAGCTTGACCATGCCCTTGCTCGGCGGGACGTGATAGGCGGAAAGCGCAGCGATCTCAGGGCGGATGAGGGGGTTATTCATCGTTGTTTTTCGTCGACGCGGGCGCGAATAGCGCTTTCATATACTATGGCATATATCGTTTCAGTAATTCGACTGGATCTTACGAATCGAACCATCCTACTGCCTGTACCGGGCCGAGGCGGCATGCGCAGGTAATCCTTCGCCATCGGCCAAGCGCGCCGCAAGCGGTCCTAAGCTCTGCGCCCCCGCACGCGAGACGTGGATGATGCTGGAACGCTTCTGGAAATCGTAGACGCCCAGCGGCGAGGAAAAGCGCGCGCTGCGGGAAGTGGGCAGCACGTGATTCGGCCCCGCGCAGTAGTCGCCCAGCGCCTCCGAGCTGTAGCGTCCCATGAAGATCGCCCCGGCGTGGCGGATCTTCTGCGCCAACGCTTCGGGCTGCGCCACCGATAATTCCAAATGCTCCGGCGCGATGCGGTTAGCGATGGCGCAAGCCTCGTCGAGATCGCGTGTCTGAATGAGCGCGCCGCGGTTACGCAGCGAGGCGCGGATGATATCCGCACGCGGCATCGCGGCGAGCAGCTTGTCCATACTCGCCGCCACGCGCTCGATGTAGGCGGCATCGGGACACAGCAATATCGCCTGTGCGATCTCGTCATGCTCGGCCTGCGAAAACAAATCCATCGCCACCCAATCGGGTTCCGTCGCGCCGTCGCAGATCACCAAAATCTCCGATGGCCCGGCGATCATGTCGATGCCGACCACGCCGAACACGCGCCGCTTCGCTGCCGCGACAAACTTGTTCCCCGGCCCGACGATCTTGTCTACTTGCGGCACCGTCTCGGTGCCGTAGGCGAGCGCGCCCACGGCTTGCGCGCCGCCAATGCTAAAGACGCGATCGACGCCGGCGATCGCTGCAGCGGCGAGCACGAGCGGATTCTTCTCGCCGCGCGGTGTGGGCACCACCATGATCACTTCACCCACGCCCGCCACTTTCGCGGGCGTGGCGTTCATCAGCAGCGACGACGGATACGCCGCCTTGCCGCCGGGCACGTACAGACCTACGCGATCCAACGGCGTGACTTGCTGCCCGAGCACCGTGCCGTTACTTTCGGTGTATTGCCACGAACTCGCAAGCTGCTTTACGTGGTAGGCGCGGATGCGCTCCGCCGCCGCTTCCAGCGCCGCGCGATCTTCACGCACCAGACCATCCAGTGCGGCGCGCAGTTCTCGGGCACTCAGTTCCAGCGCGCGCATATCGGCAACTTGCAAGCCGTCGAAACGCGCGGTGTACTCCAGCACCGCCGCATCGCCGCGTTTGCGCACGTCGGAGAGAATGGCGGCGACGGTTTGATCGACGCTATCGTCCTGCGCCGTTTCGAACGCGGTCAGCGCCGCGAGTTGCGCATCGAAATCCGCTTGCGCGGTCGAAAGCCGCCGCATCTCAGGCATTGCTTTGCACCGCCTTGTTGAACGCGTCCACCAGCGCTTGGATGCCGTCGCGCTTTAGTTTCATCGCTGCGCGGTTGACGATCAAACGCGAACTGATGTGCGCGATCTCTTCCACCGCGACCAGGTTGTTCGCGCGCAGCGTATTGCCGGTGCTCACCAAATCGACGATCGCATCGGCGAGCTTTGTAAGCGGCGCCAACTCCATCGAGCCGTACAGTTTGATGAGATCGACGTGCATGCCCTTCTGAGCGAAGTGTTTGCGCGCCGTGTCCAAATACTTGGTCGCCACCTTAAGCCGCGCGCCGCGCCCCACCGCTGCCGCGTAGTCGAAGCCGGCGGGCACGGCGACCATCAGCTTGCACACACCGATGCCCAAGTCCAGCGGCTGGTACAAACCATCGCCGCCGTGCTCCATCAGCACATCCTTGCCGGCGACGCCGACGTCCGCCGCGCCGTATTGCACGTAGGTCGGCACATCGGTCGCGCGCACGATGACAATGCGCACATCGGGCCGGTTGGTACCGATGATGAGTTTGCGCGAAGTCTCCGGATCTTCAGCCGCAGCGATGCCAGCCGCTTTGAGCAGCGGCGCCGTTTCGTCGAAGATGCGACCTTTGGAGAGAGCGAGGGTGATTGGCACGAGCGAAGCGCGGGCAGCGCGAAAGGCTCGTATTTTACCGGATCGCCTGGACACATTGACGCGCAAGTGTGCACGAACCGTGCAGCAGCGCCTCTGCTCTCAGCTCACGCGTCAGTTTCTGGAGCAGACGCAAGCAGACGTTGGCACCGCGCGGCTACTGCACGCGCCGTATCTGCGCGCCGAGCTTCGAGAGCTTTTGCTCGATGCGTTCGTAGCCGCGATCCAAATGATAGATCCGGTCGATGATGGTTTCGCCTTGTGCAGCGAGTCCGGCGATCACCAGGCACGCGGAGGCGCGCAGATCCGTGGCCATAACGGTCGCGCCTTCGAGTTTGTCGACGCCGCGCACGACTGCGGTGTTGCCTTGTATGTCAATCTGCGCGCCGAGGCGGCGCAGCTCTTGCACGTGCATGAAGCGGTTCTCAAAAATCGTTTCGGTGATCACGCCGGTGCCTGCGGCGATGGCGTTGAGCGCCATGAACTGCGCTTGCATGTCGGTGGCGAAGCCAGGGTATGGCGCGGTACGCACGTTTACGGCTTTGGGACGACCTCGCACGGAGAGCGTGATGGCGTCGGAATGGACTTTCACGTTTGCGCCGGCTTCGCGCAGCTTATCGAGCACGGCATCCAAAATTTCGGCACGCACGTCGGTGACGGTGATGTTGCCGCCGGTCGCCGCCGCTGCGGCCAGAAACGTCCCGGCCTCGATGCGGTCTGGCATGACGCGGTAGTTGGCGCCGTGGAGCTCTTTAACGCCGTGTACAGTGATGATGTCGCTGCCATGGCCCTCGATCTTCGCGCCCATGGCGCTCAGACAATTCGCCAGATCGACCACTTCGGGCTCGCGCGCGGCGTTTTCCAGCACGGTTTTACCCTCCGCCAGCGCGGCGGCCATCATCAAGTTCTCGGTGCCGGTGACGGTGACCGTGTCGAAAAAAATGCGCGCGCCTTTGAGGCGCTTGGCCTTGGCGTGCATGTAGCCGTGCTCGATCGCGATCTCCGCCCCCATCGCTTGCAGACCTTTGATGTGCAGGTCGACTGGGCGCGAGCCGATGGCGCAACCGCCGGGCAACGACACCCGCGCTTCGCCGAAACGCGCTGTCAAGGGTCCGAGTGTCAGCACAGACGCGCGCATGGTTTTCACCAAATCGTACGGCGCGACCAGTTCGCTTACTTTGCCGGCGTCGACGATGACTTTGTCGCCGTCGCGTTGCACGCGCGCTCCCATGACTTGCAGCAATTTGATGTTGGTGGCCACATCGCGCAGATCCGGAACATGGCTGACGATGAGTGGCTCGGCAGTGAGCAAACCGGCGCACAGGATCGGCAGCGCGGCGTTCTTCGCGCCGGAGACTGCGACTTCGCCGGAAAGCGGGGCCCCCCCTTGGATGGCGAGTTTGTCCACTGCTCAGCGCTTGTCCTGCGCCGCCCACTGCTCCGGCGTCAGCGTCTGCATGGACAGCGCATGAATCTCCTCACGCATACGATCGCCGAGCGCCTTGTAGACGATCT
>CAZAWU010000117.1:8716-12630 GCA_964488915.1 uncultured Burkholderiales bacterium
GACAGCGCATGAATCTCCTCACGCATACGATCGCCGAGCGCCTTGTAGACGATCTGATGCTGCGCGACTTTGCTTTTGCCGGCGAACGCGGCGCTAACGATGACGGCTTCGAAATGCTGTCCGTCGCCGGAGACTTCCAGATGCGTGCAGTCGAGACCTTCTTGGATGTAACGTTTAACGTCTTCGGGTCGAACCATGATGTCGCAATCTCTAATGTCTGAGTTTGTATCCACGCCGCAGCATTTCCACGGCGACCAATGACAGCGCCAGCGCGGACGCGGCGACAAACGCGAGGCTCACCCAAGGCGAGACGTCCGCATGATCAAAGAAACCGTAGCGGAACCCGTCCGTCATGTAGAAAAACGGGTTCAGGTGCGACAGTTTCTGCCAAAACGCGGGCAATGAATGAATCGAATAGAACACGCCGGCCAAGAAAGTCAGCGGTGTGATGATGAAGTTTTGGAACGCCGCCATTTGATCGAACTTGTCCGCCCAGATACCCGCAATCACGCCCAGCGCACCTGCGAAGGCGGTTGCGCACAACGCGAACGCCAAGATCCAGAACGGGTGTTGCGGCGTCGTCGGATAAATCCACATGGTCGCCAGCCAAATGCCCACGCCCACCAACACACCGCGCACGATGCCCGCGCAGACGTAAGCGGCGAAAATTTCCACGTGCGACAGCGGCGGCAGCAGCACGAAGACGATATTGCCGGTGATCTTCGACTGCGTCAGGCTCGATGAAGTGTTGGCAAAGGCGTTTTGGATCATCGCCATCATCATCAAACCGGGAATGAGAAAGTTGGCATAAGCCACGCCGGGAAACATTTCCACCTTGCCGCGCATCACGTGCGAAAAGATTAAAAGGTAAAGCAGCGTGGTCAGCAGCGGCGCGACCAAGGTTTGAAAGCTGACCTTCCAGAAGCGTAGCAATTCCTTATACAGTAGGGTGTAGAAGCCAGAAGATCTTATTGGATCTGAAGGAATAATCGATACTGGGCCTTGGTGATTGACAGGCGCTTGCTTGGTAATAGACGAGGAGGCCATGAGGCGTTAGCTGTGCGCTGCTATTGCTCGCGCATGATGGTAACAAACACTTCTTCCAGGTCCGGCTGTACCAGCTCCATCTCCAGCACGTTGGCGCCCGCTTTGCGCAGCTCTTGCATCACGGTTTCGAGCGCGAAGTAGTCGCTCAAGTTGAGCACAAATTTGTTCTTGTCCTGCGTGGCGAGCATGGCGCTCAGGGCAGGCGGCAGCGCTTCGCGGTCCAGACTCAGGTGCAGCTGTTTGGCGTGAAAGCGCGCCAGCAAGTTGTCCGTGGTGTCGAGCGCAACGATGCTACCCTGTTTTAGCATGGCCACGCGCTTGCACAGCGATTCGGCCTCTTCCAGATAGTGCGTGGTCAGCAAAATCGTGTGGCCTTGGCTGTTCAGCTCGCGGATGAATTCCCACAGGACTTGCCGCAGTTCAACGTCTACACCGGCAGTCGGTTCGTCCAACACGATCACCGGCGGCTTGTGCACCAGGGCCTGCGCCACCAGCACGCGTCGCTTCATACCGCCCGAGAGCGCACGCATGTTGGCGTTGGCTTTGTCGGAAAGATGCAAACGCTGCAGCAGCTCGTCGATCCAAGCGTCGTTGTGGCGCAAGCCGAAGTAGCCGGACTGAATTCGCAGCATCTCACGCGCGGTGAAGAACGGATCGAATACCAGTTCCTGCGGCACCACCCCGAGCAAGCGGCGCGCCGCGCGATAGTCGCTGACCACGTCGTGCCCGAGCACTTGCAGCGTGCCGGCGTCCGGCCGCGTCAAGCCCGCGAGCAGACTGATGAGCGTGGTTTTGCCGGCGCCGTTCGGCCCGAGCAGCGCGAAGAATTCACCTTGTTCGATATCGAGATCGACGCCGCGCAACGCGTGTACGGCGCGGTAGCGCTTTTGCGCGCCACGAATGGAAACGGCGGGGGTCAAATTGCGAGCTTCGGAATCCGGATCTCGCGCAGTTTACGGGATTCCCGGACGCACTGCGCGGACTTAGACCGCGCCCAAAAGCTCGTTCACGCCGTAGAGCTGTGCGAGCGACTTGACGCTCGCCGGTGCGTTCTCCACGCGCAAATCGATGTTGCGCCGCTGCGCTTCGCGCCGCCACTCCAGCAGCAGGGCGACGGCGGAGGAATCGATCTCCGTCGCGGCGGCCAGATCAATCACTGTTTGTGGCGAGCGGAACTGAGCGAGCGCGCCTTCGAGCAGGGCGCGCGCGTTATCCATCGAGATCGGGCCTTCGATGGCGATGCGTTCATTGTCGGCACGCACCATCTGCTTAGCCGCGGCCGGCTTTGTTTTTGTCGGCCAGCGCCTTGATCAAGCCGTCGATGCCGCCTTGGCGCACACGCTCGTTGAACTCGCCGCGATAGGTTGTCACCAGGCTGACGCCGTCGACGATGATGTCGTACACCTTCCAGCCGTCCGCGCCTTTCTCGACGCGGTAGTCGACGCCGACCGGCTGCTGACCGCTTTGAATGACGTTGGTGCGCACCAGCACGTCGGTATCGCTCGGGCCGATGCTCAGCGGCTTGTACTCGATCTGCTGATCGCGAAACTGGCGCAGCGAAGTGGCATAGGTGCGCACCAGCAAGCTGCGGAACTCCTTGATCAGCGCTTCACGCTGCTCGGGACTGGCTTGCGTCCAGCTCTTGCCCACCGCCAAGCGCGTGGTCTTGGCGAAGTTCAAGTTGGGGAACACTTTCTCCTCGATCAGCGCATTGATCTTGTTGATGTCGCCCGCCTGCAGATCTTTATCTTGTTTGATGAGCGCGCGCACGTCCTCCGCGACGGTCTTGATCAGCGCATCCGGTGCAGACTGCGCCGAGGCGTAGTTCGCCGCCAGTGCGACCGCGAGCGCCGCGAGAAATTTAGAAAAGAACCTAACCGTCATGAGCGACCTCCATGTCATCGATCAACGTAGCACTGCCGGGCAAAGTTGACGATTGTACTGAAATGTCTTATTTCGTCAGAGAGTTACAGAAAATCCTATTGCGGCTTTTGGGGCGCGCCTTCCTGAGCTTTGCTGTAGAGGAACTGGCCAATTACTTGCTCGAGCACGACGGCGGATTGCGTGAGCTTGAGCTCGTCGCCGCTCTTTAGCATAACCTCGTCGCCGCCGCCGTCGAGGCCGATGTAGTTTTCGCCCAAGATGCCCGAAGTCAAAATCGAGGCCGAAGTATCAGTCGGGAACTGATAGCGCTTGTCCAGCTCGAGCGTCACCTCGGCGTCGTAGCGCTTATTGTCGAAACGGATCTGCGCCACGCGCCCGACCAGCACGCCGGCGCTGCGCACAGGTGCGCTTTCCTTCAAGCCGCCGATATTGCTGAAGTGAGCTTTGACCAAGTAGGGATCGCGCACGCCGTCGGAGCCGAGATTGCCGACTTTGAGCGCGAGCACCAAGAGCGCGGCGAAGCCACCGAGCACGAACACACCAACCCAAAAATTCAGCGCCGAGCGCGCCATAGATCCACCTTTCGAAACCCGCAGAACGCGTCCGCGCGCACTATCGCCAACCCCGCAGCATAAACGCCGTCAGCACCAGATCGAGCGCCAAGATCACCAGCGACGAACTGACCACCGTCCGGGTGGTGGCGCCGGATACGCCTTCCGCCGTCGGCGGCGCGGCGAAGCCTTCGAATACGGCGATGGCGGACACGGCCACGCCGAAGATGATGCTCTTGATGACGCCGTTGACAATATCGTAGCGGAAATCGACTGCCGCCTGCATTTGCGACCAGAACGCGCCGTTGTCGATGCCGATAATGACCACGCCGACAATGTAGGCGCCGAACACACCGATGGCGCTGAACATCGCCGCCAGCAGCGGCATGGAAATCACGCCGCCCCAAAAGCGCGGCGCCACCACGCGCGAGA
>CAZAWU010000118.1:0-1785 GCA_964488915.1 uncultured Burkholderiales bacterium
CCGTTCTGCCTGCCGCAATATGCCGGCCCGAAGTACAAGACGTTCTTCCGTCTGGCGCAGGCGCGCGAAGAGGCGGCGAACGCGCCCAAGAAAACCGAGATCGGCCCGTTCAGCAACGCGGTGCCGGACGCCGAGTCGATCGCGCACGCGGACGCCAATCCGCTGTTGGCTAATGACCTCGGCACCATGCACTATCCGGTCAGCACCTCGAATGCTGAGGCGCAGAAGTTCTTCGACCAAGGCTTGCGCCTGGCTTACGCATTCAATCACTTGGAAGCGGTGCGTTCGTTCCGCAAGGCGCGCACGCTCGATCCCGAATGCGCGATGTGCTACTGGGGTGAAGCGCTGGTGCTGGGCCCGAACATCAACGCGGGAATGGATGCCGCCTCCGCCGCGCCTGCCTATGAGGCGGCGACCAAAGCGTTGGCGCTCGCCAGCAAAGTCACGCCGAAGGAGCGCGCGTTGATCGAGGCAATCAATACCCGCTACGCGAAAGAAGCACCACAAGACCGCGCACCGTTCGACAAAGCCTACGCGGAGGCGATGCAGAAAGTCGCGGCTCAGTTTCCCGAAGACGACCAGATCGCGATGCAGTACACCGAAGCGCTGATGGATTTGCAGCCGTGGGACTACTGGGAAGCGGCGGGCTCGCAGCCCAAGGGCCGCACCGCGGAAATCATGGCGCTGCTGGAAAAAGTGCTGCAGCGCTCACCCGATCATCCCGGCGCCATTCACTATTACATTCACATGACCGAAGCTTCGAGCGATCCCAAGCGCGCGGTGCCGCACGCCGAACGCTTGGCGGCTTTGATGCCGGGGGCGGGGCATATCGTCCACATGCCCTTTCACACCTTCTTCCGCGTCGGCATGTACAAGGAGGCAATCGAAGCCAATCGCTTGGCGGTGATCGCCGACGAAGACTACATCCAGCGCGCGGCCCCGGTCGGCGTCTACCCACAAGGCTACTACCCGCACAACGTGCATTCGCTTATGGTCTCGGCGCAGATGGCGGGCGACGGCGCGACGGTAATCGACTCCGCCAACAAACTCGAGCGCGTCGTCTCCGAGGCGGCGGTGCGCAACATCACTTGGGTGCAGCCGATCAAGGCGGCGCCGTACTTCGCGCACGCGCAGTTTAGCGACGCGAAGACGATCCTCGCGCTGCCCGATCCCGGCGGCGAATTCCCGTACGTGCAAGCGATGTGGCGCTACGCGCGCGGCGTCGGCGCGGCGATGGCAGGCGATGCAGCCGGCGCGCGCGCGGAAGCCGATGCGATCGCCAAGATGGAGCAGACAGCGGATTTATCCAATCTCATCTCCGGCGGCGTGCCAGCCAAGGAGGTGTTGCAAGTAGCGCAGAACATCATTCACGCGCGCATCGCGCAAGCGAGCAAAGACTTGCCGGCGGCGATCAAGCACTTCGAGACGGCGGTGCAGATCTCCGACACGATCTCCTACAACGAGCCGCCGTACTGGTACTACCCGATCCGTCAATCGCTCGGCGCGGTGCAACTGCTCGCCGGCGATCTAGACAAGGCCGAGCAAACGTTCCGCGCGAGCCTGGCGCGCGCACCGAACAACGGTTGGGCGCTGTACGGCTTGCGCGAAGTCTACAAGCAGCGCGGTGACAATGCCGGGGCGAGCGCGGCGCAACAGCTGCTCGACAAGGCCTGGCTGGGCAACGCCGAGATGCTCAGCCTCGCGCGTTTGTAGTCAACTGGATAAGCTTGTTGTATCGGGTCCCAGCTCCCGCGGCGCCTTCCTCGCCGCGGGAGTTTGTTTTCG
>CAZAWU010000118.1:1885-12596 GCA_964488915.1 uncultured Burkholderiales bacterium
AATAGCATCCAAGTTCGCTTGGTGTTTCGCCGCCGTAAGAACTTGCACGGCCTCAACCCATCACCGGTAGAAGAGGAGAGCGCAATGGAACTTCGATTTGGCAGCCTCGTTACAACCGCCCTACTTGCCCTTTCATGCGGTAACGCCGCCGCAGAGACGTGCATCTCGCCTTATGTAAAGTCGCTCAAGCAGCAGGAGAAAGTGATGTACGTCTGGGCGATTCCGGCGGCCTCGGTCGGCGGCGATGACTATCTCGCCGTGGTCGACGTCAATCCCGCTTCGATGACTTACGGGCAGGTGTTGAGCAAAGTCGGCGTCGGTGGAAGTAACGACGGCGCGCACCACATCGGCTTCTCCGATGACCGCACTAAGATCTGGGCGGCCGGGCTGGTGAGCAACCGGGTGTTCATCTTCGACGTCAGCCAAGACGCCACCAAACCGAAGCTCATCCGCACCATCTCCAACATCGTCGAGCTGAGCGGCATGACCGGACCGCACACGCCGTACGCGATTCCAGGGCGCATCTTGATCAGCATGGCGTCCGGCCCCGACGGCAAGGGACCGGGCGGGCTCGCGGAGTTCACCAACGACGGCGAATTCATCGCCGCGCACAAGACGCCCAACAGCGTCTACGAGACCGTCGTCAAACCTGAATTCAACCGCATGATCAGCGGCAGTTGGGCACCACAGACCACCTACGTGCAGACGCCCGACAAGTGGGACCCGAAGACCTTCTCCGACACGCTGCTGGTTTGGGACTTGAAAGAGCGCAAGATCCTGCAAGAACTCAAAGTCGATCCCTTCTCGATCAACGTGCGCTGGATGCTGAAGCCGGGCGCCAAGTATGGTTACACCAACAGTCCCGTCGCCAATTCGCTGTGGAAGGTCGAAATGCGTGACGACGGCCAGTTCGCCGCGCGCAAGGCGGCGGAAACCGGCGCCTGCACACCGGCGGACATGCGCCAATCGCCGGACGACAAGTATCTGTACGTGAGCTGCATCACGGGTGGCGAGATCCAGGCGTGGGACATCACGCAACCGGACAACATCAAGCTGCATGACACGATTCAGGGCGTGGTCCAGCCGAATATGATGCACGTGACCGGCGACGGCAAGCGCATGTACTTCACCAATTCGGGCGCGGTCAATTTCGATTTCTCGGGGCGCTACGCACTGCAGTTGGTGCACATCGGCCGCGACGGCCGGTTGAAGCTCGACCCGTTCTTCAACATCGATTTCTCCAAACCGCCGTACGGCCCAGCGCTGCCGCATGACATGCTGTTGAACTAGCGGTCTATCGATGCTGCCGAAACTGAACGACACCGCGCATCTAAACTTGGCGTCATTCCGGCGGAAGCTGGAACCCAGAGAGAACGTACGCAAGAGCCTGGATCCCGGCTTTCGCCGGGATGACGGCATCAGTAGTGGGATGGGCAAAGCGCAGCGTGCCCGCGCGGGATACCGCGCTGAACGATCGGCACGCTGCGCGCTACCCGCCCTGCGACGCCTGACTACTCGAACAATGAGAACAGTCCTCGCGGCGTTACTTGTGCTGTACGCGCTTGGTGCGCGCACGGCGGAACAAGCCGATCAAGCCGTCTCCGCCAACCCATCGCTCTCGGTCATCGCCCGCGCGCCGGATTTCACCTTGTTCGATCCCGCCGGCCGGGCGGTCAGGCTTTCGGAGCAGCAGGGGAAAGTGGTTCTGCTCGCATTCGTGTTCACCACCTGCCCCGGCGTTTGCCCGCTGATCTCAAAGCAAATGTCCGCCCTGCAATCTGGGTTAAAGCAGGAGGACCTGTTTGGCGGTAAAGCGCAGATGTTGTCCGTAACGGTCGATCCGAAGACCGACACGGCGGATGTGCTGCAAAAGTACGCGGCGACGTTTGATGCCGATGCGAGCGGCTGGCGCTTCTTGCGCGAATCGCCGGAGAAGACCCAGCCGGTGCTCAAGGCCTACGATGAGTGGACCAAGCTGTTGCCGAAGGGCGACATCGACCATCCGGCGCGGGTTTACTTAATCGACCAACACGGCAACATCCGCGAGATTTACAGCCTCGCCTTCTTCAACGAGAAGCAAGCGCTGTTGGATATAAAGGCACTGCTGCGGCAGTGAGAAGTCCAACAAAAGACCTGGAGGGACATACTATGTTTTTGGTTCGCTTAGTTGTGACAGTCGTTGCCTTTGCTTTCGCCCCCTTGCTGGCTTCGGCCCACGGCCCCGACGCGCCGCAACACACGATCGCCGAGCTCGGTAAGTTTACGTTCGAGGGTGGCGGCTCGATCCCCAATCTGCGCATCTCTTACGTCACGCACGGCAAGCTGAACGCGGCTAAGGACAACGCGATCCTCGTGCTGCACGGTTTCGGTGACAATCATCATGGCTATGACGGCATGATTGGCCCTGGCAAAGCCCTGGACACCGACAAATACTTCATCATCGCACCAGATCAATTCGGCAACACGCAGGTCGGCTTCGACCACAGCACGAGCCCCACCAATAGCGGGATGAAGATGAATTTCCCCGCCTACAATCATCGTGACATGATCAACGCGCAGCACAAACTCGTGACCGAGGCTCTCGGGATCAAGCATCTGCTTGCCGTGACCGGTATCTCCCTCGGCGGGATCCACAGCGTCCAGTTCGCCGTAAGCCACCCTGGGTTCATGGATGGGATCATTCCGATCGTCGGTGGCGCGCTGCTCGGCAACGATGTACGTCTATGGAATACTCAAATCCAATCCGTGATCGAAAGCTGCGGCGCTTGGCAGGGCGGCGACTACAGCCAGAACTCAACCGACTGCGCGGGCGCGGCGATGTGGAGTTTGGTGCATAACTTTTTCACCGCCACCTGGTGGGACGCTAACATGCCGACCAAAGAGGCCTTCGACCAATTCCGCAAAGATTGGTGGGGCTTTTACCTCGGCGTTCAAGACATGCGAGATTTGTACTACCTGTCGAAGTCGTTCGAGCGCAGTTCGGTCGCAGCCACGCCCGGCTTCAACGGCGATTTGAGTGCGGCGCTACGCGCTGTCAAAGCGAAGACACTGTTTGTTTACAGCCCAAGCGATAGGTTCTTCGTGCCGAGGCATTTTGACGAGCAGGCGAAACTAATCTCTGGCGCGCGCGTCGTGGCGATCGATTCGAACGCGGGTCATCTTATTTGTTGCGGCGTGGACCCGCAGGCCTACTGGGTAATGGGCGAGGCGATGCGCGGGTTCTTGAGCGAATTGCGGCCGCAGAAGACCGCTGTTCAGTGAATTTTGCGAGGGCTTGGCGGCGGGCGGCAGGCAATGGCGGCGTTGCTGCGCAACTATGGCGGTCGTGAGCACAAAAGGCAAAACTGGTTCGAGCCAGGACCGCTGTCTCGCACTCGGCACGTTGTCCGGCCGTCAATGGCACATTTGGACTAATCCACTTGTGCCATTGACGCATACCAGTCTCCCCCGGATAGTCTGTTTAGCGGAGAGCAGAGCCCATTAATTTTCACTTAACAATCGGCTAGCAACCTAAGCGCGCAAGACTTTCCTCGGTACATTCCTCCTGTTTGTATCGAGGTTCCTGGTCCCGCGACCGCCACGGTCGCGGGTTTTTTTGCGCCTGGAACTGGGCGCTGGACGCAAGCAACGTTGCACCCTGCGTTATACAACCAGGTTGACGAAGGGTCGACGGTTCTTGCAGCGACAAACCCAAAATCGCGCACGCTGCTCAGAATCTGAATCTACGACACCTCGATCAGCAAGTCCTTCGCCGTCACCGCCTCCCCGGGCTTGACGTGCACCTGTGCGATCGAGCAATCGCGCTCGGCGCGCAGCATCGTTTCCATCTTCATCGCTTCGATCGAGACGAGCGGGTCGCCCTTCTTCACCGCTTGGCCCGGCTTGACGGAGACGGTGACGACTGAACCCGGCATGGGCGCACCGATGTGTTTGGCGTTGCCTTCTTGCGCTTTTTGGCGCTGCTTCGCGCTGGCGGCGATGCCCGCCTTCGGCACGCGGACCGGACGCGATTGCCCGTTTAGCTCGAAGAAGAGGCGCACTTGGCCTTCCTCGTCGACTTCCGAGCGGCCTTGCAAGGCGATCACCATGGTCTTGCCTTGTTCGATATCAACGGCGATTTCTTCGCGGTCTTTCATGCCGAAGAAGAACGTCGGGGTCGGCAGCACCGAGACGTCCTCGTACTCACGCTCATGCTCGGCATAATCGCGGTACACCTTCGGGTACATCAAGTACGAGGCGAGATCGTTGTCGTCGATCTTGCGGCTGGTGGCTTGCTCAGCTTCGGCGCGCTTTGCTTCCAAATCAGCCGCAGGCATGGACGCGGCGGCGCGCCCGGCGATCGGCGCGGCACCCTTGAGGATTTTCTTCGTCAAATCTTTCGGGAAACCATCAGGCGGAAAGCCGAGTTCGCCCTTGAACATGGAGACGACCGAATCGGGGAAGGCGATCTCGCGCCCCGGATCGCGCACCGCTTCCGGACTCAGATCGTTCGCGACCATGTAGAGCGCCATGTCGCCGACGACTTTCGATGTCGGCGTGACTTTGACGATATCGCCAAACAGCAAATTCACTTGCGCGTAGGCCTTCGCAACCTCCGCCCAGCGATGCTCCAAGCCCATGGCACGCGCTTGCTCGCGCAAGTTGGTGTACTGGCCGCCGGGCATTTCGTGCAGATAAACATCTGAAGTACCGGCGCGCATGTCCGCTTCGAACGGCGCGTAGTAGCGGCGCACGCCTTCCCAGTAGCGCGACAGGGATTGCAGCGCGTCTAAATCCACGCCGGTGTCGCGCTCGGAGCCTTGCAGCGCAGCGGCGATCGAGCCGAGATTGGGCTGCGAAGTGAGCCCGCTCATTGCATCGAGCGCGCCATCGACCGCGTCCGCACCCGCCTCCACCGCAGCCAGCACGCTCGCGGCGCTGAGGCCGCTGGTGTCGTGGGTGTGGAAGTGGATCGGCAGCGCGATCTCCTCTTTCAATGCCTTGACCAGCGCGTGCGCGGCGCGCGGGCGGCACACGCCGGCCATATCCTTGATGCCGAGCACGTGCGCGCCGGCTTGCTCGAGCTGCTTGGCCATGTCGACGTAGTACTTCAAGCTGTACTTCGGCCGCTTGGCGTCGAACAGATCGCCGGTGTAGCAAATCGCCGCCTCGCACAGCGCGCCGCTCTCGCGCACCGCATCGATCGCCACGCGCATGTTCTCGACCCAATTGAGCGAATCGAACACGCGAAACACATCGACGCCCTGCTGCGCCGCTTGTCGCACGAAAAAGCGCACGACGTTGTCGGGATAGTTGGTGTAGCCGACCGCGTTGGATGCGCGCAGCAGCATCTGGAACAAGATGTTCGGGATCGCTTCGCGCAGTTGGCTAAGGCGATCCCACGGATCTTCCTTTAAGAAACGCAGCGCGACATCGAAAGTCGCGCCACCCCAGCACTCGAGCGAGAACAAGTTGTGCGCGAGGTGCGCGTATGCGGGCGCAATGGGTAGCATGTCGCGCGTGCGCATGCGCGTGGCGAAGAGCGACTGATGCGCGTCGCGCATGGTCGTGTCGGTTAAGAACACGCGCTTCTGCGCTTTCATCCACTGCGCGAATTTCTCGGCGCCGAGTTCTTTAAGTTTGTCGCGTGTACCAAGCGGAATAGGTTGCGCGTAATCGTAATGCGGCACCAGCGGCGCATGCAGCGCGCCTTCGGGTGCTTTGCGCCCTTTCATCTCAGCATTGCCGTTGACCACCACATTGCCGATGAAGCGCAGCAGCTTCGTCGCGCGGTCGCGCCGTGGGGTGATGCGGATCAACTCGGGCGTGGTGTCGATGAAGCGCGTAGTGCATTCGCCGGAAGCGAATAGCGGATGGCGAATCACGTTTTCCAAGAATTGCAAATTGCTCGCCACGCCGCGAATGCGGAACTCGCGCAAGCCGCGATCCATCCGTGCGATCGCCTCGCTCGGCGTGTGCCCCCACGCGGTGACTTTCACCAGCAGGGAATCGTAGTACGGCGTGATCACCGCGCCGCCGTAGGCGGTGCCGCCATCCAAACGGATGCCGAAGCCCGCCGCGCTGCGATAGGCGGTCAAGCGGCCGTAGTCCGGCGTGAAACCGTTTTCGGGGTCTTCCGTCGTCACGCGGCATTGCAGCGCGTGGCCGTTAATGCTGATCTCTGCTTGCTTCGGCAAGTTGCTATCGTCGCCGATGCGGACACCTTCGCTCACGCGGATTTGCGCCTTGACGATATCGACGCCCGTGATTTCTTCGGTGACCGTGTGTTCGACCTGAATGCGCGGATTGACTTCGATGAAATAGAAGTTGCCACTGTCGGCATCCATCAAGAACTCGACCGTGCCGGCGTGCGTGTAGTTCGCCGCGCGCGCGAGTTTCAGTGCGGACTCGCATAGCGCTTGCTGCTGATCGAGTTTTAAATAGGGTGCCGGCGCACGCTCGACCACTTTTTGATTGCGTCGCTGCACGGTGCAATCGCGCTCGTACAGATGCACCAAATTGCCGTGCGTGTCGCCGAGCACCTGCACTTCGACGTGGCGCGCACGTCGCACCAGTTTTTCCAGATACACCTCGTCGTTGCCGAACGCGGCTTTGGCTTCGCGGCGCGCGACTTCGAGCGCGGGCGCGAGATCGCTTTCGGTTTCGACCACACGCATGCCGCGCCCGCCGCCGCCCCAACTCGCTTTCAGCATGAGCGGGTAGCCCACTTGCGCGGCCTGTTTCTTGGCGGCCTCGAGATCCTGCGGCAGCGCGCTCGTCGCCGGCACGACCGGCACGCCGACCTTCTGGGCCAGTTCGCGCGCCGCGACTTTGTTGCCGAGCAGGCGCATCACATCCGGCTTGGGGCCAATGAAAGTGATGCCCGCCCTCGCGCACGCTTGCGCGAAATCCGGATTCTCCGAGAGAAACCCGTAGCCGGGATGGATCGCATCGACCTTCGCTTGCAGCGCGATGCGCATGATGTCCTCGATATCCAGGTAGGCCTGGATCGGTTTCTTGCCGGCACCGACGAGGTAGCTTTCGTCCGCCTTGAACCGATGCAGCGCAAAGCGGTCTTCGTTCGAGTAGATCGCCACGGTGCGTATGCCCATCTCCGCCGCCGCGCGCATGACGCGAATGGAGATTTCGCTACGGTTGGCGACAAGGATGCTGCGTATCGGCTTCATGTGATTGCCCAAGAATCAGAGTTCGCGCGCGCCCCGCTTCGGCTTGATCTGCGCAAATCGTTGACGACGGAGGATTCTACCGGGCGTTGGTGCGACGCACAAAATATAGATACTCGTTAGTGAATAATTGGATTAATCAATATGGTCGTAATTAAGTGGTGTATCCAGGCATATGTATAAGGTCTATCCGACGTCGCATACTTCAGCTTTACATAACTTTACCCAACCGAGAAACGCGCGAAACACCTACGCCTTAACCTGCTCAGCGTCGCGACATTGCGATTGCCAACTGAAAAGGAAACAAGCTCTATGAATGCATCGAACCCCGAAACTTCCGACAAGAAACGCTCGCGTTGGCGCCGTCCGCTGTTGATTGGAGGCTTGGCCGCCGCACTGGGCGGCGTCGCGCTTGCCAGCGGCTGCGGTGGCCGCGCCCATGCGCATGGTTGGTGGGGCGGCGGTCATGGTCATCACGCCATGGATCCGCAGGCCGCCGGCGAGCGCGCGGAGTTCGCCACCGATTGGGTGCTAAACAAAGTCAACGCCACCGATGCTCAGCGCACGCAAGTGAAAGCGATCGTGAAAAGCGCGGTCAACGACCTGATGCCGCTGCGCGATGCGCACCGCAACGCGCGCAAGGCGGTGATGGAACTGCTCGCGCAACCGACGATCGATCGCGCCAAGTTGGAAGAGCTGCGCCGCGTCGAGCTGCAGCGCGCCGAAGCCGCGTCGCAGCGCTTGGTGCAAGCGATCGCCGATGCGGCGGAGGTATTGACGCCGGAGCAGCGCGCGGAGCTAGCAAAGCTCGCGGCGCGGCATCGCGGTTGATCTCTGCCTGACTCGAACTTCCTCCTCCTGACGCAAAGATAGGCACAGCCTGGGCTTTGCCCATCTGTGCCTGGGGGAGGAGTCAGCTGCGGGTTCGTCGCTCGCAGAAGTAGAATCCACTCTAATGTCCCCCCGCGTCCTGATGATCGAAGATGACCAAGCGCTCGCTGCGATGGTCATCGAATATCTCAACGATCGCGGCCTCTCAGCGAGCACGCGCGCTAGCGCCACCGAAGGTCTCGCAGCACTCAACGACGAGCCCTTTGACGCCGTCATCCTCGACGTCATGCTCCCCGACGCCGACGGATTTGAAGTCTGCCGCCAAATCCGCGCGCGCAGCGACATCCCCATCCTCATGCTCACCGCGCGCGGCGAAGAAACCGACCGCATCGTCGGCCTGGAATTGGGTGCCGACGATTACCTGCCGAAACCCTTCAACCCGCGCGAACTGCTGGCACGGCTGCGCGCGATCTTGCGACGGCGCAATAGCGGCGCGGCAGGTAAAGCCAACGTCTGGCGCTTCGGCCGCCTTGAAATCGACCGCGATGCGCGCATCGTGCGCCTCGACGGCGAGGAATGCGTGCTGACCAGCTACCAATTTGAGCTGCTGAGCGCCCTGGCCGCCGACGCCGGGCGCGTACTCTCGCGCGAGCAGCTCATGGATCGCGTCAAAGGCGAAGACCTGGAGGCCTTCGACCGCTCCATCGATGTGCACATCTCGCGTATCCGCGCCGCGATCGAAGACGACGCCAAACATCCGCGCCGCATCATTACCGTGCGCGGTGCGGGGTATGTGTTTGCGAAGAATCACGATGAAGCGCGCTGATCCAAGCCGCGAACCGCTCCTTCCCCCTCACGCGAAGACGGCTGCAGCCCGGGCTTCGCTCATCTGCGCGCAGGGGAAGGTTGGGATGGGGGTGGCCTCCGACTACTGGAATAACTAACCATGCGCCGCCTCTACCTCCAAATCTACGCTGCCTTCGTTCTCATCATCCTGGTGTTCGCAATGCTCGCCGCCGCCGCGTGGCACTTCTTCTCCTCCGAGGTGCAACCCCACAGCGCTCTCGCCGGCGCCAGCGCCATCCTCAGTAAATGGCTACCCGGCGCCGATCGATCGCACGCCGAGCAACAAGCCGCGCTGCAGCAACTCAAGCAGTGGTTCGATATCGACACGCAGCTGCGCTCGGCCGACGGTAAGTTGATCGCTGCTGTCGGCGCCTTTGCGCACGGGCGTCAAGCGCCGCGCGGCGATGACCCGCCCGGTACGCAACCTCGCCCGCCTCGGCGCGGACCGTTCGCCGCGCTGCATCTCGCGGACGGCCGTTTGCTCAGCGTGCACTGGCCGCACCCGCGCTGGCCGAAGCGTCTGCTCGGCGCGTTCGCAGTGATGGCCGCCGCCGTCGCAATCGGCGCCTATCCGATCGCGCGGCGCATCACGCGCCGGCTAGAGCGCCTGCAAAGCCAAGTCGACGCGCTGGGCCGCGGCGAGCTTTCCGCGCGCGTGGTTGAAGTACGTGGAAAGGACGAAATCGCACAGCTCGCGCATAGCTTCAACCGCGCCGCCGCGCAAATCGAGAAACTCGTCACCGCCCAACGCTCCACCCTTGCCAGCGCCTCGCACGAACTGCGCTCGCCGCTCGCGCGCATCCGCATGGCCATCGAACTCCTGCAGACCGACGCGCGCCCCGAACTGAAGAAGCGTCTGCACCAAGACATCGCCGAACTCGACGATTTGGTCGGGGAATTGCTGCTCGCCAGCCGTCTCGAAGCGATCGATCGGCTGGATCGCAAGGAACCCGTCGACTTGCTCGGCTTGCTCGCCGAAGAAGGCGCGCGTGTGGGCGCCCAAGTCAGCGGCACACCCGTGCAGATTCAAGGCGACGCGCGCATGCTGCGCCGCCTCGTGCGAAACCTGCTGGAGAACGCGCGCCGCTACGGCGGTGGATCGCAGATCGAAGCTTGGGTCGAGGCGTCGCCCGAAGGCGGCGCGAAGCTCGTCGTCGCCGATCGCGGCCCTGGCATCCCGGCCGAGGAACGCGAGCGGGTGTTTGAGCCGTTCTATCGGCTAGCGGGGACACCCGAGCATGGCAGCGACGTCGGGCTTGGGCTCGCGCTGGTGCGGCAAATAGCGCGACGGCATGGGGGGGAGGCGCGGTGTTTGGAGCGCGAGGGGGAGGGCACGTGCTTTGAAGTGACGGTCGTGTGCACCGCCTCGCGGCAACCATAGCCTCGGTGGCTCTTGAACGATTATTCATGTCTTAAGTCCGTGCTGAACTCTCAAATCTCGAACGGATTGCGCGTAGGCGACGAGATACGAACCGGGATTCTGAACGAGGTCATCTCCGTGTTTCTCTAAGAACGAAAGCACTCCAGCCACGATTTCTGATCCATGTTTCTTGGCATCGCGCAATCGAATATCTTTCGCCTCCGCCGAGCCAACGGCGTTCGCAAGTATGCCGAGTACAAGTTGACGATGATTCGAAAAGGAACCCGAGACAAGCACATTGATTTCGGGATCGTAGCGCTCGCTAACAAACTCTACCTTGAGAAGATTTGGTTTTTCGAACTCCCTTGAATAGTCGCCACTTTTCGTTTCAAGCAAACCGATTTGCAGGAAACGCTCTCTCAGCGCACTAAACACTAGATCGAGTTCGGATATCTTCACCTTGCGCCTCCCGCTCGCTTCATTGCACCGCTTACTGCATCGTATACAAAGC
>CAZAWU010000119.1:0-12577 GCA_964488915.1 uncultured Burkholderiales bacterium
ATCCTGCAACGCATCATCGAGCGCGCGCAGATGCAAAAGCTGCTCGAAGAAGGCAAGACCGCGCTGTTGCACAAGTTCGTCTCCGCGCGCACCAAGCGGCCGTTCTCCGCCTACCTAGTGCGCAAACCCGATGGTGGCATCGGCTTTGAGTTTGAGAAGCGCGAGCCCAAGAAAGCTGCCGCGGCAACAGTCACGGCAGACAAAGAAGAAAAACCGGCAACGAAGCGCAAGAAGGCCGCATAGCTCATACAGCCAACCCTATCTCGCCAGGCATAAGGTGTGGCGAGATTGATGAGATTACTCTATGAGCAGTATCACAGAACTGCCGCCCGAACTAATCGAGATCGCCCCTGATGGCTCTAGCGTTCGCGTGCTAGTACGCACCGAACGCGCAAGCGTCGTGCTGTGTACGCTCGCGGCTGGCGCCATCTCACGCCCAGTACGCCATAACAGCGTCGAGGAGATTTGGTACTGCCTACGCGGCAGCGGGCGCTTGTGGCGCCATAACTCGGCGGGCGCAAACCTCGACGAGCTTGCTCCGGGCCGGCTATGCGCCATCGCGCCAGGGACTTGCTTTCAATTTCGCAACGACGCCGCGGAGCCACTGGAGATCTTGATCACAACCATTCCGCCTTGGCCGGGCGCGCATGAGGCGAGCGTGTGCGCTGCACACTGGTTGCCGAGCGTGTGAGCGTTGCCGGCGCATCAGGCATAGAATGAGCGCTCGCAAGCAGCGCGCGCCCACAGCGCGGGAGGTGCGGCATGGGATTCTCATTCGCCGTCTGGAACGTCGAGAAGTTCAAGTACAACCCGCAGCGCGTGCGCGCCGTCGGGCAGTTAGTCGCCAAGCATAGCCCTGACGTCATTGGCATCCTCGAGTTTCTCGACAAAGACGCCGCCCGCCGCCTAGTGCGCGGCGAGCATTTGGCCGATTACGACTTCGCTTTTACCGATTCGATGAAATCGATCGAGATCTTGGTCGGCTGGCGGCGCGGCAAGTTCGAGCAAGTGCTCTACACCCAGCGGCGCGAATTGCAGGTGGGCAACGTCAATCTGCGCCCCGGCGGATTGCTGAGCGTGCTGCCGAAGAATGAGGAGGCCTTCACCAATTTTCTGTTCCTGCACACCGACAGCGGCAAAGACGCGCAGGCCTTCGCTAATCGCAAGCTCATGTTCGACAAGATTTGGAGCCTGCGCGACCGGCTGGCGGCTTTGCCGGAGCAGGGCGGTGAAGCGCGGCTTGTCGCCCTCGGCGATCTGAATACCATGGGACAAACCCACGGCGCCTCGGCCGCCGAGGAAATCGCCGCTCTCGAGCAGGCCGCATTAGCCAACGGCATGCGCATGTTGCCGAAAACGCATCCGCATACCTGGAGCAGCGACGGCAAACGCAAAAGCAATCTGGATCATGTCATCGCCAGCACCGAACTGCGTTTCCAGCCGCAGACGCCCGCGCCCGCCGAGGTATTGGTCGACGGCTGGGTCAATCGCAGCGGCGATGAGCGCGTGAATTTCGTCAAGAACATTTCCGATCACAGCCTACTGTTCGGCGAGACGCGCTGATCGCCGGCCAAGCCGCTCTGCGCTTGCACCGCACGGCGTTGGCTTTGGACATTTCGCGCTGGTTTGATCTTGGTCAAGCGCCGTCAGGCACCGTTCAGGTTACCGTCGAGCCGCAATCCTAGAATTCGATGGCCCGCCGCTCAAGGGGCGAGCGACCGCGCCGGAGACGGGTCGCCTGCGCCTAACCAAACCCGCCCAGCATAATGAACGCCAGAGATCAGTACTTTCGCCAAGACAGCCGCTTCCCCAGCAAGCCTTTCCCTTCCGATCCCGCAACCCTCGACTTGCACGCGGCACCGCCGATCGTCCCGCGCTACCTGCACGAAACGTACTGGTGGGCCTATGTTCATCCGCGCGCGGTTCGCTTCTTCGAGCGGCAGTGGCTCGTCAACGCTATCCTGCTCGGCAATTACCGGCGCTTGCGCGATGCTGTCCTGAATGAACTTTCCGCGACGGGAGCGGGAACTACGCTCCAAGTAGCATGCGTCTACGGCGATTTCACGGCGCGCTTGATCGAGCGCCTTGGGCCGCGAGCACGGTTGGATGTGGTGGATGTGCTGGCGGTGCAGCTTGCCAACTTGCGCGCCAAACTAGGCGCAACGGCTGGCGTGCGGACGTTGCAGCTCGACGCCGCGGCCTTGACGCTGCCGGACGCCAGTTACGACCAAGCGGTGTTGTTCTTCTTGCTGCACGAGCAACCAGCGGAAGTACGGCGCCGCACGTTGACCGAAGCGTGGCGAGTGGTCAAGCCCGGCGGCAGAATCATCGTCTGCGATTACCACCGGCCCGCGCCGTGGCATCCGCTGCGCGGCCCGGTAGCGGCGGTGCTGCGGCGCCTTGAACCTTACGCGTTGGAGTTGTGGAAAGAGCCGCTCGAAATTTTTTTGCCGAAGGAAGCAGCTGATGCCGAGATCCGAAAGCAAACGTACTTTGGTGGACTATATCAAAGCGCCGTTCTGCAGCGCTAAGAAGCCTAGCAGCCATGCGCGGCCGCGCCTAGCCACGTTCGGCACTGCGCTGGCATTGCTCGGCGCCACCGCCTCAGCCAACTGCGGTGCGTCCGACGATGTCTCGGTGGTTGCGCATGCGCAAGGCCGCGCCGTACAAGTGCAAGCCGTCGCGACATTGCACGTTCCTTATGACTTAATCTGGGAAACACTGACCGACTACGCGCACTTGGCGGATTTTATTCCCGGTATGCGAGTGAGCCGCATTGTCGAGCGGCGCGGCGCCACGGTGGTAGTGGAGCAAGAAGGCGCGGCACGCTTCCTGGCGTTCTCGCACACGATCAGGGTCACGGTGGAATCAATCGAAGAGCCGCCGCGAAAGATCGGCATACGCGTCGTTAAAGGCAATCTCAAGCAACTGCGCGGCGGCTATGAGATCGATCCACTGCCGGCGCCGCTGTCGGGCTACGTGTTGCGCTGGCAGGGCGTGATTGAGCCCCAGCTCGCCGTGCCGGGCATCATTGGCGCGCCCCTTCTGCGCGCCAATGTCGCCGACCAATTCCTGGGTATGGTCAAAGAGATCGAACGCCGCCACGCGGCGCGCGGGCCTGTTGTAGCGGTCAACTAAGTGGCCTGACGCGCCGGAGCACATTGCCTACGTCGATTGCCGCACGAGCGATCGAAACAGCGCCATTTGCCCATCGGAGGTCTCGCGCCAACCAAAGCGCTCGGCGTAGCGGCGCGTCGCGGCGCGATCAGGGTAGTGCGCCAACAACTGCCTTACCCCCGCAGCGATCGCCGCGGGCGTACGCTCTGGTATGAGCACGCCCGCCTCTGGTGCAGTGACGATTTCCGGCGTGCCCCAGATGTTGGTGGCAACAACGGGGGTGCCGCACGCCATGGATTCGAGTAGCACGTTGGGCCAACCTTCGCGGCTAGAGGCGAGAATGAGCGCATCGGCGGCGGCGTAGTAGTCGCGCAACTGCTCTTGCCCTACGCGCGCAATGAGCGTGACGCGGTCGGCGAGCGCGTGTTGAGCGAGCAAGGCATGCAAGCGCGGCTCGAGCGGCCCGCTGCCAACCACGAGCAAGTTGCACTCAGGCAACGCGCGCATCGCTTCGATGACCAGGTGATGCCCTTTGAGCTCGAGCAAGTTGCCGACAGAGAGGAGCGTCTTGCCGCTAATGCCGAGACGCTGGCGCAAGCTCACGCGCTCCAGTGGGTGGAAGTACTCTAGATCGACGCCGTTGCGCAGCACATGGATCTTCTCGGCTTGCGCACCGAGACGGATCAGTTCGGTCTTGAGCGCTGCGGCGACGGTAATGGAAGCAGAGGCTGCGCGCGCAGCGCCGAGAATGAGCCGCCTCGGCAGGCGATACTTCGGAATGAGATGAATATCGGTGCCGCGTCCGGTGATGACGACGGGTTTGCACAGTTTCTTCCCAAGCATCGTCGCGGCGACGCCGTCCGGGTAGTAGTAGTGCGCGTCGATGAGATCGAAATCGAAGCCTTCGGCGATCACCCGGCGCAATACCGGAGTCAGCGCCCAAGCCATCAAAAACGGCGCGCTGCTCATGCCGATCTTCGGCAACAAGGGATAGCGCGGATGCAGAATGCGGATGCCGTGCCGCTCCTCTTCGCGCGGTATTTGCGCCATGCGGCCGTAAGCGCCATAACGCGCGCCCTTTAACGGGAACCACGGTACCGGCGCAATCACCAGCGCTTCCACCTCCGGGTAGTGCGCACGCAATTGGCGCAAACGCGTCTCGACGAAGATGCCGTTGGTCGGTTGCTGCGCGTTCGGGTACAGATTGGTGAAGGTTAGGATCTTCACGCTTTGTTGAAGCGGCGGTTCTCTAACGTTGCGCCTTGGTGTCGCGGCGGAGCGGGCCGCAACCGTCTTCGCCGAAATTGTTCTAGACGTCTAGATTGCGCACGCCCAGCGCGTTGGATTCGATGAACGCGCGGCGCGGTTCGACGGCGTCACCCATCAACGTCGTGAAGATCTCGTCGGAGGTGATTGCGTCTTCGATCTGCACTTTGAGCAGGCGCCGTGTAGTGGGATCCATGGTCGTATCCCATAGCTGCTCGGCGTTCATCTCGCCCAGCCCTTTGTAGCGTTGGATGTTCACATTGTTCTTGACCTGCTCGAGCAACCAGTTGATGCCCTCTTTGAAACTGGCGATGGTCTTCACGTGCTCGCCGCGCTTGACGCTTGCGCCCGGGCGGATCAAACCTTGCACCACTTGCGCTGTTTTCTTGATCTGCGCGTAGTCGCCACTGTCAACAAAGTCTTGTTCAAGGCGCGTGACGTAGCTATTGCCGTGGATATTGCGCGAAATCTGCAAGCGATGGCTGTCGCGGCGCTCGTCGCGTAGCGCAGTGATGGTGATACTGTCGTTGTTAAGCGTCGCGGTGAGTCGCTGTGCGGTGGCGCGCGCGGTTTCGAGTGTGGTCAAGTCAATCTCCGGCGCTTCCAGCAAAGCATGCAGCACGTCGCCGTCGATGACGCGGCTCAGGCGATCGATTACCGCTTCAGCCAGTATGTACTCCCTGGAGATTTGGTCTAAAGATTCCGCGTCAAGCGATTGTTCACCTGATGCTGGTGTGAGTTCTGCGCCTTTGAGGGCTTGGCGCAGCAGGTACTGATTGAGTTCGTGTGCGTCTTTCAGGTAGCGCTCGTCTTTGCCGACCTTCACCTTGAACAGCGGCGGCTGCGCGATGTAGATGTGGCCGCGCTCGACTAATTCCGGCATTTGCCGGTAGAAGAAAGTCAGCAGCAGCGTACGGATGTGCGCGCCGTCGATGTCCGCATCGGTCATAATGATGATGCGGTGGTAGCGCAGTTTATCCGCGTTGTACTCGTCGGCGCCGATGCCGGTACCGAGCGCGGTGATCAGGGTGGCGATCTCGGCGCTGGAGACAAGCTTGTCGAAGCGCGCGCGCTCGACGTTCAAAATCTTGCCCTTGAGCGGCAGGATCGCTTGGAACTTGCGGTCGCGCCCCTGCTTGGCCGAGCCGCCAGCGGAGTCACCCTCAACCAAATAAAGCTCGCACTTCGCGGGGTCGCGCTCTTGGCAGTCGGCCAATTTCCCGGGCAAGTCCATGCCATCGAGTATGCCTTTGCGCCGTGTCATCTCGCGCGCCTTGCGCGCGGCTTCTCGCGCACGCGCCGCTTCGACGATTTTGGTGGTGATGATCTTGGCGTCGGCGGGGCGCTCCAGCAGAAAATCAGCGAGTTTTTGCGCGACCACCTCCTCGACCGGTGCGCGCACTTCCGAGGAGACGAGTTTGTCTTTGGTTTGCGATGAGAATTTCGGCTCCGGCACTTTCACGCTCAGCACGCAGGCCAGCCCCTCGCGCATGTCGTCACCGGTGACTTCAACCTTAGCTTTCTTGTCGAACTCATTCTGCGTGATGTACTTCTGCAGAGTGCGCGTCATCGCGGCGCGCAGGCCGGTCAAGTGCGTGCCGCCGTCTTTCTGCGGAATGTTGTTGGTGAAGCACAGCACTTGCTCGGCGTAGGAGTCGTTCCATTGCATCGCTACTTCGATGCCGATACCGTCTTTCTCGCCGACGGCGTGAAACACATTCGAATGCAGCACTTGCTTGGCGCGGTTGATGAATTCGACGAATGCCTTGACGCCGCCGGCGAAAGCGAAGGTCTCTTCCTTGGCGTTGCGTTGATCGAACAAGACGATTTTCAAGCCGTTGTTGAGGAACGACAACTCGCGCAAGCGCCGCGCCAGAATCTCGAAGTGATATTCGATGCTGCCGAAGATGCCTGCATCGGCGAGGAAATGCACTTCAGTGCCGCGCTTTTCGGTCGGCCCGATGACTTTCAGGGGCGCCTGCGCGACACCTTTGTGGAATTCCATGAAGTGAACTTGCCCTTCACGCCGAACTGTGAGCTTCACCCAGTCGGACAAGGCATTCACCACCGATGCACCGACGCCGTGCAAGCCGCCGGAGACTTTGTAGGAACTTTGGCCGAACTTGCCGCCGGCGTGCAGTTCGGTCATCACGATCTCGGCAGCGCTGCGCTTCGGCGTTTTCTTGTCGTCTTCCTTGATGCCGGTCGGAATGCCGCGGCCGTTGTCGATGACGCTGATCGAGTTATCCGTATGAATGGTAACGATGACTTCGTCGCAATGACCCGCGAGGGCCTCATCCACGGCGTTATCGACGATCTCGAACACGATGTGATGCAAACCCGTGCCGTCCTGCGTGTCGCCGATGTACATACCTGGCCGCGTGCGCACGTTTTCGGGGAACTCCAGCATGGAAATGCTGCTGGAGTCGTACGCCGCTTCTTCCGGGCGTTGCAGCGGCTCGCGGTTCGGATCGGGTTGAGGAAGTGTCGCCATGCTTTGCCGCGCCTAGATGCGCATCGGCATCACAACGTACTTGAAGGCGTCGTCACCCGGAATGGTGATGAGCGCGCTGCTGCTGGAATCGCCCAACGAGCAAACGACTTCATCCACCTGCAGGTGGTTGAGCACATCAAGCAAGTAGACTAAGTTGAAGCCGATGTCCAGCGGCTCGCTGGTGTAGGCGACCGCCATATCCTCTTGCGCTTCTTCTTGCTCGTTGTTGGTACAACTCATGGCAAGGTTGTCCTTGGTGAGCGTCAAGCGTACGCCGCGGACTTTGTCGTTGGATAGAATCGCGGCGCGCTGCAACGCCTGCTGCCACTGGACACGGTCGACCTGCAAGTGTTTCTGGTAGTTGACCGGAACGACTTTCAAGTAGTCCGGGAACTTGCCGTCGATCAACTTGGACGTTAACTCGATCGAGCCAAACTCGAACTTCGCTTGATTGGACTTGAGCGTTATCTTCACCACCTCATCGCTTGTACCGAGCAGTTTGACCAACTCGGCCACGGCCTTGCGCGGTAAGATCGCTTCGCGCGCTTCTGCGGGTTGATCAAGTTGATAGCTGGCCATCGAGAGACGATGACCGTCGGTGGCAACCACACGCAGTGTCGCTGCGTTCAAGGCGAACAACAGGCCATTTAGGTAGTAGCGGATATCCTGCTGCGCCATGGCGAAGTGCGTCTTGGCGAGCAAGTTACGCAAAGCTGCTTGCGATATCTCGATCGTTTGTCCGGAATCGTCCGCGCTCGCCATCCTAGGAAAATCTTGCGCCGGCAAGAGCTGCAAACTGAAGCGGCTTTTGCCTGCTTTGACGACCACACGGTTATCCTTGGTTTCCAGCCCGACGTCCTGATCGTCTGGGAAAGAACGCAAGATATCGTGCAGCTTGCGCGCCGAAACAGTAACCGCGCCATTACCCAACGGGCCGATGCTGCTGACGGCGCGCATCTGCATTTCCAAGTCCGTAGCGGTAAAGGCAACGCGGTTCGCTTCATGCTCGATCAAAACGTTCGACAGTATCGGCAGGGTGTGGCGCCGCTCGACGATGCCGGCGATAGCTTGCAATGGTTCGAGCAAAGCGTTGCGATGTGTTTTGAGATTAACCATTGGTACTATTTAAATAGGTAGTAGTGGTTAATAGGAGAAGGCCGTTGCGGTGGACAACCGCGTTAGTTCGCTGATCACCAACACATTAGTCGCCGCCCAACTATGTGCACGAGCGCGCGAGTAGCTCGGTATGAATTGGGGATAACTTTTTTGGATATCGCGCCACAAAACCTTATCCTCAATCGAAGCAAGTGTTATCAACAAGCAGTCCGCTCTAGCCGCGCAGGATCTGAGTAAGTGTCAGTACGTCGCGATGAACTTCGCTGTCGACGCTTTGCAGTTCGGCGATCTTGCGGCAAGCGTGCAAGACCGTGGTGTGATCGCGGCCGCCGAAGGCCTCGCCGATCTCGGGCAGACTCAATTGCGTCAATTCCTTTGCGAGCGCCATCGCTACTTGACGCGGCCGCGCAACCGAACGGTTGCGCTTCTTCGAGAACATATCGGAGACTTTGATTTTGTAGTAGTCGGCGACGGTCTTCTGGATATTCTCTAAAGAGACCTGCCGGTTCTGGATCGCGAGCAAGTCCTTGAGCGCTTCTTTGGTGGTCGATAGCGTAATGCTATCGCCGATGAACTGCGCGTACGCCATCACACGCTTGAGCGCGCCTTCTAGTTCACGCACATTGGAGCGGATGTGTTTGGCGATAAAAAAGGCGACGGTCTCGTCGAGTTGTATGCCTTCGCTGACCGCTTTGCTGATCAAAATGGCAACGCGCATCTCCAACTCGGGCGGCTCGATCGCCACCGTCAAGCCCCAGCCGAAGCGGGAGATCAGCCGTTCCTCGATGCCAGCCAGCTCTTTCGGGAAGCTGTCGCAAGTAATGATGATTTGCCGGCGTGCTTCGATGAGCGCGTTGAACGCAAAGAAGAACTCCTCCTGTGTGCGGGTTTTGCCCCCGAAGAACTGAATATCGTCGATGAGCAGCAGATCTAGGGAATGGTAGGAGCGCTTAAACGCGTCGAAGGCTTTGTGCTGGTAAGCGCGCACTACGTCGGAGACGTATTGTTCCGCGTGGACATAACGAACCTTCGCGGCAGGGTTGTGCAGCAGCAGTTGATTGCCCACCGCCTGGATGAGGTGCGTCTTGCCCAAGCCGACGCCGCCATAAATGAATAGCGGGTTGTACGCGCCGCCAGGGTTCTCGGCAACTTGTAGCGCAGCTGCCCGGGCCAGTTGGTTGGCACGGCCGGGTACGAACGAGGAGAAGGTGAACGCTGGGTTGATACCCGTATCGGCGCGTGTAGCGGCTGGCGCTGTCGGAGCAGGCGCTTCGCGTTCAGTGCGCGCGGTTGAGTCCTCGACCGATCGTGCACTTGCATTATCGTCCACCGATAAGCGCACATCGATGGCGGTACGGAAATGTTCGGCAGCCAGTTCGCTGATGCGGGATAGATAGCGGTCTTTGATCCACTGCAGTACAAAGCGATTGGGCGCCACCAACTCGACCGCGCCATTGTTGACGACGGGTCGCAAGGGCTTGATCCAGGTCTCAAATTGCTGCCGCGGAAGTTCCTGCTGAAAGCGCTCAAGACAGGTGCGCCAAAAACCATCCATCGTGGGTAACTATTTGAAAATGATTGTAAAATTGATTGGACCCGGAAGGCGTGCCGGGAGGGCGGCTTGCGTCGCTATTGTACCGCCGATCGTTGTGGCCTGACTACCGCCGGGAGAGTCAATAGCGTGGCTGCGCCTTGACAGCTGCGCTGCGCATGGGCTTTAATCACGCGCTTTTTCTCTCACTTTGCCTCCCCATGAAGCGTACCTATCAGCCCTCTGCCAAACGCCGCGCGCGCACTCACGGTTTTCGCGCTCGCATGAAAACCAAGACCGGTCGCGGTGTCATCAACAGCCGCCGCGCCGTCGGGAGAGCTAAACTCGCTGCATAAAGAGCAGGCAGCACCATCACCGCGACGGCGCCGGCGGCAGCGAGCAAGCTCAAACTCGGACGACTAACCGGGCGGAATCGTTTCAGCGCGATCCTCGCTAATCGCCGCAGCGCACGCGGCGCGCATTTGCAGGTCTACGTAGGCAACAATGTGGTAAGCGGCGCGATGCTAGGAGTTGGGGTAGCGAAAAGCGTGGCCAAACGTGCGAGCGCGCGCAATTACATGCGCCGCGCGCTGCGAGAGGATGTGCGGCGGCATGCCGCCGCGCTACCGGCGCTTGAACTCGTTGTGTTGGTGCGCAAAGCGTTCGACCGGCGTAGCCGCGCTGAAGTACGTAGCGAACTCGAAGCGTTGCTCGAACAGTTGCAGCTATGCGCAGTGTGCTGAAGTTTCTGATCCAAGCGTACCGGTGGACTTTGAGCCCCCTGCTCGGAGCGAACTGCCGTTTCTACCCGAGCTGTTCGCAATATTGTTCTGACGCGATCGACAAGTACGGGGCTTGGCGCGGTTGCGGGATGGGTCTAAAGCGAATATGCCGCTGCCATCCGCGCAATCCAGGCGGCTACGATCCGGTGCCATAGAGCAAACATTACATGGATACACAACGCATTATTCCGCTCTTGGTATTCTTGTTCTCCAGCTTCATGCTGTGGGAAGCGTGGCAGCGTCATCAGCACCCCGAGCGCTATCAACCGCGCCCCACGCCACAAGCGCAAAAATCGCCGACGAGCGATCCCAGCTTGCCGAGCGCTTTGCCGACCCCTACCGCTACACCGGCCAGCGCCGCCGCCGCCGCGCCCGGAACACAGATCGGTGAACGCGGCGAGCGTGTGGCGCTTAAGTCCGCAGCGCTAACACTGGTGCTGGACACCGCTGGCGGCGACATTCGCAGCGTGATGCTTAACCAGCACCAAGCCGCCGATTCGCGCGATAAGCGCTTCCAGTTGCTGGGTGATCACGCGGGCACGCCCTATTACGTGACGCAGAGTGGACTCGTACCGCAAGGGCTGCCCAACCATAACAGTGTATTTACGCCGAGCGGCAAGGCTTTCGAGCTCAAGCAGGGCGAGAAGCAAATCGAAGCGCAGATGGAAGCAAGCAGCGCCGAGGGTGTGCGCTTGGTGAAGCGCTATCGTATGCGCAACGAATCGAAGCCGAGTTCACTGACGACCAACCCGTATGTGGTCGACGTAAGTTTCGAGGTGACCAACGGCAGCCAACAGGCGATCTCGCCGACGGCTTACTTCCAGCTCGTGCGCGACAACACAGCGCCGCCTGGGGGACAGCGTTTCGTCAGTACTTACACCGGCCCGGTGCTGTTCACCCAGACCGACAAGTTCAGAAAAATATCCTTCGACGACATCGACAAGGATAAGGCCAAAGAGCCTTGGGTGGCGAAAGATGGATGGATCGGCTTGATTCAGCACTACTTCGTTGCCGCATGGCTGCCGCAGGGCGCCGGGCAGCGCGATTTTTATATGGGCAAGGTGGAAGACAAATACCGTGTCGGCGTGAAACTGCCGATGGGAACTATCGAGCCCGGCAAGACTGCAACGCTCACGATGCCGCTCTATGTTGGCCCGCAGGAAGTGGCAAAACTCAAAGCGTTGGCGCCGGGGCTGGATTATACCGTCGACTACGGCTGGCTGACGGTGCTGGCCTCTCCGCTGTTCTGGGTGTTGGAGAAGATCCACTCCTTCGTGGGCAACTGGGGCGTGGCGATTATTCTGTTAACGGTACTCATCAAGCTGATTTTCTTCCCGCTGTCGGCGGCGAGCTACAAGTCGATGGCGCGCATGAAGGTAGTCGCGCCGAAAATGCAAAAGCTCAAGGAGCAGTTCGGCGACGACCGCCAGAAGATGAGCCAGGCGATGATGGAAATGTACAAGAAAGAGAAGATCAACCCGCTCGGGGGCTGCTTGCCGATAGCTGTGCAGATCCCGGTGTTCATCGCGCTGTATTGGGTGCTGCTCAATGCCGTCGAGCTGCGCCAGGCTCCGTTTTTTGGCTGGATCCAGGATCTTTCTATTCCCGATCCTTGGTACGTACTGCCCGTCATCATGGCGGTTAGCATGTTCATACAGACCAAACTCAATCCGCCGCCACCCGATCCGGTGCAAGCCAAAATCATGCTTTGGATGCCGCTGGTGTTCAGCGTGTTCTTCTTCTTCTTTCCCGCGGGTCTGGTACTGTATTGGGTCGTCAACAACATCTTGTCGATCGCTCAGCAGTGGCAAGTGATGCGGATGTACGGCGACAAGAAGCCGGCAGCAACGAAGTAAGCACAAGCTCACACATCGCAGCTCTGGGCGAGAGGGCGGCTCGTCCGTCTGCGAGCGCGCCCGTTCCCGACACTATCGCCGCTATTGCCACTGCACCAGGGCGCGCTGGAATCGGCGTGGTGCGCGTATCGGGTTCCGCCGCCGCGAGCGTCGCCCGAGCCATCACCGGATCGGGCTTGACGCCTCGGCACGCGAGCTACCGAAACTTCAGGGATGACGACGGGCGCTTGCTTGACCAAGGCATCGCCATCTACTTCCCCGCACCACATTCGTACACCGGGGAAGATGTGCTTGAGTTGCAGGGCCATGGCGGCGATGCCGTATTGCAGTTGCTTCTGCAGCGATGCCTTGATCTCGGTTGCCGGCTCGCGGAACCAGGCGAGTTCAGTAAGCGAGCGTTCCTGAACGACAAGCT
>CAZAWU010000120.1:0-9502 GCA_964488915.1 uncultured Burkholderiales bacterium
GGAGGCAGCGGCAGCGGTCCCGGCACGCGCGCGGGAATGCCGAGATCGTAGCGGTCACGGTCGGCGATTTCTTGCAGCACGTTGCCGCCATGCTCGCTTGCGCTGCCGAGCGCCGCGCCGCCGTGACGCCGGCCACTATCAATGATATCGCCCGCGTGCGAGAGGGGCGCAGCCACGCCGCGCTCGTACAGCCGTTCGCTTTGCGCGCCCGCCCACTCGCCCATGGCACTGGCGCTTTGGTTGAATCCGTCCGCAATTTGCGCGCCCGAACGGTTGATGTCTGAACCAGTGGCGGCGTTAATTCCACTCTGCCGATTCTGCGTGCGCCCGGCGGCATCCATGGCCGCGCCCACGTCGCCACGCGCGAGATCGGAGGCAACTTCGCCGCCGCCACTCAAGCCGTTGACGACGGTGTTGCCCAGCCAACTCCCACCCGCCTTGAACACGCCGAACACACCGCCGGCGCTGGTGCGCGTACCTTCCTCGACCTCGTTCGCGGCAGTGGAAGTTTCTTCCGCCACCTGCGGCACTTCCGCCACTGTCTCAGCGATGTAGTCTTGACCTGCTGCGGCCACGTCACCGGCGAAAGCGCTGCCCTCATCGAGCGCATCCGCGCCGAATGCACCGGCTTCGCCAACGGTGTCGTTGCCGAAGTCGTAAGCGCGCGTGGTCGGATAGCCCGCTGCTTCGGCCAGCACGGGTACATCGTTAGTATTCTGCAACACCAGTACTTGCGTGTGGTTTTGCACGTCGTCGAGCTGCGGCTGGCTGAAGTAGGCAGCGGCGGTGACGTGGGTAATGTTAAAGCCGGTCTGTTTGTTGTTGAACACCGCATCGCTGGCGAGATCGAGCGCCGTGTCCGCGCCGAAACTGTGCCCCACGATCATTACATCTGCGCCCTGCGGCACGTGCGCGCGCATGTAGCGCTCGACCATGACAGCGTAGGGATTGTCGCGAATACGCGCGCTGGTCGAAGACCGTAGCGCGCTCTGATCGGTGTCGCGCACAGAGCGGTTGAAGTCATCCAGGCCCAGGTTCGGGCTCGACAAATCGATCACGCCCGGCAGCACGACGATGTATTTGCCGTTATCGAGCTTGACGATCTCGAACTCGTCGTTCTGGATTTGCTTGTCATTGCCGGTGTCTTGCAGGGCGCGTACGACCGTTTGCTCGCCGCTGGCGGACACAAACGGGTCCACACCCCGGGCGCTGTATGTGCCCCCGGGATCGCCGTTGCCGGTCGGCACCTGAACGCCCAGCGCCGTGGCATCGGCATGCATCCAAGCATCCTGCCAGGCGCGCAAGCGCGCCGCTTGTTCCGCCGCCAACCTGCGCTGCATGGCGTGCTCCTGCTCCGCCGAGAGCGTTTGCTGCGCGGCGGGGTTCGGTTGCGGCGCGGAGATGTCACGCACAGTCATATTGTTGATCCTCGATAGTTGTTCCTGACCCGGCAGAGGTAAAGGCGCGCCAGTTACGACTTGGGTCACCGGCACGGCCGGCACGGTTCAAATTCGTATTGAACTTGCGCGGCGCTATCATGCGCACTCTGTGCTGATCGATGGAGGCATACATGCCAAAGGCGATATGGAACGGTGCAGTGCTCGCCGAGAGCGAGCGCTGCGAAACCGTGGAAGGCAATGTCTACTTTCCGCCGGAGACGATCAGGCGCGAACACTTTCGCGACAGCGCGACGCATACGACTTGCCATTGGAAAGGTCGGGCAAGCTACTACGATGTCGTTGTCGGCGATGCGGTGAACCGCGACGCAGCCTGGTATTACCCAAGGCCGAAACCTGCGGCGAGTAACATCGCCGGCTACATAGCGTTCTGGAAAGGCGTCCAGGTGGAGCTAGTGTAGTGCTTCGTTCTTAATGGCACTTATGTTTGGATCTAGCGCAGTCGTCTAATGCACCTCGCGCGAATTTGCAACGCAGGATCGCTTGATTTCTCGCCATCTTTTCTGCCGTTAAGAGCAAAGCACTGCACTAGAGCTACGCGTCGATGAGTACCGTTACCGCACCGCGGCGCAAACCGGATTGGCCACGCTGGCTGGCGCTGCTGGTTTTCATCGCACCGCTCGCTGCTGGACTGCTGCTGCCGCCCGTGCCACAGCCCGCGGCCTACCACCAGTTCGCCGACGGCCGCACGTGCTTTGATGTATCTAACTGTCTCGACGTGCTGTCGAACCTGCCGTTCATCGCAATCGGCATCGCCGGGCTGGCGTTCGTGTTCGGTAGCAAGGCACTGCGCGCCTTCGAGCTACCGCGCGAGCGCTGGAACTACTCGGTATTCTTCACCGGCGCACTGCTGATCGGCTTAGGCTCAGCCTACTATCACTGGGCGCCGGACAGTTTGCGGCTGGTGTGGGACCGCCTGCCGATGACGATCGCTTTCATGAGCCTGCTCGCCGCCACCCTCAGCGAGCGCGTCGATGTCCGCCTGGGCTTGCGCTCGCTCGCGCCGCTGGTGCTGATGGGGATCGCGACCGTGCTGTACTGGCGCTGGGGCATGCTGCGCGGCGCGGGCGATCTGCTGCCTTACGGCGTCGTGCAGTACGGCGGCATCGCAGCGATCTTGGCGCTCGCCTTGCTACGGCCGTCACGCTACACGCGCGGCGGCGACATCTACCTTTTGTTTCTTTGGTACGGCTTAGCGAAAGCAGGCGAAGTGTTCGATAAGGAGATCTTCGCGCTCACCGCTTTCGTCAGCGGCCACACACTGAAGCATCTATGCGCGGGGCTGGCGGTGTTCTGGGCGTTGCGGTCGTTGCGCTTGCGCTCGCCATACAATGGCTAGACTAAGCGAGACGATGAATATTTGCATGCTTCACCATACATCCACCCAGCGATATACGCGATTAAGGCAATTCGATCGGCCAGTTGATGCCGGCAGACGTGCCTCCATCCACCCGCAAACAATGCCCCGTCACGTAGCTTGAAGCAGACGAGGCGAGAAAAATCGCCGCGCCAACCAATTCCGGCAGCAACCCGGTGCGTTGCAGGGGCGTGTTCTCACGCGCCCAAGCTTGCATGTGCGGCTGCTGCCAGAGCGGCTTGGCGAGTTCGGTCGGGAAAAATCCCGGCGCGATCGTGTTCACGCGCACATTGTGCCGCCCCCACTCCAGCGCCATGCCGCGCGTCATCATATGCAGGCCCGCTTTGCTGATCGCATACGGCACCACGCCTTTGAGTGGCGCGTAGGTATTGAGCGAGTCGATGTTGATGACAGCCCCCGACTTCTGCTCGATCATCTGCCGCCCCGCCGCTTGGGCGAGGAAGAACAGTCCGCGCAGATTGGTGTCGACGATCTGATCGTATTCCGCATGCGAGTAAGTCTCCACGCGCTTGCGGATGTTCATGCCGGCGACGTTTACCAAAGTATCGATGCGCCCATGCTCGCGCACCACGCCCGCGACCAGCGCCTCGATATCGGCGTCCTTGCTGACATCGCACACTGCGGTTGCGACGGGATACTTGCCGCGGGAAATCTCCTTGGCGGTTTGCGCGAGCTTGGCGCCGTCGCGGCTGCTGATGATGACGCGCGCGTCACGCTCGGCAAAGCCGGACGCAATTTCTCGGCCGATGCCGCGCGAGGCACCTGAGACGAGGACCACTTGGTCGTCGACAGAAAACAGCTGGTCGGTCACGGAGAATCCCTCACTTAGTAGGACGCATGAGATGCGCCCCATGCTGAACGCTAGCCCTACGAGGGCGCGCTAGTAGCTCGCCCTGACCACTTTGGGCGCAATACATTGCGCCCTACCCGGCGTCACATGACTTCAAGTATTCTGCACGACGATTTTCGGAAACTTCCCACTCATGTCCTGCTGCAGTTCGGCGATCTTCACCGCCGCGCGCCGGGCGATGCTCTTGTAGATCTCCGCGATGCGCCCGTTCGGCTCCGCCACAACAGTCGGCTTGCCCGCATCGGTGGTTTCGCGAATACTGATGTCCAGCGGCAACGAACCCAGCACCTGGACGTTGTAGTCCTTGCTCATGCGCTCGGCACCACCCGCGCCGAAGATGTGTTCCTCATGGCCACAGTGCGAGCAGACGTGTGTGCTCATGTTCTCGACTAACCCAATGATCGGCACGCTCACCTTCTCGAACATCTTGAGCCCCTTGCGGGCGTCGAGCAGCGCGATGTCTTGCGGCGTGGTAACGATGATCGCACCGGTGACGGGCACCTTCTGCGACAACGTCAATTGAATATCGCCGGTGCCGGGCGGCAGATCGACGACCAGGTAGTCCAAGTCTTCCCAGCGCGTGTCGCGCAGCAGCTGCTCGAGGGCTTGCGTCACCATCGGGCCGCGCCAGATCATCGGCGTTTCCACGTCGATCAGGAAACCAACCGACATCGCTTGCAGACCGTATTTCCTCATCGGTAGCAAGCTCTTGCCATCCGGCGTTTCCGGGCGGTCGCTGATGCCGAGCATGGCCGGCTGCGAGGGGCCATAGATGTCCGCATCGAGGAGGCCGACATTCGCACCCTCCGCCGCGAGCGCCAGCGCCAAATTCACCGCGGTGGTGGACTTGCCCACGCCCCCCTTGCCGGAGGCAACGGCGATGATGTTGCGCACGCCGGGGATGAGTTTGACGCCCGCCTGCGCCGCGTGCGCGGTGATCTTCGACTGCACGTTGGCGCTCACGTTGCCCACACCCGGCAGCGCGCGCACGGCGTCGATGACCTGCTTGCGGATCGACTCATGCAAACTCTTCGCCGGGTAGCCCAACACGATGTCGAAGCTGACATCGCTGCCTTCCGTCTTCACGTTGCGCAGCGCTTTGCCGCTGACGTAGTCCTTGCCGGTGACGGGATCGAGTAGTTGCCGCAGTGCGGCTTGAATATCGCTTTCGCTGATGGCCATCGCGCGTTCGTTGCAGTGAGGTTGCAGATGAGTGGGCTGGGGCGTGGATTGTAGCAATTCGATGCTCTTTGCATTGGCTATGCACAGAACAGCTTGTTACAATCGCGTGTCGTGTCTTCTCTTTGATTTATGAAGAAAAAGTTGTTAGTGACTGCGGCGCTGCCTTACGCCAACGGCAGCATCCACCTCGGTCACTTGGTCGAGTACATTCAAACCGACATCTGGGTTCGCTTTCACAAGCTACAGGGGCGCGAGTGCTACTTCGTCTGTGCCGATGATACGCACGGCACCGCCATCATGCTGCGCGCGGAAGCTGAAGGCATCACGCCGCAGCAGTTAATCGAGCGCGTCCACAAGGAGCACACGGAAGACTTCGCCGGCTTTTTCGTCGAGTTCGATAACTACTATTCGACCGATTCAGAAGAAAATCGTTTCTTCGCCGAGGACATTTACCTCAAGCTGCGCGCGGGCGATTTGATCGCCGTGCGCGAGATCGACCAGTTGTACGACCCGGTCAAGAACATGTTCTTGCCGGACCGGTTCATCAAGGGCCAGTGCCCGAACACCAAGTGCAACGCCAAGGATCAATACGGCGATTCGTGCGAGGTGTGCGGCACGACTTACCGCCCGACCGACCTCATCAAGCCGTACTCGGTGGTTTCCGGCGCGACGCCGGTGACCAAGAAATCCGCGCACCACTTCTTCAAGCTCAGCGCTGCCGAGGAGTTCTTGCGCGAGTGGACGCGCTCCGGCGCGCTGCAAGAAGAAGCCGCTAACAAGATGGACGAGTGGCTCAGCCAAGGCTTGCAAGACTGGGACATCTCGCGCGATGCACCCTACTTCGGCTTCGAAATTCCCGATGCGCCCGGCAAGTACTTTTACGTCTGGCTCGATGCGCCGATCGGCTACATGGCGAGCTTCAAGAATCTCGCGGCGAAGAAAGACCTCGATTTCGACGCGTTCTGGAAAGCAGGCGCGGAAGAGCACGCCGATCTGTATCACTTTATCGGCAAGGACATTCTTTATTTCCACGCGCTATTCTGGCCGGCGATGCTGAAAAATTCCGGCTACCGCGTGCCAACGCGCTTGTGCGTGCACGGCTTCCTGACGGTGAACGGCGAAAAAATGTCGAAATCACGCGGCACTTTCATCACCGCGACGAGTTTCCGCCAACATCTGAACCCGGAGTTCTTGCGCTACTACTACGCAGCGAAATTGGCGCCGACCATGGACGATCTCGATCTCAGTTTCGAGGATTTCGTCGCGCGCGTGAACAGCGATCTGGTCGGCAAGTTCATCAACATCGCCAGCCGCGCCGCCGGCTTCATCAGCAAACGCTTCGACGGCAAGCTTTCCAACAGCTTGCCGCGCACCGAATTGCTGTCGCGCGTACAGACGGCGTCACAAGACATCGCCGGTTTTTACGAAGCGCGCGAGTTCGGCAAGGCGATCCGCGAAATCATGGCGCTCGCCGATTTGGCGAACCAGTACGTCGACGAAATGAAGCCGTGGGAGTTGGCCAAGCAGCCTGAGCAAGAGCCCAAACTACAAGAGGTATGCACTGTAGGATTAAACCTGTTCAGAATCTTGACGCTATACTTGAAGCCAGTATTGCCTAAATTGGCGGCGCAGGTGGAAACTTTCCTCGACATTCCACCGCTCGTCTGGACCGACGCCGGCCAACTGCTCACCGGCCACACCATCAAGCCGTATCAACACTTGCTCGCGCGCGTGGATACGAAGCAAGTCGATGCACTGATCGAAGCGAACAAGCAGTCGCTGGAGACCAAGCCGAAAGTGAATGTGGAGCCGATCGCCGAAACTATCGGTATTGATGATTTTTCGCGCATCGACCTGCGCGTGGCGAAGATCGTGCATGCGGAGGAGGTCAAAGAGTCCGACAAACTGCTCAAGCTCACGCTTGATTTGGGCGCCGAGCAGCGCACGGTGTTCTCCGGCATCAAGAGCGCGTACAACGCGACGGATTTGATCGGCCGTTACACCATCATGGTGGCGAACTTGAGTCCGCGTAAGATGCGCTTTGGCGAATCGCAGGGGATGGTGCTGGCGGCCGGTGATGGTAGCGGCATCTACCTGCTGAACCCCGATGCGGGTGCGCAGGCGGGGATGCGGGTGAAGTAGCGCGACGTTGGCGAAGTCGAACTGTCGCAGCAAAAACCGATAATTGAAGAAAACTCCGTGCTCTCGATGAGCGGACATCCACCCCCCACCCCAGCCCTCCCACCACGAAGGGGAGCGTGTGTTCTCGCGGTCGCCGCCGCATTTTTCTTGGGTGCCTCTCCGCTGACCATGGCAGACGAACTCGAAACGCTACGCCCGCCAGTCGAACCGCCCTCCTTCCTCGCGCATCTGCCCAAACATGAACTCAAGCTCGATACCCTCACTGGCTGCGGTTTGATCGACAGCGCGAGCATTGGCCCCGGCCTGACCTTCCTCGACTTGCGTATTGGCCGCGATTCGCTTGCACAAAGCGTGGCCAAGCTCGAAGGCAATGGCGCGCAAGTCAAGACGGGCCTAGGCTATCGCGGCTACCGCGAAGACCTGCCGATCGCCGCAGTGCAAGCGCTACCGCTGGCGGCAGCGGCTGGCCCGCTCGCCGAAGCTTGGCTACGCTTTAATTCGCTCGGCGTGCTTTATCGCGTCACAATCGCTTTCGAATCCGGCGCGGTGCTGCCAGATGTGCATGGGCTGCTGGCGAACGAGGCGCCGGAACTCGCGGCGGCGTGCACCGACACCGCGGCGCCGTGCAGCGTGACGCAAGGCGGCGTCAGCTTAGCGTTAAGCGCTCACAATGGCCGCACACTGTTGAGCATAGCGAGCGTGCCGCTCGACGAAGAAGCGCGCGAAACAGAAAAGCTCATCGATGCCGACATCCAGCGCAAGCGCGTGGGCGCCGCGCGCAGCGACTGACGCCCCGAACATTCCAACAAGGAGGTAACGCGTGAACAATCTGATGTACGAACTGTCGGTGTCTGTGATGCTGAAGGGGCTCAACAATTTGACGGCGATCTTGGACAAAGCCGCGCAGCACGCCGCGGAAAAGAAGTTCGAACCGAGCGTACTGTTGAATGCGCGCCTCTACCCGGACATGTTCGCGCTCACGCGGCAAATCCAGATCGCCACCGATCAAGCGAAAGGCGGGACGGCGCGCCTGGCCGGCTTGCCCGTGCCCAAGTATGAAGACAACGAAACGACCATCGACGAACTGCAAGCGCGCCTGCGCAAAACCATCGAGTTCCTGAATACGATCCGCCCAGAGCAAATGCAAGCGGCGGAAACGCGCGACATCACCGTGCCGCTGCGCGAACCGTTGCATATGAAAGGACTACCCTACTTGCAATCGTTCGTACTGCCGAATTTTTTCTTTCACGCCGCTGCCGCGTATGCAATTCTGCGGCATAACGGTGTGCCGCTCGGCAAAGGCGATTTTCTCGGCAAGCTGACGTAGCTTACGTCGCGTTCGCGACGGCGGCGTGCACGGCTGTGCGCGGCTGGGGCGCGTCGTCAGCGCCCTGCACCTGGCCGAGCGGCGTTAGATCGATTGTGATCGGTTCAAGAGCATTGCTGCGCGCCGCCACCGTCCCGATCACAGCGACATTTTCGTAGCCCGCGGCACGAAGTTCGTCCGAGCATTGCGCCGCGTGCGCCGCCGGGACTGATGCGAGCAAGCCGCCTGCGGTTTGCGGATCGAACAGAAGCGGAAAAATCTGCTCGCTACTTGCTTGCTCCAGATTGCGAATCGCGCGCCGAAGCCGCACGTTCTGCGGTTGCAGCGAAGAGAACACGCCAGCCGCGATGGTCTCGCGCGCGCCGTCCAAGCAAGGAATGCTCGCGAGTTTGAGCGTGACGTCCACATTGCTCGCGCGCACCATCTCCACCAGGTGTCCGAGCAAGCCAAAGCCGGTGACGTCAGTGGCTGCATGCACACCGTGCCGGTGCAAGATCGCCGCCGCGCGCTTGTTGGAGACGGTCATATGAGCAAGTGCCCCCATCACCCAGCGCGCCTTCGCCTTTCCGCGCATGTGCGCCGCAAGCAACGTGCCGGTGCCGATCGGCTTAGTCAACAAGAGCGCGTCGCCAGGCCGCAACCCGCCTTTGCGCAGCATTGCTTCGCGCGCGACCAGCCCGTTCACCGACAAACCGAAAGCTAATTCTGCGCCTTCGCTGGTGTGGCCACCGACCAACGCGCAGCCCGCCTCGATCAACACCTCGTTCGCGCCTTGCATCAGCGCCGACAGTTCAGCTTCGACTTTCGCTTCGAGGCCATAGGGAATGGTCGCGATTGCAAGCGCGCTCTGCGGTTCCGCACCCATCGCGTAGATGTCGCCGAGCGCGTGGTTTGCGGCAATCTTGCCGAATAGGTATGGATCGTCGATGATCGAACGGAAGTAATCGACTGTGTGCACGGACAGGCGCGCAGCGCCAGTATCCACTACCGCCGCGTCGTCCGGCGCATTGAGGCCCACGACGACATCGCTGCGCACTGCCGGCACGATTTGGTTCAACGCGCGGCTCAAGACCGTGGCGCCGATCTTTGCGCCGCAACCACCGCAGCGCATGGCAATCGCGGAAATCTCCTTGATCGCCGCTTGATCGGCGACGCCCGGCACGGCG
>CAZAWU010000120.1:9602-12514 GCA_964488915.1 uncultured Burkholderiales bacterium
CGGCGACGCCCGGCACGGCGGCTGCCGGCGCGCTTGCCATGTCCGGCAGTTCGTTGAACTTGCGCATGAACTTGCGGTCGATGTGGTCCTTCCAGCGCCATGCCCAAGCGCCTTCGAAGCTGATGCCGTTGCGCACGCCGACCGCGTAACGGGTGCCGGTCGAAACCAAATAGAGCGCATCGCGTTGCGGACGGTAGGGCTGCAGCGCTTCGCCCGCTACCAGCCGCCGCAAATTCTCCGCCAGCACCGGGCCTTGCCGCACGGCGTACACACCAGATTTCGGCAGCATATGATTGCGCATCGAAGCGACATCGCCCGCCGCGAACACACCGGGATGCGAAACGCACTGCAGCGAATCCTCGACGCTGATAAATCCGCCGGCGTCGAGCGTTAGACCAGTGTTTCTCAGCCAAGGCGCCGCCGCCGCTTGCGTCGTCCAAAACAGGCAATCGAATTCGATCATGCCACCATCGGCGAGTTGCAAGCGCCGCGCTTCCACCTGGGCCACCCGCGCCCCAGTGCGCACTCGTATGCCACGCTCGCCGGCGATACGCAGCAAACGCCGCTGAGCGGATGCCGGCAGCACCGGTACGATGGTTTGTGCCGCGCTGATGATAGTGAACGTCAAACCGTCGGCGCTGAATCCCGCAGCGGCCACATCACGGTGCAACCGTTCATGCAAGGCTAGGCACAGCTCGACGCCCGCTGCCCCGCCGCCGACCACCGCAATCTGCGCCCGCCCCCGCGCGGCAAGCACGCGCGCGCGCGCCGCTTCGAAGCGCGCGATGAACTGATCGATCGGCTTGACCGGTATCGCATGCTGCGCCACACCCGGCACGTCGAGTGCGCTGGGCGTCGAACCGACATCGATCGATAGAAAATCATAGGGAACGGGCGGGCGATCGGCGCACAGCACCGTGCGCGCGTTGAGGTCGATACCTTGAACTTCGCTCTGATAGAGCCGCGCGTGCGCGAGACTGCTCAGCGGGCCTGCGTCGATGTGCACTTGATCATAGTCGTAGTGCCCCGCCACCCAACCCGGCAGCATACCCGAATAGGGCGTGTGCACTTGCCGGGTGATGAGCGTCAAACGCACGCCGGGGATCGGATTCATGCCGAACATGCGCAGCACGGTCACATGCGCGTGACCAGCGCCAACGAGCACAATGTCTTTTAAGGTTGGCGTGGCCGAGCTTTGCATGTGGGGTACCTGATGTTACGACTAGTCATTCTCAAGGCAACGGTGGCGCGAATCGCCGCCCAAGCTTGTCGCCGTGCGCGCGGGATCGCAACTTGGCTGGTGCGGCGTTGCCTCCGGCGACGAGGTGGTCAATGAGTATGCCAAGGCCATGCGTGGCAAACTCGGCAACGTCGCGAACCTCTAACGGGTCGGAATGTCGATGTATCTTTTGTCCAAACCTGAGACGTTAGCTTGCTGCCGCCGCGCCGTCAAATGCGGGCTTCGTTGCCCGTACGAGATCAGCGCAGCCTAGTGCGGATGCGCGCGTGAGCGCAATCAGCACAGCTTTCGCATCGGTCATCGCTTGTACGGAGCATGCGTTCGAACCACGGCCAAGCACTCCGGTAGCATGCTTCTCGCCGAAGCGCGGCCGCGTCGGACTTGTTCAGGCTTACTTTCTGATCGGAGCGCCGTGACCGCGGCCGGCGTAGACGCTGCCCGCCTTGATGAAACTGCGTGCTGCAACACGGACGTGGTCCACGACTACGGCGCCTGCTCCCACGAAGCTTCCTTCGCCCACGTTGGCGGCACCGCAGATGGTCGCGTTCGGAGAAATGAACGAGTTCTGGCCGACCACGGCATCATGGTTCACCACTGCGCCGGGCCACACCACAGCCAGTGCGCCGACGCGCGCGCCTGTATCCACCACAGATCGCGCCATGATGAACGCGCCGTCTGCAATGACTGCATTGGCACCGACATACGCCTCTGGGTGAACAAGGCTCGCGACACGGTAGCCTCGGGCCAACAACTGCTCATAGATCGTCCAGCGCGCGTCAAGATGTTTGTAGCCGACGGCTACGACCACTTCGCACGCATCAGGGGGAAACAAGTCGTAAGCTCTGGCGGCAGAACCAACAATGTCCCCACCTTGATCCCAGTCGTCGATGAATCCGGCGAATTCACGCCCGCAGTCCAACACCAATGCTTGTACTACGTGTCCGAACTCGCGCGACCCGTACACCAAGGTCTTCGCGCGCACACTTCCAGATCGCCTGACGCGCGCTAGCGCGTCATTCCCTGGAAAGTTAAGACTCATCGCATCTCGCTCCCACGCTTTCTCCCGCCCGGAACAGCACTGGCCGCCAACTTCTTGTCAACGCGGTTTCTCCGATCGGAATATACCCCAGGACTTTCCCTAGTACAAACTGCCGCGAGAAATTCCCCCTCCTGCTTGCGAGCTCTAGACTTTTTACCAACACGTCGAGATTGAGCCGCGGATGTTGCGCATGAGGACGCCCAGTCGTGCGCCTCAGAACGAGGGGCCACGACCATGGGCAGCAGGCTTGGGCCTCATAACGCCTTCCGGGAAAACCTCGGCACACAACGATTGATCGGCGCGTGCGTGCACCGCAGTGCCTCAGCGCGCGAAGAATGCCTCTAGCTCGTCCGCCAATGCTCGCGGTTGCTCTTCCGGCACCCAATGGCCCGCATTCTCGATGACGCCACCGCGTACATCCTCCGCAACACGTTGGCATGAATGCAGCACCTCCAGCCCCCGTCCCCACCCGGCAGTGCCGCCGAGCGCCAGCACCGGCACTTTGAGCTTGCCCGCCTTAAGCAGCGCTTCGTTGTCGGCAATATCCCTTGGAATGTTGCGGTAATACTCGAAGCCTGCGCGCAGGGCGCCCGGTTGTCGGTACGCGCGCAAGTATTCCGCCTCAGCCTCAGG
>CAZAWU010000121.1:0-12468 GCA_964488915.1 uncultured Burkholderiales bacterium
GTGTGCGCCGGCGTCGTCGGCGCGCAAAGCGCCTCGCGCGCGGAAGACCTGCGCTACAAAAGCCGCGCCAAACCCGCCCGCTTTGAAGGCGTCATTCCTAATCCCGTTTCCGGCTACGACGTGGAGCTGCTCTCCGCGCGCGTGTTCAACCCGGGGCAAAAACTGGACTCGCTGCCCGAGACGCTGAACGTGCGTCTGGCGACCCGGGCCGATCTGGCCGGGAAAGTCGATTTGGTGGTGCGCGAGTTGGAGAACCGCAACTACTACCGGCTGGACCGGGTCAACCACGATTGGCGCGGCGGCGCGTTTGGTTGGTCGAGCGCGGAAGTACTGCGTGGGTTGGGCGGTGTGACGATGGCGCATCTCGGCGTGGTGGCGTGGTGGGACCCCAACGCGACCAACGAGGCGCGCGCGCCGTCGCGCTCCGATTGGATCGTGCCGGTAATGTTCTACGGCAAGGACGAGCCGCAAACGGTGGGTGGCTATCTGTTCGCGCTTAAGCTCGCAGCGCCGGCGAACGTCAATTGCGAGATCGTGCAACTGCTTGAGGACGGCAAGAAGCTCAGCCTGCACCAACAGGAGTTCAAGAACCGGCCCGGCCAGTTGCCGCTGACTTTCCTGTGGTCGGATCCCAAAGCACCGGCGGGCGACTACCGTCTGGTCGTGACCGGCACGTTCACCAACGGTAAACGCCTAGCGCCGTACATCGTCAACTTCAAGCACGTGCCGTCGCTGAACCCATGAACGAAGCAAATCAGGGTGAACGGCCTCGGCGCCGGCGGCGGCGCGGCGGCTGGCGCGTGCGCGAAAGCGGAGCCCCCGCACCCGAGGCAGGTGCTCCCCCGGCCACTGCGGACACAGGCAGCGCAGCGGCGGTAACACAACACAAGTCCGCTTGGCGCTGGGCGCTGGCCGGACTCGCCCTGCTCTTCGCCGCTTTCGCCGCCAGCAAGGCCTGGCATCTGCCCACACGCGTGGCCACGGAACTGGTCACGCAGAAACTCTCGCTGCGGGTCAGCCCGGCGCAACAACCCACCACGGTAACGGAGAGCGCGCCGATCCGCTCGGCGTTCGCGCAGTTCGTCGGCGAAGCGAGCATCGCCGGTGCCCGCATGCGCCCGCCGAACGAGATGGAGGAGGAGGTCGTTGCCACGGAGGCGCAGCCGCTGAAAATCATCTGCAGCGGCGCCGAGCGCCAGCCGTCGTTGCGCGTGCAAACCACGGCCGATGCCGAAGAGCAAGCGAGCTTGGAAGCGATGCCGTTGCAAGTCAATCCCGGCGACGACCTAGCGCTGTGGACGGACGCCGCCAGCAATCTGACGCTGCAGCTCCAGCGCGCCGGATCGGCCGCGCCGCGGGTGACAGCGCGCTTTGCCGCCACCGCGCCTTTCAAGCTCGAAATCGAACACTGCGAAGCCGTGTTGGGCAAGGACAAGTTCGATCTAACCGGCTACTCGCTCGTTCCGGAGAGCGAAGGCTGCGACATCACCATCAGCGCCAACCCGCGCATGACACTGGTGCTCGACCCCGCAGGTGCCGAGCCACCGCAACTGCTGAAACAGGGTGCGCTGCGCGTTGCCGCGGTCGACTTGAGCTCGGAGCAATCGGCCGGCGGGCGCAAGACGGCGCTGCTGGCGGACAGCGCGCTGTCCTACCCCGACTACCCCACGATAGCGGCACTGACGCTGCAGCGGCGCAACGGCATCAAGTTCGACCAGCTCGAAGATTTTTTCATCGAGGAGTTGCAACTGGCGGGCGGCGCCGCCTGGCGCAAGTCCGGTGACGCTGCATCCACCGGAGCGGCGCCCGTCGATAAACTACTCGAGGCCCTTGCCTCACTGCGCCCGGAACACCCTCCCGGCGCACTGCGGGTGCGCTTGTACGGCACCGCCAACGAAATCCGCGAGCGCCGCCCCGCCGGCGACGGGCGCGACCTGCGCTTGACGTTGTTCGATACACTGAGCCATCACGAATGGCTTCATGACGCGATGTGGATCGGCGCCAGCGCGCTCGGGTTGATCGCATCGCTTTTCACCGTCGTCCCAAGGAAATAGCATGCGCCGATTGCTGGTCGTACTCTTGTGTCTGCTGTGGATGCCTGTCGCGCTCGCGGCGGCGCTGCAGCCTGAGAGCGCAGTGGTCAAGATCACCGCGAAGGAAGGCGAGCGCAGCAAGACCGGCACCGGCTTCATCGTGGCGCTGTCGCCGGAGATCGTCTACATCGTCACCGCCTCGCATGTGGTCGAAGGCGACGCGGAACCACAAGTGGAATTCTTCACGCGGCGCGACCGGCCGGTCAAAGCGACGGTGAAGGAAGCGGAGGTCAACGATCCGAAGGGTTTGGCGCTGCTGACCGTCAGGGGCAAGGATGCCATTGCCAAGAACCTGTCGGTGCTGGATCTCGACGCGGCAGCGCCGCTCAAAGGCGGCGACGAAGTTACCGCGATCGGCTTCCCGCGCATGGGCGGCGACTGGGCCGTGAGCAAAGGCCACTTGAGCGCGCGGCAAGGGCGCGAGTTGATCTTCGCCATGCCGGTCGGTGAAGGCAATTCGGGTGGCCCACTGCTCAAGGACGGCAAAGTCGTAGCGCTGGTGACCAGCGAAGCGCAAGGCCGCGCTTTCGCCGCGGCGGCGGCGAGTGTGAAGTTGTTCCTGGAGGGCACTGGCATTGACTTGATCCCGGCGGGCGAGAGCGAAGCGGCTGCCACGGAGCCGCCGCGCCCGTCAAAGGAGAAGGAAACTGGCGCTGGCCCCACCGAAAAGCCGGTCACGATAGTGGAACCACCAAGGCAATCCGACCTTCCCGCCGCCGCGGTTGCGCTGTTGGAGGGCAAATCCGGGGCCGCTCGCACGCAAGCGATCGGCCAGATTGCGGCGTTGCTGCCCGAAGCCTTGACCGCAGAACAGGGAGCATGGGTGTTGCACGGCGCGACCGAGGGCGATCGCGCGAACGCGATTTACGCGCTGGCCGCACCGAAGAAGCTGAAAGCGGAGATGTCCGCCGACGGCACACTCAAGCTGCTCGCCGGCACCAGCGGGGCGCAGCGTACCGCGGCGATCGGCTACCTGACGCCGTTGCTCGCGGGAAACCTGACCGGCGCGCAGCTCAGTGCAATGTTGGAGACGACCAAGGAAACCGACCGCTTCAACGCGCTGTACGCCATCGGGCGCAACAAAAAGATCAAGAGCGGGCTGAGCGCGGCCGAAGCCGAGTCAGTGCTGCAGCACGCCGCGGCGGGCATACGCACGCAGATGATCGGCGAACTCATTCCATACCTGGCAGGCGCTCACGGCGGTGGCGATCTCGGCAAGCTGCTGGGCAACAACGCCGGTGTGGATCGCTACAATGCGATTTACGCGTTGGGGCGCAACAAAAAGGTCAAGGAGCAGCTTGCGGCGGCGGAATCGCTGGTCGCGCTCAAAGACTTGGCCGCGAGCCAACGCACGTCGGCGATCGGCGAGCTGATCCCATATTTGGTTGCCAATCTTTCCGGAAAAGATGTGAACGCCTTGCTGCAAGGCACTCAGGACACGGATCGCTACAACGCGATCTACGCATTGGCGCGCAACAAGAAGATCAAGAACGGTTTGGTCTCCGCGGACGCCGAGTTGATCTTAGACGGCGCCAGCGCGGGAGCACGAACCGGCAGCATCGGTGAAATCGCGGCACTGCTGCAGCCCAACTTGAAGGGCGTGGAACTCGGCAAGATCCTCGGCGCAACGCAAGACCAAGACCGTTTTAACGCGCTGCATGCCTTGATCTCCGCGCGTAAAGTAGCCGGCGGCATGAACGGCGAAGAACTCAAGCCAGTGCTGGCCGGCATGCAAGCGCAGGCGCGCGACGCCGCGCTTGCGCAATTGCTCGCGATCAAATGAACACGCTACATTTGCCAACAAGTCGTAACGCACCGCGCCTGCTGCTTGCCGTCTTCTGGCTGCAAGCGCTGCTCGCGCTACCCGCGTTCGCGCAATCGCCGGAGTCCGCCGTCGTGCGCATCACGGCAAAAGAAGGCGATCGCAGCAAAGCCGGCACCGGCTTCATTGTGCAATTGACGCCGGAACTGGCGTACATCGTCACGGCGTCGCACGTCATCGAGGGTGATGCCGAACCGCAAGTTGAGTTTTTCACGCGGCGCGATCAGCCCGCGACGGCCAGCATCAAAGCGGCGGAAGTGGGCGATCCGAAGGGCTTGGCGCTGCTGGTGGTGAGCGGCAGGCAAGCCATCGCACCGAATCTTTCCGTGCTCGCGCTCGATGCGGACACGCCGCTAAAGGGCGGCGACGAGGTCACGGCCATCGGCTTTCCGCGCATGGGCGGCGATTGGGCAGTGAGCAAGGGACACTTAAGCGCGCGCCAAGGGCGCGAGTTGATCTTCGCCATGCCGGTGGGTGAAGGCAACTCCGGCGGTCCGCTGCTCTTGAACGGCAAAGCCGTCGCGTTGGTGACCAGCGAAGCGCAAGGCCGCGCCTTCGCGGCACCGGCGGCAAGCGTAAAGTTGTTCTTGGAAGGTTCTGGCGTCGGCGTCAGCGCTTCTGCGCCCGCCAACGCCCCGTTCGGCGAATTGCTCGATGCCCCCGGAGCCAAACCAGTGGCGGGCGCGGCGCCCGGTACCGCGCCGGTGTCGGTTGAGGAGGCGCTCGCGCTTATGGGTGAGGGCCAGAACGAAACCACGCGCCTAACCGTGCTGCGCGACTTGGTGCGCAAGCGCAGCCTGACGGGGCCGGTCAGCGCCGGGCAGATGCTGTCCTTGATGCAAGGTTTCGGCGACAACAACCGTGCCAGCGCGATCAACATGATGAAGAACCTGCTCGCACCGAACTTGACCAGCGCCGACGCCGCGGCCCTCATGGGCGAAAGCACGCAAGAGCTGGCGCGCTTTCGCATCCTGCAAGATCTGCTGCAAGCTGGCCGCATACAGCGGCCCATTGCGGGTGAAGATGCAGTCGCGCTGCTCGCACGCTTTCACGACAACATGCGCATCAGCGCCATCAGCATCATCGACAAGCAGCTCGCCGCCGGCCTCAGCGTGCAGCAAGTGCTCGCGCTCATGGGCGCGCAAGAGAAGGAGCCAGTGCGCCACCGGGTTCTGCTCACTGTGGCGCGCGGCAAACACGTCAAAACGCCGCTCTCGGCAGAGGAAAAATTGCAGCTGGTCGAGGGATTGACTGGCAACTACCGCGCCACGGCGTTGCAGTTGTTCAAGTAGGGCGGAAAAGCGCAGCGCCTTCCGCCCTACTGCTGCGGCTTGGCGCGCATTTTCTCCAACTGCTCTTCCAATTCGTCGATGCGCATCTGCATCTGGTTGAGCTTGGCGTTCATCAAACCGACGTTGAAGAATTTGAGGCTTTCCGCCGGCGCGTCGAAAGTGTTGCCGTAGCCGAGCCAGGATGAATCGTAGACCTTTACGTTCTTGAATCCGATGTCCTTGAGGATGGAAGCGGACACCGAGGAGCGCACACCGCTCTGGCAATAGACGATGGTCTCCTTGTTCGGATCGAGCTTGGCGTACAGCGCTTTAAGCTGCTCGATGCTTTTCAGGTTCAACCCATCCTTGTTGCTCACCTGCCTACGCGCGAGTTTCTTGTAGGTGTCCGGGTCACTCCAATTCTGTTCGAAAGGAATGTTGATCGCCCCAGGCACATGACCGCCGCGCAGGGCGCGGATATCTTCGCCGCTAAATTCGCGCGGCCCACGCGCGTCGATGATCTGCACGTCCTTGTTGTTGAGCCGCGCGACGACATCTTGGGTGGTCACCAGAACATCGGCTCTTGGGGCGAGTTTCAGCGTAATCGGCGTTGGCTGTGCCGGTTCTTTGTCGAGTTTGCCGCCGCTCGCTTTCCAGTCGTCGATGCCGCCGTGATAGACGCGCGCGTTCTTTGCGCCAAGCCATTGCAGCGTGACGAAGGCGAAGTACGGCGCCGTGTGCGCTTTGGCGCCATAAACGATAATCTCCTTGGCGGGATCGATGCCAATGCTGCCGAGCATGTCGGCGATTTCCTCAACGGCGACGTAGTCTTCGTTGTTCTCATCGCGCAGCATGCGCTGCGCATCGCCGATGCTCACCGCGCCGGGGATATGCCCGTCTCGGTAATCTTCTTCCGAACGCACATCCCAGACGATCGCGCCGCGCTGTTGCATCGCCTCTCTAACCTGCGCAGTATCGACCAAGCTGCGTAGTTCCGCCGCACTCAATCCAACCCCGAAAAAAGCCGATACTGCCAATAGAACAATCCTGAACATGACTCTCATTGCCAATTTCTAATTGCTACTAATGACTGTATATAAAAAATCCCGAGCGGCAGCGCAACTTAACGCGCGCGGTGCTCGCGCCCGCGGTTCCATATTTGGATGAGCGCGCCAACGCCCATGCCGACGAATGCGACCAGCGTCCACGCCGGAATAGTGAGACCGAGCAAGCGCCACTTGCCCGCTTCCGCGCACTCACCCGAACCACGCAGCACTTTGCTGATGACTTCGCCCAGCGGAAATGCGTCGAGCATATAGTTCAAGCCGGGCCCGCATTCCGGCACGAGATCCTTCGGCAAATTCTGCAGCCATACGTGACGCCCGGCGATGGCAGCGCCGATGCCGGCAATCAGCAAAAGAATGATGCCGTACACGATGGCGCCGCGGCGCGTAGGGTTGTGCAGCGCGGCGAACAAGAACACCACGCCCAACGCCATCACCGCGATGCGCTGAAAAATGCATAGCGGGCACGGCTCTTCGTTCTTGACGTATTGCAGAAACAGCGCGTAGCCGACCAGCGCAGCGCACAGCAAGAAGCCTAGCCAGTAGCAAATGCGGCGGCTGGGAAGTTTGGACATCAATGCGTTCACAGCGATCTATACCTCGGACATCAAGCGTTGCGTTGCGCGCGCCGACCCACGGCGACGCTCAACGCAACTACAGCAACAGACAGACACACAACTGGATAGTTGCCCCATTTTACATACGGTGTCGCGCCCTGATAGCCTTGAGCGACGCCACGTAAAGTCGCCACTTCGAACTGCGGCGCACGGGCGCGTACGTTGCCGCGCTCGTCGATGATCGCTGTCAAGCCGGTGTTGGTGCCGCGCAACAGATAGCGCCCGGTTTCGGCGGAGCGCATCTGCGCGATCTGCAAATGTTGTTGCGGCCCGAGCGAATCGCCGAACCAGCCGTCGTTGGACACGTTTACCAGCAGACTCGCCGCGGGCAGCTGACGAATGATCTCGCTACCGAAGGCATCCTCGTAGCAAATATTCACCGCCACGCGCTGCCCCGCGACTTCGAGCGGCTTCTGATACGCTGGCCCGGGCGTCTGATCCGCCAGCGGCATGTTGAGGATGCTTTCGTAGATCCAGCCGATTAACGGCTTGGCGGGAATAAACTCGCCGAACGCGACCAAATGGTGTTTGTAGTAGCGCTGCTCCGGCGCGCTGCCGACACTCCAAACGCTGTTGTAGATGTCGCGCGTATCCAAGTTCGCATCGAACACGCCGTACAACACATCGGCGCCGATCTTGCTCGCGTGCGCATCGAGACGCTGCAGCAACTCCTCGGGAAGTTCGTGCTTGAACACCGGAAAGGCGCTTTCCGGGAGCACGATGAGTTTCGCATCGCTTGCCTCGGTCATGCTCAAGTAGTCCATCAGCATCTTCGGCAACAACTCGTCGCGGAACTTGATGTCCTGCGAGATATTGCCTTGCAGCAGCGCGACAGACAGCGGTGTGCCGCTCGGCTGCGTCCACTGCTTGAACTGCAGCGCCGTGCCGATGGCGACGATCGCGACAAAAATAAAAGCCGCACGCCGGCGCCGCCATGCCAACGCCACCAGTGCCGCGCACGCCGCTATCGCGAACGTCACGCCATAAACGCCAAACAAGGCGGCATAACCCACGAGCGGACTCGCCGGCACTTGCGAATAGCCGAGCGAAAGGAACGGAAAGCCCGTGAGAATCCAGCCGCGCAGCCACTCGAGCAGCGTCCAGCACGCGGGAATCACCAACGCGACTTGCCAGCCGGAGCGCAAGCGCAACTTCGCTTGCGCGTAGCCGGTCAATGCTGGAAACAATGCGAGCACCGCGCAGAACAAAAACGTGAGCAACGCCGTCAGCAGTGCGGGCATGCCGCCGTAGACATGCAAGCTGACGTAGATCCAACTCGCGCCTACGACAAAAAAGCCGAGACCAAACGCGAAGCCGAGCCGCAGCGCTTGCCCGGCGCTTGGACAATCGCGCCAAAGCGCGATGAGCAGCGCCAGCGTAAAAATCGGCAGCGGCCACCAGCCGAACGGCGCAAACCCAAGCACCGTGAGCGCACCAAGCGCCAGCACCGCGATGTAGCGGCCGACGGCGCGTGCGAACGCTCGCCTCAAGCCGGCGCCTCGGGCACCGCTTTCGGTTTCTCCACCAGAATGGTGTGCAGACGCCGGCTGTCGGCGCGCAGAATCTCGAAACGCACGCCGTCGATTTCGATCTTCTCGCCGCGCTTGGGTACGCGTCCGAAGCCGTTGACGACCAAGCCACCGATCGTGTCGAAGTTCTCGTTATCGAAACCGGTGCCGAAGGCTTCGTTGAAATCGACGATGTCGGTGGTCGCTTTGACGCGGAAGCGCCCTGCCCGGTCCGGCACGATGTTTTCTTGCACGTCGGCGAAATCGTATTCATCTTCGATCTCGCCGACGATCTGCTCCAGCACGTCCTCGATCGTCACCAAACCGGCGACACCGCCGTACTCGTCGACGACGATCGCCATATGGTTGCGGCTGTTGCGAAACTCCTTGAGCAGCACGTTCAAGCGCTTCGACTCGGGCACGAACACCGCCGGGCGCAGCATGTCGCGCACATTGAACTCTTCTTCACCGGCGTAGTAGCGCAGCAAGTCCTTCGCCAGCAGAATACCGATGACGTTGTCTTTGCCCGCCTCCACGACGGGAAAACGCGAGTGCGCGCTTTCGATCACGAACGGAATAAACTCCGGCGGCGACTGCTCGATGTTGATCACGCTCATCTGCGAGCGCGGGATCATCACGTCGCGCACTTGCGTCTCCGAGACTTGCAGCACGCCCTCGATCATGGACAGCGATTCGGCGTCCATGAGGTTGCGTTCGTAAGCGCCGCGCAGCACCTCGATCAGCGCTTCGCGGTCCTCCGGCGCGCGCGACAATAGCGCACCGAGGCGTTCGATCCAACCGGGGCGCGATGCGGTGCTCATGGATGCAGCGCGCTGCGCTTGCGCGCAACCCGCGCTCCATATGGATTCGCATAACCGAGCTGGGCCAACGTGTCGATCTCCAGCTGTTCCATGATTTTCGCCTCGCGCGCGCGCTCGTGATCGTAGCCCTGCAGATGCAGTACGCCGTGCACGGTCAAATGCGCGTAGTGCGCCAGCGTTTGCTTGCCTTGCTCGAGCGCCTCGCGCTCGACAACCGGGGCGCAAAGCACGATGTCCCCCGCCAGAACCGCCTCCCCGCAGACATGCTTCACACCATCATACACAAAGGTCAGCACGTTGGTGGCGTAGTCCTTGCCACGGAATTGCTTGTTGAGCGCTTGCGCCTCCGGCGCATCGACAATGCGTATGGTCAACTGCGCCGGACTCAGCAGCGCGGCCTTTACCCAGCGGCGCAGCTGTGCCCGCGTTGGAACTGCCGGCAAAGCGCTCGCGAACTGAAGCGCAAGGCTGAGGGCCGGCGCGCGAACGATGGAGTTATTCGGCTTTAACTTGCCGTGCGTAAGCATTGACGATTTGTTGAACGATGGGATGGCGCACGACGTCGGTGGCGTCGAAGATGGAAAACGCGATGCCGCGCACATCGGCGAGCACTTCGCGCGCATCGATCAGGCCGCTCTTTTGATGGCGCGCCAGATCGATCTGCGTGATGTCCCCCGTTACGACCGCTTTGGTGCCGAAGCCGATGCGGGTCAAAAACATCTTCATCTGCTCGGGTGTGGTGTTCTGCGCTTCGTCTAGGATGATGAACGATTGATTCAAGGTGCGCCCGCGCATGTAAGCCAGCGGCGCGATCTCGATCTGATTGCGCTCGAACATCTTGGCGACCTTGTCGTAGCCCATGAGGTCGTAGAGCGCGTCGTAAAGCGGACGCAAGTAGGGATCGACTTTCTGCGCCAGATCGCCCGGCAGGAAGCCTAGCTTTTCGCCTGCTTCGACTGCCGGCCTTACCAACACCAAGCGCTTGATCGTGTCGCGTTCGAACGCATCCACCGCGGAAGCCACGGCGAGATATGTCTTCCCGGTGCCGGCCGGGCCGATGGCGAACGTGATGTCGTGCGTGCGGATGTTGCGCAGATACTCGACTTGATGTTTGGTGCGACCACGCAAATCGCCGCGCCGCGACAGCAAGACCACTTGCTCGTCTGCCTCAAGCGCGTTGCCGGCTTGCGCAATCTCCAACAATCCCATCTGCACTTCCTGCGCGGACAACGCGGTATCGCTCGCGTAGAAACGGCGCAGGGCCTGCACAGCGAGCTCGGCCTGTTCCGGCTCGCCGTGCACGCTGAAAGACTCCCCGCGCCGCGCGATGGCGACGTCGAGCGCGCTTTCGATCTGCTTAAGGTTCGCATCGAGCGCGCCGCACAGATTGGCAAGGCGCGCATTATCGACCGGCGTAAAGGAAACTTCGAGCGGTTTCTTCAAGCAGGCAGTGACTCTGAACTTGTTACTTCGCGCGACTCGATCACACCGCGCAGCGAATGCGGCAACGCTTGCGTGATCTTCACATCGACGAAGTGGCCGATCAAGCGTGCGTTGCCCGCAAAATTTACAACGCGATTGTTATCGGTGCGCCCGGCCAATTCGTTCGCGTTCTTCTTCGAGACGCCCTCGACCAGCACACGTTCGATGCCGCCGACCATAGCCGCGCTGATGGCGTCGCTCTGTTTCTGCAGTAGCGCTTGCAGCCGCTGCAGGCGTTCGATCTTCGTTTCTTGCGGGGTCGGATCGTCCAGCGACGCAGCAGGCGTGCCCGGACGCGCGCTGTAAACAAAGCTGAAGCTCGCGTCGAAGCCGACCTCTTCGATCAACTTCATGGTCGCCTCGAAGTCTTGTTCGGTCTCGCCCGGAAAGCCGACGATGAAATCAGAAGAAAGCGAGATACCCGGACGCACTTTGCGCAGACGGCGAATGATGGATTTGTATTCGAGCGCGGTATAACCACGCTTCATGGCGGCGAGCACGCGATCGGAGCCGGACTGCACCGGCAAATGCACATGGCTTACCAGTTTTTGAATGTAGCCGTAAGCATCGATCAGGCGCTGACTGAATTCCAGCGGATGCGAAGTGGTGTAGCGCAACCGCTCGATGCCCGGCATCTCGGCGGCGTATTCGAGCAGCAAAGCGAGATCCGCCATCTGCGCGTCGCTGGGGCCGTCACTAAGCTTGGCGCGATAAGCGTTCACGTTCTGCCCGAGCAGTGTGATTTCCTTCACGCCGCGGTCGGCAAGATCGGCCACTTCGGTCAACACATCATCGAACGGGCGCGATACTTCCTCGCCGCGCGTGTACGGCACCACACAGAAGCTGCAGTACTTGCTGCAACCTTCCATGATCGAAACGAACGCGCTCCCACCCTCAACCCGCGCCGGCGGCAAGTGGTCGAACTTTTCAATCTCAGGGAACGAAATATCGACTTGCGCTTTGCCGCTGTCGCGCCGCTTGGCGATCAGATCCGGCAGTCGATGCAGCGTCTGCGGACCGAACACCAAATCGACGAACGGTGCGCGCGCAACGATCGCCGCACCCTCTTGGCTGGCGACGCAACCGCCTACGCCAATCAACAAATTGGGGTTCTTGCGTTTGAGGTTCTTTACTTGGCCTAGATCGGAAAAGACCTTCTCCTGCGCTTTCTCACGCACGGAACAAGTGTTGAAGAGAATCAGATCCGCGCTTGCGGGATCTTGCGTGGCTTCGTAGCCTTGCGCGGCGTTGAGCACGTCGGCCATCTTGGCCGAGTCGTACTCGTTCATTTGACAGCCGAACGTGCGGATGAAAACCTTCTGTGCCACGCGGGCGGAAGCTTCCTTACTTCTGCGCGGCCTCTTCGGCAGTCAACAACCAGATGTTGTTCACCAGGCCGGTGGTCGCTTCAAGGGAGTAGCGGATTGGCGCTTTCTGAGGCAGGCGCGTGGGCATGACGATCTGATTCTTGTCATCATAGATCTTGGCCCCGGGGGCCAGCTTGATGACATCCTTGTCAATCTGCACGTATGGAAACTCCGCCGACTTCAGCTCTCCCCGCTTGGCGTTGCCCGGAAACGCGCGCTCGGCCACAGCCAGCGTGGCCGCAAACAGCACAAGTATCGAAACTAGCGTTCTCATCGCAACTCAGAATCGTTCGATCACGGACAAAGGAGCTTAACGCGCGAGCTGCCCGAAAGAAAACTGGTGGCGAATCAGGGACTCGAACCCCGGACACAAGGATTATGATTCCTCTGCTCTAACCAGCTGAGCTAATTCGCCACGGAGCC
>CAZAWU010000122.1:0-12402 GCA_964488915.1 uncultured Burkholderiales bacterium
TCCCGCCTGCATGGATGCTCACATAAGTAACACTAAGAGTGAAGCACTACACTAGCGCCGATCGCGCTGGCGCTGCACTCGAGCAGCACGCCAGTACATCCACACCCCGCTTAGCGCCAGCGCCAGCAATGCTAGTGCGGCAGCGTCGACGATAAACGGCCCGTAACGGCCAAATAGGCGTCCGCTGTGCAGATCCAGCAGCACCCGCTCGCCGTCGACTACCGGCGCATACAAAGGACCAATCGCCGCGGCGGTTTCGGGCGGCAACGCCACCGGCAGGCTCCAGGTTTCAACCGCACCAAACGGGGTCCAATCGGCGCCGTCAGTGCTGGCGAAATTTCCCTGCTCGGACCCGAGCACTACACGCGCGCCGTCTGCGGCCAGGCGCTGCAGCGGCAGTCGCGGCAGCGTCTCACCGCTCACCTTGTCAATCAGCTTGCCGTCCGGCGCGAATACAAACAGGACTTCGCGTGTGGCCACATAGCAGACTTCACCGGCGCACGCGGCGCCGATCGGCTGCGCTTGCTTGGCGGCGATGATCTGCGCGTCCAGCGCCCACTTCTCCTCGTCCCAAGTCAGATAGCGCTCGCCTAACTTGAACCCCTGCGACGGCACCTCCGCGTGCAAGCCGTACCAGCGCGTCAACCACGCAGCGCTCAACTTGCGCTGATCGAGCTTGAGCGCATCGGTGTGATTGAGGGCGATTCCGGAGACGACCAGGAACAGAAAGAACAGCGCGGCCACCACGCCGACGCGGGCGTGCCAGTGACGCAACCAGCGAAATAGCGGGGCGCGATAGCTCAAAGCAGTTCGTTCGTAGGAGACCGAGCGGCGAGTCTACCGCGCGAAAGCTAGTTCGCGCTGCCGCCCTCGGCGCCCTTCGCCTGCCGCGCCGCGCTATCGTAATACAGTGCTAGGCGCGCCATACGGCTCATGGCATTGACCGATAGCGTGGCGCCGGCGATGTTGTCGATGCGCGCGCTTAGACGTTGTTCACCGTTCAGCGCTGCACCGGCGAACTGTTTGAGGAATGATGCGTAGCGCACTTCGCCGCCGCGCGATTCGCGGTAAATCAGCACGCGCGCGTGGTCCATGCGCCCTTGGCTGACGACAAAACCGGCGGTGATGAATTCTTCCTTGCCGATTTCTTCCAGAATCCAAGCCGACTTCTCGCCGCTCGACCAGTAGCGCTGGCGCAGTTGTCGAGGCGGATGGCCGAGGATGCGCGCGGCCTCCGCCTGCACGGCGCTAGTCAGCCAGAGTGTGCTCGCCTTCGGCGCGCTGCCGTCGAAGGCTTCGGCCAAGAACGCTTCCGGGGCCAGATAAACCTGCTCCGCGCGCGCCAGCAGCGCCGCGGATACAAGCACAGCCAGCAGTGTTGCGGTCAGCGAGACTTGAGTGGACAAGCGGTGCACGGCGCGTTATTGCTTTTGTTTAGCAGGGCAGCGACGGATTGTAGCAAGCACGATACTGAACGCCGGCACGCCACCATTGGAATACCGCGCTCCCGCGCCAGCGCGCGGAAGCGGCGCATGACGTTGTGGCCGACGAAATCAGTGAACAGGATCAGCATCTGTGTGCCGCTGGGCAAATCCGCGTTGTGGCGCTGATGTGCCGCGTCGCGCCCGGTGACGTGGTGGGTGATACGGATGCCGAAGTCGCGCAGCGCATCTGGGATGTTGCCGAGCCGGTCGGCGCCGACGACAAAAGCGTTCATGAATTTCCTCAGGTTGAGATGGATAGCGAGGGCAGCGCCAGCCGTGCGCGCTGCCGTACGCTCACAGCGGCCTGCAGTCAGAATTGGTAGCCAACACCCAGGTTGATTGCGTCGCGCGCGTCGTCTTTGTCCCAATCCGCGTAGTCGGCTTTCAGCACCACCTGCGGGTGCAACTTCAAGTTGATGCCGAACGTGGTGATGTTGTCCTTCGTGTTGGCGTCGCGCGCCAGCGGCACGCCCGCCAAGCTCGGCAGCGACTTCTGCGTATCGAATTGCTCGTAGCGCACGAAAGGCGCGAGATCGAGATCGCCCTTTTGCCAGACGTGATAGCCGGCCTCGGCGTACCAGCCATCGAAGCGCTTCGGCACCTTGACGTTGCTATTCGCCGTATCCAAGCGCAGCGCCGCCGTGACCTGCTCGGCATCGCTGATGCTGCCGCGTGCATATAGCGCGCGCAAGTCGAGCTTGCCGATGCTGTAGAGTGCATGTACGTCGAATAGCGTGACTTTCGCATCAGTGCTTTTCAGCGCCGCGCGCACCGCGCTGGAGCCACGCGTGCCGTTCTGCGCGGTACTGCCGCTGAATACGCCGGTGCCGATCTGCAGGCCAGGCTGACGGAAGCGCAGCGCGCCGAATACACCGAGATCGTTCGCGGCCGCTTCGTTGACTTTCTGGCGCGGGCGGCGCAGCGGGGCGCTGTTGCTGCCGTTGTTGAAGCGGCTGATGTCGAAGCTGCTGGTAACGCCGGCATCGTAGCTAAACTTCTCGCTCAGTTGCCCGTGCAGCGCGAAGCCGCCTTCCCACCAAGTGGTCGGAATGATGCGGTTTTCCACCTGATTGCGCTCGACGCCGAAGAACGTCGGCGGCTCATGCGTTTCGTTGAGAATGCCGAGCGGCATAATCATGACGCCGGCACGCAAATTGGCGTAGTCGTTGAAGCGGTAGTCGATGTATGCCTGCTCGAGTTCGACTTCGCCGCTGTTGTTTGGCCCCGTCACCGAGTGTTCATACTCCACCTCGGAATGAAAGCGCAGACGGTCGCTAAAGCGATGCCCGAAGTAGAGCACAAAGCGGTGCAGATCGACTTCGTCCTTGACCGTGCTGTCCTGGAAGTTGTTGTAGTGCAGCTCGCCGTAACCACCGATGGTGGTAGCGCCAGCGCTGGAAGCGGGCGCGCTAGTAGCGCCACCAGCGTTTGCGCTTGCAGGCATTGCCGCGGCGTTGGCCTTCTCGCTTTTCAGGCGAGCGATCTCGGCCTTCAGTTCATCCAGTTCTTTTTGCAGAATTTCAAGCTTCTCGTCCAAGCTCGCCGCCCCAACCAATTCGGGGGTCCATAGGCCCAGCACGCCGAGCAGAGCCACTGCACTGACCGTTGTCTTCATCTTGTTTCCTCCTTTGAGCGGTAGCGACCGTACCGATAATCGTGACGAGAATGATAATGATTCGTATTTAATAGTCAAGCGTCACTTACTGGTTCGCGATTCGCGCCTCATCGTCGGATGTATGGGCCGGACAAAAAGACTGGCTAAGATACTCCAAGGCTTAGTCTTGGTAGTATTAAAGCAAGTGGCGCAGCAATGTCCGCACTGGCTGTGGGATCGCGGCACCCGTGGCCTCCGCAAGGGGCAGCCAAACGCGCCCTTGCTGCTGTGCGCGAGGCTCGCGACGCAGAACTTTCACTGGCTGCGGTGTGATCAGTAAGCGAAAGTGAGAGAATCCGTGTTGCAGCACGGGCCACGGCGGCAATGGGTGCGCCTCGAAGCCATAACGCGTGCGGCAAATTTCGATGGTGTCCTCGCCAGCGCCCGTCTCAGGAAAGCTCCACAACCCGCCCCATACGCCCACTGGCGCGCGCTTTTCCAACAGCACCGTGCGGCCGTCGAGCGCAATCAACATCGTGGTGCTCTTTTCCGGATAGTTCTTTTTCGGCCGCGGCGCGGGCAACGCGGCGATACGCTGCTGCCGATACGCCACACAATCGCCGTTGACTGGGCATAGTTCGCAGCGCGGCCGCGCGCGGGTGCATACGGTTGCGCCCAAATCCATCAAGGCTTGCGTGTAGGCTTCGATGTCGCGCGCCGGCAGCAAGCGCTCGGCTTGTTCCCAAAGCTTCGCTTCTACCGCCTTCTCGCCCGGAAAACCCTCGATGGCGAGATGGCGGCACAGTACGCGCTTGACGTTGCCATCCAAAATCGCGCCGCGCGCACCGTACGCGAAAGCGCCGATCGCCGCCGCGGTGGATCGGCCGATGCCGGGTAGTGCCACGATTGCCGCGAATTCGCGCGGGAATACGCCGCCGAATTGCTCGACGATCAGCCGCGCCGCGCGGTGCAGATTGCGTGCGCGCGTGTAGTAGCCGAGCCCGCTCCACAACTGCAGCACGTCGTCCTCGCTCGCCTGGGCGAGCGAACCGATGTCCGGAAAGCGCTGCAAAAAGCGCTGGTAGTAAGCGATAACGCTGCCGACCTGCGTCTGCTGCAGCATGATCTCCGACAGCCAAACGCGATACGGATCGCGCGTGCCTTGCCACGGTAGATCGTGGCGGCCGTGCTGGTTTTGCCAGCGCACCAGGCGCTGAGCGAACTTAGACATAGTCTTCGTGCCTTGTGCGCGAGATCGCGGCTCGGAGCCGGGTAAACTGTCTGGGTTAAAGGTTGGGTGGAGTGCGACGCCATGCTACTACGACTGCAAACCCCGCTTGCCCTCGCTGGCGCGCTTTTGCTGTTTCACGCGTTTAGTCAAGCGCCGCCGCCGTTGGACGGCGCGCTAAGTTGGGCGGCGCTGGCGCTGGTAGCGTTTGCGCTGTACCAGTCGTGGAAAGTGCAGGCCGCGCGACCCAGCGGGCCTGGGCTCGGCACAACACCAGTAGACAGCGAACGCTTGCGCGCTCAGCTAGACGACGCTCACGCGCAACTCGAACTCGAAACGCGGACGCGCCGCGCCGCGGAACAAGCCCTGCGCACCGCGGATGAACGCTATAGCCTAGCCGTGCGCGGAGCCAGCGACGGCTTGTGGGAGTGGGATCTAGTGGGCGGCAAAGCGTACTTCTCGCCCTTATGGAAGAGCTTACTGGGTTTCGAGGATGACGAAATCGGCGGCAACATCGACGAATGGCGCAGCCGCATCCATCCCGAGGACAAGGCGCGCGTGCTGCAGGAAATGGACGATCACTTGGCAGGCCACACGTCTCGCTTCGAAAACGAGCACCGCTTGCTGCACAAGGATCAGAGCTGGCACTGGGTGCAGGCGCGCGGCAGTGCGATTCGGCACGCTAACGGCAAGGCTTATCGCATGGTCGGCCTACATAGCGACATCACCGCGCGCCGCGCCGCGGAGCAGATGCTGCTGGAAGTCGCCGAAGCGCTTGCCAGCGCGCGCGGGGAAGCGTGCTTTCAGCTTATCGCGCAGAACTTCGCGAAAGTGATGGGCGTGCGCGAAGCATTCGTGTGCGAGCCATGCGATCAACCACCCACCAAAGCGCGTATGCTTGCGTGGTGGTGCGAAGGCCGCTTTCTGCCGAACGTCGAGTACGAACTGGAAGGCACTCCGTGCAAGAATCCGCAAGTCGAGGGGCGCACTTGCTACTGCTCCAAGGGCCTCGAAGAGATGTGGCCGCTGGAAAAACCTTTCGACCGCACCGCCTATCTGGGCATCCCGATTCGCGACAGCGCGGGCGTTGTTATCGGTCACATCGCTTGCACCGACAATAAACCGATGCCGGAGCGCACACCGCATCTGGCGATCTTCCGGCTTTTCGCGGAGCGTGCGAGTGTCGAGTTAGAGCGGCGCATGTTGAGCAACGCGAATGTGCTTTAGCGCGAAGCAGCCGGTTACTGTACTTCCAGCGTGACGTTCTTTACCGTCACGCCGTCGGCTTTCAAGACGCCGATGCGCAGCACCCCCTTCGCCGCCAAAGCCCGCAGTTGAGCGAGATCGATTTCTGGCGCCACTTGCGATTGGGGCGCGCCGCGCACAGGCGCGCTTGGCTTCGAGCCTGAGGCGTACTTGTCCCAATCAAGTGTGTCGAGGTCGACATCAAACGCGTAAGCGGGAGACGCTGCGCCGCCCAACCAACTCACATGGCCTTTGAGCTTGCTCGCATCGAATTTCGCGCGGCCGGCGAACCTGGCAGCCGGTTTTCCGTAGTCTAAGTCCAATACCCCGCTGAGCATAACCTCATTAGTTTTATTAGCCGTCAATTGAGAGGCTATCCTCAATGCAGTATTAGACTCAAAACGAAACTTCTGTTGCGCCCAGTCGAGCCACCAAGCCCCACGCAGGCTGGCGCGCTGCAATGCCCATCCATGCCGTGCGCGCGCATCGTGTTGCAAATCGAAGCGGGCGTCCGCTGCGCTGAGAGTGTGCGCGAGCGCATCGATGTGCGCCGCGCTATGCAGCTCGAGCGCGACGCGCGCGCCGGCACGCGTGCCCTCCAGTTTCACCGTCAGTGGGCGCAGCGCATAACGACCGCCGCTCAGCGAACCGCTCAGCGCCGCGTCCGTCTCTCCGCGCAAGTCAAAATCAGCGCCTTGTACATGCACGCGCAGCGGCCGCAGGGCGGCGTCCAGCACATCGCCCGTCAGAGTGACTGTGCCGGGCTCACTGCTCTCGGCTTCGAACTGCAGCCGCTGCCCTGTGAGCGCAACATTGCCGCTCGACTTGAGTGACAGCGCTCGCGCCTGCCACGTGCCTGCCGCGGGCTGCGCGCTCAACTCGGCGCCGCCGCTAACACGCACCCGGGTCGCGTCATCGCGCTGCCAACTCGCATCGAATTGCAGTTGGCGCGCACGCCATTCGCGCCGCTGCGGTTCGTAGACCACGTCTGCGCGCACTGCGCCTACCACCTCACCGAAGGTGTCGCGCGCACTGAACTCGAACTTGCTCTGTGGCACGGATACCCTGTCCGCGCTTGCGCGCAGCGTACCTGCGCTCACGGTCAAGCTTTGTGTGCCGGACACAAGCGGGCGCGCGAGTCGCGCGTGCGCATCGCTGGCGTGCAGTCGCCAGCCACCTTGCTCACCCTGCTGGTAGTTGCCGCCAAAGCGCAGCTCTCGCAACAACACTTCCCCCGCGTTGCCGCTTGCTTGCACGGCGATTCGATCGAGCGTGAACGCAAACGGCGAGGCATTGATCTGAAAAGCTCCCGTGACCGATCCTTTTGCTTGCACGCGCAATTTGTCCTCGGCAAGCCCGAAGCTCGCGTTGACCTCCCCTGGTTTCCCGAGCGCCAGCGGCGCGGCCGATGCCTGCGGCAAAGCGATACGCCAGCGCTGACCGCTCGCCTCGTCGATCAGGACTGCGCTCGCCTCACGCAGCGTCATCATGGCGATGTCGAAATTCAGTGTCGAATCGCCCTTGCTTTGCAACAGATCGTCGATGCTCAGGCGTCCGTCGGCAAAGCGGCGCACCTCGAGTGTCAATCCTTCCAACGTGAGCGCATCGACCACGACCTCCCGCCGCAGCAGTGGCCGCAGTTGCAGCGTAACCAACCCGCGCTTCAGCAAAAGGAATGGCGCGGCACTGTTCGGATCGCTGATGCGTACACCGCTTAGCGCAAGCTGCGCGCTGGGCGACCATTGCAGTTGAATATCGTCGATGGCTAGTTGCCGCTTGTAGTTCGCTTGCAGCCAGCGAGCGATGTGGGGCTTCACGCTGCTCGGATCGAAGGCAAAGCGCACATACGCAATCACACCCGCAAAGGGCACCACAATCGCTAGCAGTGACCACGCCATCCAACGCAGCAGCCTATTGCGCGTGGTAAGCCTCACGGCCAAGATGTTGAATACATAGTTTTCCCCGGCCTAGATCAAAGCACTTCAGCAAGTAGGGGAACCACGATTGGAGTCTAGAGACCACGCTGGCAAACAGTCTCAGTCACTTCTCTTGTCATTCTTCTGTAATAATCCGTGCCAAGAATTGGTCTACAAAGACATCTTTGAACAAGAGAGAACCCTCGTGCCCCACAATGTAATCGTTCTGGCGATCGGCTTGTCCGGCAGTTCCATACTGACCAATCTTGTAGCTCAAGCCGGCTATGCTTTTGCTGGACCAACAGTGAAAATACCAGACTATGACACTTTCGAGAACCAAGAGTTGGTTCGGCTAAACAAGCGCTTGCTCGATCTGGCTGACGCTAACAGTTTTCCCAAGGAATACCGTCCCGAGTTCATCGAGCGGATAAAAGCGCTGTACGGGAAAATTGACGACAGCGAGTACCGCGCCTTTGCCAAGCACTGTGAGGCTCATCAACCCTGGGTTTGGAAGGATCCGCGTCTCACGATAACCATGTATTTCTGGAAGCACTATCTAGATTTGTCGCGCGTCAAATTCATCGTCAATGACCGCGAGGCGCTGCAGGGGTGGATCTCTTGGAACTTGCGGCGTCAAATACAAAGTTTCCGCTATGCAAAGCGCTACATGGACCAGGTCGTAGTCGCAATGCGGCACTTCTTAGAGGAGCATTCGCTACCCTTTGAGCACGTGCGCTACGAGGATTTGATTTGTACGCCGGAGCCTACGCTTGCGCGTCTCAATAAGTTTCTCGGCTGCAACCTAACCTTGGATGATCTGTCTCGCGTGTACCAGGGCCCTTTGCGCAAGAAGACGCACGGCTGTATCAATTTCGTCAAAGCTGGACTTATTTTCTTGAAGAACTATGATGAGCGGCTAGTTGAGGGGTAGCTGTTAACGTGTCCCCGCCATTTTGAGTCGCTCCACTACATGCTTTCCTCACTTCACTCGGTGGATGCGCACTTCCTGCCTGTACCGCACTGGCTGCGGCAGCGCGCGCAGATAGGCAATCAAAGCATCGCGATCCAGCGGACCGATCACAGGGTTCGCACCTTGCTTGAGCTGCGCGAAGCCGTCACCTCCGCTAAGTAGAAAGTCGTTGACCGCGACACTGTACGTTTGCTCTGCGTTCAGCACCTTGCCGGCGATGCGGACATCGACCACGCGATCGCCCAGCGCGCGCGTGCTATCCCATGCATAGCTCAGTCCGGATACTGCCAGCAGCCGGTTAGGGTAAGTACCGCGCCATTGCTGGTTCAACAGCGCGAGTAGTTGTGCGCCGCTCAACTCGATACGCACGATGCGATTGCCGAACGGGTGCACCGTGAACACGTCTCCCCAGCTTACGCGGCCCGCGCTCAGGCCCCAGCGCACGCCGCCCGGGTTCATCAGCGCGACGTCTGCGCCAAGCGCCGCACGTTGCGCATCAGCGATTAGCTGCCCCATCGGAGATTCGCCGCTCTCCCCGACTACGTTGGTTATGTCGGCGGCAGCCTCGGCCACGGTTTGATTGACGGTGGCATCGACTTGGCGCTGCGCGTGCGCGACCAACTCGGCGACGCGCGCATCCGGCGTCAGCCCCGGCCCGGCATCGGCATAAGTCGTCGTGATTGCGGAAGAGGTTGCGACGACGTCGCCGCTTTGTTCGTCGATCTCTAGCTCGATATCGCTGTATGCAGTGCCGGAGAAGAACGCTTGCGTCACCAGAATCGCCTTGCCGTTGGCATTGGCCACACGCGCGTTAGTGTAGCTATGGGCGTGTCCGGAGACGATCACGTCTACCTCATCGTCCAGATGATGGATGATTTGGTGGATATCTCGACCTTCAAGCAAATCCTCGTGGGTAGCTCCTGCTGGAGCCATGCGCTGAAATCCGCCCTGATGCAACAGCACGACGATGGCGCGCACGCCCTGCCGCTTGAGGGCCGCCACCTGTCGATTGATCGCTTGCGCTTCGTCCAAAAACTGCAGCCCAACAATCGCCGGCGCTGGCACGATGGCGGGTGTCTGGCGCAGTACCGCCCCGATGAAACCGATGCGCACCCCATCGATCCGCTTGACGGTGGACGGCGGCAGAAGGAAGTCTTGCTCGGTCAGATCGAATACGTTTGCGCAAATGTGCGCGAACTTCGCACCCTGATAGGGGTGCTCGAGATACGGCCCGCGTTCATGCGCGCCGCCGTGTATGAGACGTAACAGCTCGACCTTGCCTTCGTCAAATTCGTGGTTACCGAGCGTGCCGACGACGTTGCAGCGCGCTTCCCAGGGACGTGCGTAGCTGCAGTGTTCGTTGGCCAGCTGGTTGAGTAGCGCGATCGCAGGTTCATCTTGCAGCAATGCGGATAGCGCCGGCGATGCGCCGACGTGATCGCCCGCGTGTGCGATGATGGTGTTGCGCTCCCATCCGCGCTGTTCGGCACGCAGGTACGCCGTCAATACCGCGGCGCCGCCGGCCGGGCGCGGGCCGATGCGCATACCTCCGTTGAGCGCGCCATGAAAATCATTGATGGCAAGAATCTGCACGCGCGCTGTGGCGCTGCCGGCTGCGGCGGCATCGCGCCAAGTCAAGCGCTGCGCCGCGACTTCGCGCAGCGCCACGGCTTGCGCGGGATTGTGCTGCGCACGCGTTGCTGGACATGCGCAAATCACACATACAATCAGTAGTACACGTTTGAAATTGTTTTCAAGCCTCATGTTCTACGATATGCTGTGGACAGCATCGCTTCTCTCAGCATTGGGTGCGCATACGCTATTCGTCACCGGCAACAAATGCACATGATAAAATTCGGGCTTTCATGAACTCGATCTCCGTCACCATCAACGGCGCGCAGCGCGCGTTTGCGCATCCGCTCAAGCTCGCAGAACTAGTCGAAACGATGCAGCTAACCGGCAAGCGCATCGCCATCGAACGCAACGGCGCCATCGTACCGCGTAGCCGCTATCGCGACGAAACGCTCAGCGACGGCGACAAACTCGAGATCGTCATCGCCGTCGGCGGCGGTTGAATCAGCGAAACGTATGAAACCCGAACCACTCGAAAGCCTGGTAATCGCCGGCAAAGCCTATGGCTCGCGCCTGCTGGTCGGTACCGGCAAGTACAAAGACTTCGACGAAACGCGCCGCGCCATTGAAATGAGCGGCGCGGAGATCGTCACGGTCGCGATCCGTCGCACCAACATCGGCCAGAACCCGAACGAGCCGAACATTCTGGAAGCGCTGCCGCCGTCGCGATTTACGATTCTGCCGAACACCGCCGGCTGCTACAACGCGGAGGATGCGGTGCGCACGCTGCGCTTGGCGCGCGAGCTGCTTTCGACCGACGCGCAGCCGCACACGCTGGTCAAGCTCGAGGTGCTGGGCGATTCGAAGACGCTGTTCCCGAACATGCCCGAAACGTTGAAAGCCGCCGAAACTTTGGTCAAAGAAGGCTTCGACGTCATGGTGTACTGCAGCGACGATCCCATTCTCGCCAAGCAGCTCGAAGACATCGGCTGCGTCGCGGTCATGCCGCTCGCGTCGCTGATCGGCTCCGGCATGGGCATATTGAACCCATGGAATCTCTCGCTCATCATCGAGCACGCCAAAGTGCCGGTGTTGGTCGATGCCGGCGTCGGCACCGCCTCCGATGCGGCGATTGCGATGGAGCTGGGTTGCGACGGTGTGCTCATGAACACGGCAATCGCCGCAGCGAAGAATCCCGTGCTCATGGCCTCGGCAATGAGGAAAGCCGTCGAAGCCGGCCGCGAAGCGTACCTCGCCGGGCGCATGCCGAAGAAGTTCTACAGCGCGAGTCCGAGTTCGCCGACAAGCGGCATCATCGGTTCGAAATCGTAATTCGCCGTGGGTAGCCCGGATTAGCGCCCGCGAGCGCAAATATTTGCTCCGATGTCCTGGCCGGGGCCGCAGGCCCGGAGAGTCTCACCACACCGGAGACGGCTTTGCCATCAACCGGGCTACAAGTACCAAAACGACAGACAACAATGAACGATCTCTCCGCTCACCGCCCCATCCGCAGCTTTGTGCTGCGCCAAGGCCGCCTCTCCGCCGCACAGCAACGCGCATGGACCGAGCTGCTGCCTGTGTATGGCGTTGCGCACCAAGCGAACCTGCTCGATCTAAACGCCGCGTTCGGCCGCAACGCGCGGAAAATCCTAGAAATCGGGTTCGGCATGGGCGATGCCACCGCCGCAATCGCGGCAGCGCAGCCCGAGCACGATTTTCTCGGCATCGAAGTCCACACCCCGGGCGTGGGCAGCTTGTTGAAGCTGGTCGATGAGCGCGGCCTGCGCAACGTGCGCGTTATCCAACACGATGCCGTCGAAGTGTTGCGCGAGATGATCACGCCAGATACGCTGCACGGCGCGCACATCTTCTTTCCCGATCCATGGCCGAAGAAGCGCCACCACAAGCGCCGCTTGATCCAACCGGAGTTCGTGCGCTTGCTGGCGCAGCGCTTGGCGCCAGGCGGTTACTTGCACCTGGCGACCGACTGGGAAGACTACGCTTCGCAAATGCTGGAAGTGCTGCGCGGCGAAGCGCTGCTCAAGAATCGGCACCAGGATTTCGCGCCGCGCCCGGCGTGGCGGCCCGTAACAAAATTCGAAACGCGCGGCGGCAAGCTCGGCCACGGGGTCTGGGATCTGATGTTCGAGCGGGTTTGACGCTCAGCCGCGCACATCCAATGAGATTTGTACAGCGCACGGTGCATCACCGGCGTGAGTGACGATAAACACGAGCCCCGCATATAGCGCGTAGAGGCCGGCGAACAATTTGCCGCCTGTCGTTTTCGGCGCATCCACCGGTCCCATGCCGCCGAGCAGCATGGCGGTGTTGAGGAACGCATCGAGCACAGGCAGCCGCTCGAAATATGCGTATCCAGCAATCCCCGCAGCGAG
>CAZAWU010000123.1:0-4392 GCA_964488915.1 uncultured Burkholderiales bacterium
CCGGTTACGTCATACATAACAAAGGGTTGCACGCTAGGCATAAATGTTGCTGCGCTAATGCCGAGTGCGCGAGTCCGTAAGGGCTCAGAATCTGGCAGAACCAATAAAAAGTCCGGTTCGAAGTGCGCTGTAAAAAACTAAATCAAACTCGAAAACCGCTCATAGGAGTTGATAATGACCGCTCTCATCAAGCTGGTGCGCCAGTGGGGTTGCGCATCCCTTTTCCTCGCAGTGTCGCTGGGCGCTCAAGCTGCGCCGCTCAACTTGACGCTTGGCACGCCGGACATTCTTTTTTCTGGCGTTGAAGCCAGTTGGAACGGCAGCGTGCTGCAGCTTTCGGGTGGCGCGCCGCCCGACACCATTAGCCATAGCGGTGGCGTGGCCATCACCAATGCGACCTATAGCCTGAGCATCGGTGTTAACGGCAGCGGCAACCAAACCGCAGCCCCCAATAGCTTCTCGATCAGCGGCGATTTGGGTGCTGGCGTCATCACGCTGTTGAGCGGCACCATTTCCGCGTTCGGTTGGGAAAACCCGAGCAACACGTGGGCTGCCGCAGGCGGTCCCGCGACGCTGGAATTCCTGGTCAGCCTGACAACCAGCAACGCCGCGCTTGGTATGGGCAGCCAGATCGGCATTCAGTGGACTGCGCCGAATGGGTTTGTACCCACTGCCGGTGCGCCCGGCTTCACGGCGACGGGCAATACCAACAATGCCCGCATCCCGCCGGCTCAAGTGCCGGAGCCTGCGACCCTCGCCCTGTTGGGCCTGGGCTGCTTGGCGCTTGGCAGCCGCCGCTTCGCTCGTAGCTAATTTCTAGAAGTTACGTGGACTGAGCCGGGATTCATCCCGGCTCAGTCCAGCTACGCGCCTGCGCAGCTAGGCAGCGCTACTGAAAATCCATCCGCGAAACACAAGAACAAGGTCGACAACGACTCGAACGTTGCTCGCCGCCTTACCAATCGGGGGTACTTCTATGCGATCCACCTTTAAGTCAGCCATTGCCGGCCTTGGTCTCAGTTTGACGGCAGCGTTTTCTAACGCTGCGCTGCTGGGCGTTGCGCCGGGCAATCCCAATACGCTGTTCAACAACACCGGCACCACCAATTTCAACGCCGCGACCGGGCAGTTCTCGATTCAAGCCACACCGCTGTCGACGTTGTTCCCGGGCGGATCGGCGCGCATCCCGGTGACGCCGCCGGCGAGCATGACGATCAACATGATCTTGAACAGCAGCGGCCAGATCGTCAGCGGCGTGGCGGGCGATGACCTCGTCGTGACCGGCAGCGTCAACGGTTTCAGCGGCACGCTGCTCACAGGGGAGATCGTCCAATTCGGTTCCGCTAACTTGAGCGGCACCATCGACTTCTACGACTTCCGTTTCCGCGTGACGGGTGGCTCGATGGCGGGCCAGTTCGCCGGCAAGGACATCGGTATATCGGTGACTTCCGAGAATTCTAATTTCACTGGATCGTTCGCAGCTAATTTCTCGGGCAAGACCAAAGGTAACTTGGGCCCGATCGATCCGATCCAGCAATGCACCGGCAAGATCGGCGACTTCGTTTGGAACGATGGCGATCGTGACGGCGTGCAAGATCCCGGCGAAGCCGGCATCGATGGCGTGACCGTGCGCCTGCGTAACAGCAGCGGCGCGGTCGTGCAGACCTTGACTACCGGCGCAGGCCCCTTGGGTCAGTCCGGTTACTACCAATTCACCGGCTTGTGCGCCGGCAGCTACAGCGTCGAAGTGGATCCCGCGACGCTGCCGCCTGGCGTGCAGCCTTCGCCGTCGCAAGCCAGCGGCAATCCCGCCACGGACAGCAACGGCAGCCCGGCGGCGGTGGTGCTGGCCACGGACAGCAGTGAAGATGCCACTATCGACTTCGGCTACTTCACACCCTGCAGCGGCCGCATCGGCAACTTCGTGTGGCACGACACCAACCGCAACGGCATTCAAGAAGCAGGTGAGCCCGGCATCAGCGGTGTAACCATGACCCTGTTGCGTGGCGGCGTGCAAGTCGGCACGGCGGTTACCAACGGAGCTGGCGGTCAGTACGAGTTCCAGGGATTGTGCGCGGGCACCTATGAGGTGCGCGTCGACACGACGACGCTCCCGGCGGGCTTCGTCGCATCGCCGACCAACCAAGGCGCGGACCGCAGCGTGGATTCCAACCCGAATCCGGCCACGCCGATCGTGCTCGCCAACGACAACGCGAGCGACCAGAGCATCGACTTCGGCTACAACACCCCGTGCTCGGGCGAAATCGGCGATTTCATCTGGGATGACAGCAATGGCAACGGCGTTCAAGACGCAGGCGAGCCGGGCATCGGTGGTGTCACCGTCACGCTGCGCGACGCCTTCGGTAGCGTGCTGCAATCAACTGCCACCACGGGTAGCGGCACCTACAAGTTTGCCGGCCTGTGCGCGGGCAACTACTCGGTCACCGTGGATGAGACCACGCTGCCGCCGGGCTTCACCCCGACCGGTACCGGCCTAGGCGGTAACCCGGCCTCGGACAGCAATCCGAATCCAGCCGCAGTCACGCTACCGACTGATACCGCAAAAGACCCGACCATCGATTTCGGCTACATACCGCCCTGCAATGGCTCGATCGGCGATTTCGTCTGGAGCGACACTAACGCCAACGGCATTCAAGACGCAGGCGAAGCCGGTATATCCGGTGTGACGGTGAATCTGCGCAACGCGGCCACCAACGCCATCATTGCCACCGACACCACGGGTGCCGACGGCAAATACGGCTTCAACGGTTTGTGCGCGGGCAACTACGTGGTTGAAGTGGAGCCGCCGGCGAATTCCGCGCCGTCGCCCACCGGCAACGGCACGCCGACGACGGACAGCAATCCGAACCCGACGCCGGTCAGCCTGCCGACCAACAACAGCAGCGACCAGACCAATGACTTCGGCTTCACGTTCTGCACCGGGCGTATCGGTAACTTCGTGTGGAACGACTTGAACCGCAATGGCATCCAGGAGGCTGGCGAACCCGGCATCGCGGGTGTGACGGTGACGCTGATCAACCCGGTCACCGGCGCAACCATCGCCACCAAGGTAACCGATGGCAACGGCGCGTATGAGTTCACTAACTCGTGCGCAGGCAACTACCGTGTCGACGTCACGCCGCCGGGTGGTGCTTTCGTGGCTTCACCGACTGGCGCGGGCGATCCGACCACCGACAGTAATCCTGACCCGTCCAACGTGACCCTAATCGGTACCAATGGGCAGGATCTCACCATCGACTTCGGCTACAACACGCCGTGCACCGGCACCATCGGTGACTTCGTGTGGAGCGATGCGAACCGCAATGGCATCCAAGACGCAGGCGAGGCCGGTATCGCGGGTGTCACGGTGACGCTGAAGCAAGGCGCGACGGTAATTGCGACACGTACCACCGGCGCGAACGGCGAGTACCAGTTCACCGGTTTGTGCGCGGGCGCTTACACGGTCGAGTTCACGACGCCGGCGGGCTTGTCGCCCTCACCAGCGGGCCAAGGCGGCGATCCGACCAAGGACAGCAACGCACCGGCAAGCAACGTCACGCTGCCGAACGATAACGCCAGCGACAACACCATCGATGCGGGTTATTTGGCGCCGTGCACGGGCCGTATAGGCGATTTCGTGTGGAACGACAGCAACCGCAACGGGCTACAAGACGCCGGTGAAGCCGGCATCCAGGGTGTCGCAGTCACGCTGCGCAACGCCGCTACAGGCAACGTCATCACGACGGACACCACGGATGCGAATGGTGCTTATGAGTTCACCGGTTTGTGCGCCGGCGACTACGACGTGGAGTTTGCGACGCCGGCTGGGTTCGTGCCTTCACCTGCGAACCAGAATGGCGACGACACCAAGGATAGCGACGGCTTGAATCCAACGGTGGTCCTGCCGACCGACAATAGCAACGATCCGACCATCGACAGCGGCTTCAACCAGCCATGTTCGGGCACGATCGGTGACTTTGTGTGGAACGACAGCAACCGCAACGGCATTCAAGATGCGGGCGAAGCCGGGATCAGCGGTGCGAGCGTGCGCTTGGTCAACCCCGCCACGGGCGCGGTCATCGACACCAAGACGACGGACGCCAGCGGCGCATACCAGTTCACCGGGCTGTGCCAAGGCAACTACCGCGTCGAGGTGGATACGCCGGCCGGGTTCACGCCCTCGCCGGTCAACCAAGGCGCTGACGACACCAAGGATTCAGACGGCAGCGGCGTTGTGGTGAGCTTGCCCAACGACAACACGAACAACCCGACGGTCGACTTCGGCTTCAACCAGCCGTGTGCAGGCCGCATCGGTAACTTCGTGTGGAATGACGCGGATCGTGACGGCATCCAAGATGCGGGTGAAGCCGGCATCGGCGGTGTCACGGTGAC
>CAZAWU010000123.1:4492-12368 GCA_964488915.1 uncultured Burkholderiales bacterium
GATGCGGGTGAAGCCGGCATCGGCGGTGTCACGGTGACCTTGAGCGGCGCGGCCTCGGCCACGACGACTACGGCAGCCGACGGTTCTTACCAGTTCACTGGACTGTGCGCAGGTAGCTACACGGTTACCTTCAGCACGCCAGCGGGATTCGTCACTTCCCCGGCTAACGCAGGCAATGACGATGCGCTCGATTCGGACGGCTTGACGCCGAGCGTGACTCTGCCGAATGACAACGCGAACGATCAAACCATCGACAGCGGCTTCAACCAGCCGTGCGCGGGCCGGATCGGGAACTTCGTGTGGAACGACACGGATCGCGATGGCATTCAAGATGCGGGTGAAGCCGGCATCGGCGGTGTCACGGTGACCTTGAGCGGCGCGGCCTCGGCCACGACGACCACGGCGACCGACGGTTCGTACCAGTTCACTGGTTTGTGCGCGGGCAGCTATACCGTGACGTTCGCAACGCCGAATGGCTTGGTCGCCTCGCCGATTGACCAAGGCGGTGACGATGCGATCGACTCGGACGGCACGACGGTAAATGTTGTTCTGCCGAACGACAACGCCAGCAACCAGACGATCGATAGCGGCTTTAATCAACCGCGTGTTTGTACCGGCAAGATCGGTAACTTTGTTTGGAATGATACGGATCGTGACGGCATCCAAGATGCGGGCGAAGCTGGCATCGGCGGTGTCACGGTGACCTTGAGCGGCGCGGCAAACGCTACGACGACCACGGCAGCCGACGGTTCATATCAATTCACCGGTCTGTGCTTGGGTAACTACACGGTTACGTTCTCGACGCCGAGTGGCTTCGTTGCCTCGCCGATCAATCAAGGCGGCGACGATGCGCTCGACTCGGACGGTACCACGGTGAACGTCACACTGGCGGCTGACAACAGCAGCGATCAAACCATCGATAGCGGCTTCAACCAACCGCAAGTGTGTACCGGCAAGATCGGCGACTTCGTCTGGGATGACAAGAACCGCAACGGCATCCAGGAAGCGGGCGAGCCGGGCATTGCTGGGGTGGTAGTGGTGATGCGCAATCCGACGACGCTAGCCGAGATCACTCGCACGACCACGGACGCCAGCGGCAAGTACAGCTTCGGCGGCTTGTGCGCGGGCACCTACAAGATCGACGTGGAAGAGCCGGCGGGCTTCGTGTTCTCGCCCTCGGACCAAGGCGGCAACGACGCCATCGATTCCGACCCGGATCGTATCCACGTGACCTTGTCCACCGATTCGACCACCAACCTGACGATTGACTTCGGCCTCAACAAGCCGCAGGTGTGCACCGGCAAGATCGGTGATCGGGTTTGGAAGGATCTGAACGGTGACGGTATTCAGAACGGTAGCGACTTTGGTCTGAGCAACGTCAAGGTGATCTTGTTGAACAGCAGCGGCGGCGTGGTGTCGTCACAGTTGACCAACAGCTCCGGTAACTACACCTTTACGGGCTTGTGCGCAGGCACATACACAGTGAAAGTCGATGCGGCTACCTTGCCGTACGGCACACTGATCCCGACGCTGAAAGACCAAGGCTCAAACGACGCGGTCGACTCAGACGGGTACCCGGCCATTGCGAGCTTGTCGACAGACAGCACCCAGCGGACCGACGTGGATCTCGGCTTCAAGCACTACTACGAGAACTACAAGTACCGTATCTCCGGCTTGAGTGGCAAGTGCCTGGACGTCAGCTCGGGTTACGCCGTCATCAAGTCGACTTGCAGCACCAACACTTGGGATACGCTGAACACCGGTCAAATCAAGCACATGCCCACCGGTAAGTGCTTGGCGCTGGAAGCTGACAGCTCAGCAGACGGCAAGCGCTTGATGCTGGCTGCTTGTAGCAGCAGTACCACACAGAAGTTCAGCTCTGTGAATCTGGATGGCCTGATCAAGACCAAATACGGCAAATGCCTGGATGTGGCTGGTGCGAGCAGCGCTGATGGTACCAAGGTTCAGCAGTGGACCTGCCACGGCGGCACGAACCAACAGTGGGGCATTCAATAGCACGATAAGCGGCAGTTAATCGCTTAGCGGCGGTGCATCCGAGAGGGTGCACCGCCTTTTTCTTTATAGCTACAGGGTGTATCTCCTCGTCGATCTTGTTGAGTATGATCTAAGCGGGTATTCAGATGGCAGTACCATATGGTGGAAGCTTCGAGGTAGAGTGTGCGTATGGTTTCATCAGAGATCCTCTTGCCCTCGTCGGGCAATGCACTTGCGCTCTCACCCGAAGGGATTTTGCAAGGCGCTACGCTGCTGGCTTCGCCCAACTGCGACGCTCGGCCCCACGGGACCGATATCGAACTGTTGGTGATCCACAATATCAGCTTGCCGCCGGGCGAGTTCGGCGGCGCCGGCGTAGTAGAGCTGTTCACCAACCGGCTCGACTCGGGTGCCCACCCCTATTACGCGAGCATCGTGCACTTGCGCGTATCGGCGCATTTTTTCCTGCGGCGCGACGGCAGCATCATGCAGTTTGTGCCTTGCAGCCTGCGTGCATGGCACGCCGGTGAGTCGAGCTGGCGCGGGCGGGCGCGTTGCAACGACTTTTCCATCGGTATTGAGTTGGAGGGAACGGACGACGCGCCGTTCGCCGAGGCGCAGTACGAGACGCTACGCCGGCTGACTGAGGTGCTGCTGGAAGCTTATCCCAGCGTCAACGCAGTTGCTGGGCATCAGGACATTGCCCCTGCACGCAAAACCGATCCAGGCCCTTGTTTTGATTGGCAGCGCTACCGGCTTGCGCTTGGTGTCGACATCGTCCTGCGCGGTTGAGTGTCGGTACCTTTTACGCAGTCGAAAGAGAAAAAATACTATTAAAATCATGTAGATTAACCTGAATTTACAGAATTTAAGTGAGATGTCAACGGGTTGGCGCCACGAATTTGTAAGTCTTTCCGACAGTTGCACTCAAATATCTCGAGTGATTTCTACGAAATATATTTATTATTATTAATAAACAATATGTTATAGATTTGGCATAGTTACTGCGAATAAGTACCCACCAAGGCGGCAAGGCTACAGTTGTTGGCCGCGATAAAGAACTTCTAGAAAGGTTCATTTAAGTGGGTAAGACTGCAGTGATTGAAGTGGCGCGCAGGTTAATCCTGGTATCGCTGCTGGCGAGTGCGCCAGCTTTTGCTATCCCCATCGGCTCAAACACATCCTCGTCGCAGGGCGGTATCTCGATGCGGCTGTACACGCATCAAGTGGTCAGCGGCATGAGCTCCTTCGCTTCATGGTTCGGCCACCTCAATCCCCCCGCAACACCGCCGGCCGGCCATTGCAACGCGTGCGGTCCGGGCCAGAACTTCGTTCAATCGATCGCGAACAACCCGACGCTGACGCCGCCTCCTCCGCCGCCGCCAACGCCGACTCAATCGCCCCCGCAAGAGGAGCCGCTGCCGCCGAGCGAAGATACGGTGCCGCCGGCCGACTTCCCGCCGACCGACCTGCCGCACTGCGAAGTGCCGGTGGATGAGCCTGAGATCCCCGTGCCGCCCAACGCAGTGCCGGAACCGGGTTCGCTTGTACTGCTCGCCCTGGGTTTGACGGCGTTGCGGGCAAGACGGCGCTGGTAAGCATTCGACAGATTTTTTACCGGGACAGCGAATAAGAACAAAACAGAACAACAAGAATACGCAGCCCGTTTTCAGGCGCCGCAACAAGAACAAGAAATAGCGGCGCTCTTCAGAACCCGTCTCATGGCGGGTTTTTTTTCGCGCCTAGTCTAGCCCTTGCGGCCTCGCCTGCTTCTCCACACAGGTCCACAAAATGCGCGTGGGGTGGGGAAGCCTAAGTTCTTGCGCAACGCTGGTTGACCTGGGGTAGCCGTCCAAGATCGGCTTCCACCAAGGTTTTTCAGGGTATTGCAATCCACCCAGCTTTGACCCTAGAATTTGGCAATTCGCCTCCCCAAACCACAATATCTTGTGGAAAAGACTGAGGATAGGCTGTTGAGGCTCTGGGGAAATTCTGGGGAAAACCTGTAGGCAGTTTGTTCCGCTCAAGGCCTACGAAAAAAAGCTTAAGGTGAGGAGACCGGCTTATGTATGTGGATGTGCAATCGACTTCCGGCGGCGAGGCCGCAGCGAACCAGGCAAGCTCTGAGCTCAGCGCTTCGCTAGAGCCGGCCGCGCGCTATCCGAACTACAGAGTGATCCGCCGCAATGGCGCCGTGGTTGGCTTCGAGCCGTCCAAGATCGCCATCGCCATGACCAAAGCGTTTTTGGCCGTCAATGGTGGACAGGGCGCGGCTTCGGCGCGCATTCGCGACTTGGTGGAACGTCTCACCGAGCAAGTGACGCACGCGCTCTTGCGCAGCCATCCGGCGGGCGGCACGTTCCATATTGAGGACATTCAAGATCACGTCGAGCTGGCGCTCATGCGCGGCGGCGAGCATCAAGTCGCGCGCGCCTACGTGCTCTATCGCGAACAGCGCTCGCAGGAGCGCGCCAAGCAGAAGGCAGACGAGCGCGCGGCGCGCGGCGCGCAAGGACCGATCAACGTCATCGACAAAGGGGTGAAGCGCCCGCTCGACGTTGCCAAATTAAGCGCGCTGATCGATGCGAGCTGCGCCGGCCTTGGCTCGGATGTGAATGGCGCCGCCATTCTGGAGGGCGTGCTGAAGGATTTGTACGACGGCGTGCCGGTCGATGAAGTGTTCAAGGCTGCCATTCTCTCGGCGCGCGCGCTGATCGAACAAGATCCGGCCTATTCAAAAGTCACTGCGCGCCTGCTGCTGCACACCATCCGCAAGGAAGTACTGGGCGAAGAAGCGACGCAAGCAGAGATGAGCCAGCGTTACGCGGAGTACTTTCCCGCGTTCGTCAAGCGTGGCGTGCAGGCGGAGCTGCTGGATGAGCGTTTGGCCCAATACGACCTCGCGCGTCTCGGGCAAGCGCTGAACGCGCAGCGCGATTTGCAATTCGACTACCTTGGCTTGCAAACGCTCTACGACCGCTACTTCCTGCACGTGGAAGGCAGCCGCATCGAATTGCCGCAGGCGTTTTTCATGCGTGTGGCGATGGGCCTGGCGTTAAACGAGATCGACCGCGAAGTGCGCGCCATCGAGTTCTACAACGTGCTGTCCTCGTTCGATTTCATGAGCTCGACGCCGACGCTGTTCAATTCCGGCACGCGCCGCTCGCAGCTGTCCTCGTGCTACCTGACGACCATTCCCGACGATCTCGACGGCATCTACGAGGGCATCAAGGAGAATGCGCTGCTGTCGAAATTCGCCGGCGGCTTAGGCAACGACTGGACGCGCGTGCGCGCACTCGGCTCGCACATCAAGGGCACCAACGGCAAATCGCAGGGCGTGATCCCGTTCTTGAAGGTGGTGAACGACACCGCGGTAGCGGTCAACCAAGGCGGCAAACGCAAGGGCGCGGTGTGCTCGTATCTCGAGACCTGGCACTTGGACATCGAAGAGTTTCTCGAGCTGCGCAAGAACACCGGCGACGATCGCCGCCGCACGCACGACATGAACACGGCGAACTGGATACCGGATCTGTTCATGAAGCGCGTCATGGAAGGCGGCGAATGGACGCTGTTTTCGCCGGCGGATTGCCCGGATTTGCACGACAAGTTCGGCAAGGAGTTTGAGCAAACCTACCGCGCGTACGAAGAAAAAGCCGCGCGCGGCGAGCACAAGCTGCACAAAAAAATTCCCGCCACGCAGCTCTGGCGCAAGATGCTCTCCATGCTGTTCGAAACCGGCCATCCGTGGATCACGTTCAAGGACGCTTGCAACGTGCGCTCGCCGCAACAGCACGTCGGCGTAGTGCACAGCTCGAACTTGTGCACCGAGATCACGTTGAACACGAACGATCACGAGATCGCCGTGTGCAATTTGGGCTCGATCAACTTGTTCGCGCATCTGCGCGAGGACAAGGGTGGCAAGGTGCTCGATCTGGAGAAGCTGCGCCGCACCATCTCCACCGCCATGCGCATGCTCGATAACGTGATCGACATCAACTACTACGCAGTCGCCAAGGCGCGCAACTCCAACCTGAAGCACCGTCCGGTCGGCTTAGGGATCATGGCGTTCCAAGACTGCTTGCATGAGTTGCGCATTCCATACGCTTCGGAGGCCGCAGTGCAGTTCGCCGATCAGTCGATGGAAGCGGTGTGCTACTACGCGTACTGGGCTTCGACCGAATTGGCGGCCGAGCGCGGACGCTACTCTTCATACAAGGGCTCGCTGTGGGATCGCGGCGTGCTGCCGATCGATTCCCTCGATCTGCTGGCGAGTGAGCGCGGCGATGAAAAGTACGTCGATGTAGACCGTTCCGCTACGCTCAACTGGGATGAGCTGCGCTCGCGCATTGCGCTGCACGGCATGCGCAATTCCAACTGCATTGCGATTGCGCCGACGGCAACGATCGCCAATATCATCGGTGTGTCCGCCTCGATCGAGCCGACCTATCAGAACTTGTACGTGAAATCGAACTTGTCCGGCGAGTTTACCGTGGCGAATGAGCACTTGGTGCGCGACCTCAAGAAGCTTAATTTGTGGGACGATGTCATGGTCGCCGACATCAAGTACTTCGACGGCTCGCTCGCCAAGATCGACCGCATTCCCGCTGATTTGCGCCAGCTTTATGCCACGGCATTCGAAGTGGAACCGAAGTGGCTGGTGGAGTGCGGTTCGCGTAGACAGAAATGGATCGATCAGGCGCAATCGCTCAACATCTACATGGCGGGGGCTTCGGGCAAGAAGTTGGATGAAACTTACAAGCTCGCTTGGCTGCGCGGCTTGAAGACGACTTATTATCTGCGTACGCTGGCGGCGACTTCGGCCGAGAAGTCGACCGGCAAGGGCGGAGAGTTGAATGCGGTGCCGGTGAGCGGCGGCATGGGGGGCATGCAAGCCGTTGCTGCTGTGAGCATCAAGGGCGGCGCCTCGCTGGATGAAAATACCATGGTGCTGGAGACGCCGAAGTTCTGCGCCATCGATGATCCGACGTGCGAGGCGTGCCAGTAGGGGTTATTGCGGTTGTGGGAGTGGTGGTTTTAAGTTGGTAAAACGACAAGCGTCTTGATAGAACTATTCAAATGAAAAGACATGGAGGAGTGGGCAGATGTTTCGTGGAGAGATGTACTTCAGGAGAAAGGTAAATACCGATTGCGAAGGCAAACCCTTCGACCGGATAACCGTGGCGCAAGTGTGGCTGCGTGCGCATCCGGTACGCGGACAAGATCCGCGCCGCATCCGCGCCGATGCAAGTGGGGCCTGGATTGCGTTCGCGGAGTTTGGGCGCCGCTCGCCGCTCGGGTGGGAAATCGATCACGTGCGCCCGGTCGCCAAAGGTGGTGGTGACGAAGTGACGAATCTGCAAGCTTTGCACTGGGCCAACAATCGCAGCAAGGGTGATGATTGGCCGGTGTGGGACAGCGCCATAGACGCTCGGCGCACAGTGGTGGACCGCGATTTGGTCGTGCTGCGCAGCATGCGCCGAGCGCGCCAGTCTGAATCAACCAGACGCTAGTGTGGCGAGTCTGAGGTTCGCAACATAAAAGTGACGAGAATCGCCGCCATGCTTTGTCGCAAATCCTCGCCAGGTGTCCAACCTGGCTGCGGTTTGCTTCGCGCCTAGCAGCGATTTCATCACTTTTGTTGCGTTTCAACGGCTGCACTACTTAAAGCAATGCGTTACGAACTTCAGACTCACCACACTAGGAGACGATCATGGGGTTGTTTAGCTTTATGAAGGACGCCGGCGAGAAACTGTTCGGCGCGAAGGAAGTGCAAGCCGCCGCGGTGGAGGTGCAGCAAAAGCCCGCCGATCCGGGCGCGAAGAAGAAAGCCGAAGACATGAACATGAAAGCGGGCGATGCGATCGCGAAGTACATCCGCTCG
>CAZAWU010000124.1:0-12216 GCA_964488915.1 uncultured Burkholderiales bacterium
TGTTTTTGTTTCTACCGGAGCTCAGGCTGCTTGCAGGATGGCGCGGCGCAGGCGCGGCGGTAGTTCGACGGCGGAGAATAAGCTCGCGGGGTAAAGGTAGTCCTCTCCTGACTCATCAATGACGCGCACGAGTTTGTGTTTCTCCGCTTGTTCGTCGCCCACCGCAACGTACAACTTGCGCAGCTCCAGAGAGGTTTCGTAACCGCCGTTGTTTAAACAGACCAGCATTTTCTGCATTCGCTTCGCCATACTCACTGTCCTTCAATAAACCGCTTAATCTTGATCTCTTTCTTTCCGATCCCGACGCTTCATACCAATGCACTTCGGCGAGCCGGATAGTGCCGTCAGGCGAACGCGGGCTATGCCCTTGCGCCAGCGTCCCTTGCCGTAGCGCTTTTGCAGTCGCGCGAGTTCCCGTATACGACTACCGGTGGCGAACGTTTCCGCGTGGACGATCGCACCGACAATCTCGAAGTACATTGAGCAATGGTGACAAACCGTGTCAAAGTCGTCAATGCTCTACGCGTCCGTACGCCGACGGTGCTTGATAGTGACCAGTCCTCGATAGCGGTTAAGACCCAGCAAGTGAGCTTCATTAGCGCCCTCGCTTTGAGTGTTCTTTCGCTGTTGCGCACCTACTCCGGCTTCGGCGCCTTCTCCAGCCCTTTCACCTTCACCCCCGGTTGGATACCGCGTTGCTTGAACCACCCTAAGTTCACTTCGATCGAATACTTCGCCGGCGCCTTGGACGCATGGGCATCAAGCGTATGCGGCTGCATGTCTTCGATGTTAATGATGACACCCTTCTCGTCGAGGAACGCGACCGACAGCGGCACGTTGGTGTTCTTCATCCACATCGCGGTCACTTGCGCTTCGGGGTAGAGGAACAGCATGCCGTCGTCCTTGCCGAGTTTAGTGGCGAACATGAGGCCCATGCTGCGCTCGGCCGGCGTGCGCGCGAGGGTGACGCGCAGGGCGTGGCCGTTAATCTCGAGGGTAAGGCGTTTGTCGGCGGCGGGTTGGTCGTCGCGCGCGGCGGCGTTGAGGCAGAGCGTGAAAGCGAAAACCGTGAGGAAGAAGAGTCGTCGGTTCATCTTGCGATTTGGTGTGCAGGGTGCGCATCGCGCACCGATTTGCAGCAGAGCTGGTGCGCGGCGCGCTCTCTACGAATTAGGTTTTGCCCGTACTACCAAAGCCCCCGGCCCCGCGCTGCGATTCAGTAAACTCCTCAACCACGTTCAGGTTGACCTGCACCACCGGCACGACGACCAACTGTGCGATGCGCTCCATCGGGTTGATGACGAAGCGCTCGCGGCCGCGGTTCCACAGGGAAACGAAGATCTGACCCTGGTAGTCGGAGTCGATCAAGCCGACCAGATTGCCGAGCACGATGCCGTGTTTGTGGCCGAGCCCGGAGCGAGGGAGCACGATCGCGGCGAGGCCGGTATTGTCCAGATGAATGGCGATGCCGGAAGGCACGAGCGTAGTCGCGCCGGGATCGAGCGTGATCGGCGCTTCAATGCAGGCGCGCAGGTCGAGTCCGGCGGCGCCGGCGGTGGCGTAGCGCGGCAAATCCTCGCGTAGGCGCTGATCCAGCACCTTTATTTTCAGTTCGGGTTTCATGCGGTGGTTTTGGTTTTCTTCTTAGCCAGACTGCCAGCGCGATAGAGTTTGGCGACGTGTTCGATGAGTTGGCGCGCCAGCACAGATTTCGGTGCGCGTGCGAGGCGATGCTCGCCGGCGTCATCGAACAGAATGAGTTCATTCTCATCGCTGCCCATGGCGTGCTGTACCAAGTTCGCGGCGAGCAAAGGAATCTTCTTGCGCTTACGCTTTTCTTGCGCGTACTCGCGCAGGTTTTCGCTTTCGGCGGCGAAGCCGACGCAGAAGGGCGCGGTCGGCAGGCTCGCCACATGCGCGAGGATGTCTTTGGTCGGTTCGAGTTCGAGTGTCAGCGCTTGATTAGATTTCTTGATCTTCGCTGCGCTCGGACGCTTGACCGTGTAATCCGCCACGGCGGCGACGCTGACAAAAATGTCCGCTTGCGCCACTTCGCGCTGCACCGCATCGAACATTTCTTGCGCGCTGGTGACGTTGATGAACTTCACATTCGCCGGCGCGCTTAAATGCGTGGGCCCCGACACCAGCGTCACGTTCGCGCCGGCATCGAACGCCGCTTGCGCCACCGCGTAACCCATCTTGCCGGAACTCATGTTGGTGATCGCGCGCACGGTGTCGATGCGCTCGAATGTGGGGCCGGCGGTCACCAGTATACGCTGATCTTTTAGAACTGGAGCGATATACAAGGCCATACACTCGTCCAGTAACTGCTCGGGCTCAAGCATGCGGCCCATACCGATCTCACCGCACGCCTGATCGCCCGCGGCGGGGCCGAGGATGCGCACGCCGTCGGTGCGCAATCGTTCGATGTTGCGCAGGTTCGCGGGCTGTTGCCACATCTGCCGGTTCATCGCCGGCGCGATCAGTAAGGGGCATTCGCGCGCCAGGCACAACGTCGAGAGCAAGTCATCGGCGAGCCCGTGTGCGAGCTTGGCGATGAAATCCGCACTCGCCGGCGCCACCAGAATCGCGTCGCAATCGCGCGAGAGATCGATGTGCGCCATGTTGTTGGCGATGCGCGCATCCCACAGGTCCGTGTAGACCGTGTTGCCGGAGAGCGCTTGCAGGGTTACCGGCGTGACGAACTGCGCCGCCGCATGCGTCATGACGACCTGCACCGATATGTTTTGCTGTACCAAGAGCCGCGTGAGTTCGGCGCACTTGTACGCGGCGATACCGCCGGTCAAACCGAGCAGGATGCGGCGCTTGCTGGAGGCGTTCATAGCGCGGATTCTACGCCAAAGGGCTACAGAGGCTTCTTCCTTTGCCGTCATGCGGCGCGAGCCGTAACCCAGGCGGTGCCAACGAAACCCTGGATACCGGCCTTGCGCCGAGAGGGCTGTCAGGCAGTTCCGCAACGCCACTAGGCGAGCGAGCTTTAAGGGATCGGGCGCTCGGGGAGTTCCGGCTCGCGTAATGGGCGCGTGCGGCCTATCTTGCTAGTTCACTTAAGAACAACAAGGGGCGCCAAGCCCCTCAGCCGACATGTCAATCAAGCATTGGCCCGAGGGCGAGCGCCCCCGCGAAAAGCTGCTGCGTCAGGGGGCGGCGGGTCTTACGGACGCCGAACTGCTGGCAATTTTTCTACGCATCGGCGTGCGTGGCAAGAGCGCGGTCGATCTAGCGCGCGAACTGTTGCAGCGCTTCGGTAGTTTGAGCGCGCTGTTCGCTGCGCCCGAGAAAGTATTCTGCGCGCAGCTTGGCCTAGGTCCCGCCAAGTATGTGCAATTGCAAGCGGTGCTGGAACTGGCGCGGCGCAGTCTCAACGAAACGCTCACTGTCGGCGACGCGCTCTCTTCGCCGAACGCGGTGCGCGATTTCTTGCGCCTGACGCTACGCGCGCGCGAGCAGGAAGTATTCTTTTGTGTGTTCCTCGATGCGCAACACCGCGTCATTGCGGGCGAAGAGCTGTTCCGCGGTACCCTCACGCAGACCAGCGTGTATCCGCGCGAAGTGGTGCGCCGCGCGCTGCAGCACAACGCTGCGGCGACCATTCTGGCGCACAATCACCCATCCGGCGCAGCGGAAGCTTCGCAGGCTGACCGGGCGCTCACACGCACGCTATGCGACGCGCTAAGGTTGGTCGACATCAAAGTGTTGGATCATTTCATCGTGGCGCAGACGCAGATCGTGTCGTTCGCCGAGCGAGGGTGGTTGTGAGTGGCACGGGGGAACCCCCTGCGGAGACAGGCAAAGCCCGGGCTTCGCCCATCTTCGCGCACCCACGCTCGGCGACATCGCCTCCAAGAGCGAGCGCGGGGGCAGGGGGTTCCCCCGCGCCACCAAAACACTGGTAGAATCCGCCCCTGTCCAAAAAGGTGCCACACGCGAGTTTCCAATGGCCAAACACTGCCCTATCACCGGCAAGAGTCCGATGCTCGGTAACAACGTTTCCCACGCGAACAACAAGACGCGCCGCCGTTTCCTGCCCAACCTGCAGTACCGGCGCTTTTGGGTCGAGAGTCAAAACCGCTGGGTGCGCATGCGCGTCTCGAACGCCGGTCTGCGCATGATCGACAAAGTCGGTATCGAAGCCGTGCTCGCCGATTTGGCCAGCCAAGGCATTAAGGTTTAACGGAGGAGGAGGGCGTTATGCGCGAAAAAGTCAAAATGGAATCGACCGCCGGTACGGGGCACTTCTACACGACGACCAAGAACAAGAAGACCACGACCGAGAAGCTCGAGATGAAGAAATTCGACCCGGTCGCGCGCAAGCACGTTGCTTATAAAGAAACCAAACTGAAGTAACATGCCGCGGGGGAACCCGCGCATGCGGTTGGGGGCGTCGAGGACGAATTTGGCGCGCTGCGCCGGCCTGTAACAAAAAACCCGCCGAGTGGCGGGTTTTTTATTGCGTGCGAGGAGGCTGATTTACGCAGCTTGCGCCAGAGCGTGCGGGCGCTGCGTATAACTGCGCAGGTGCCGCGAAAAATCTTGCAGTGCCTTGATGCCGCTGGCTTCGGCGCGGCGGCACCAATCGTTGAGCCGCTGAACCAACTGCTCGTGGCTCAAATTCGATTTGCTCCAGAGCGAGGCCAATTCTTGGCGCATGGCGTAGACGGTGGCGAGCACTTTGCTCGACGTAAGGGCCTGTTGCAGCGAAGCGCGTGCTGATTCGGGCAGTTGCGCCGCATCCAAGTGCAGCCATTGCTTGACGCCGCCGCCAGGCAGATGAACGCGGTCGCGCAGCTTGCTGATTTCGTCTGCGCAGGTCGACTTCAACTGCGCGGCGAACTTGGCCAGCACGTCATAGCGGTGCGTGATGATCGCCTGCAGCGTCTGCTGGTCGCACTGCTCTTTCGGCGAACTCATGACGATCTTCGGCGCCACGCGCTTGACCGTCGCGAGGCCAAAGAACTCCAACACACGGATATACATCCAGCCGATATCGAATTCATACCACTGGGTGGAGAACTTGGCCGAACTCGGGTAGGCGTGGTGGTTGTTATGCAGCTCTTCGCCGCCGATGATGATGCCCCACGGGATAATGTTGGTGCTAGCGTCGTCCGCCTGGAAGGTGCGATAGCCCCAATAGTGGGCAACGCCGTTGATCACCCCCGCAGCCCAGAATGGGATCCATATCATCTGCACCGCCCAAATGGTGATGCCGATTGGGCCGAACAGGACGACATTGATTAAGAACATGGCGATCACGCCCCAGTTGTGGCGCGGCGTGTACAGGTTGCGCTCGATCCAATCGTCGGGCGTGCCCTTGCCGTACTTGGCCATGGTTTCTCGGTTCTCGGATTCCGCGCGATACAACTCGGCGCCTTCCCAGAGCACCTTGCGCAGCCCCAGCACTTGCGGGCTATGCGGGTCTTCTTCGGTTTCGCAGCGGGCGTGGTGTTTGCGATGGATCGCAACCCACTCTTTGGTGTTCATGCCGGTAGTCAGGTACAGCCAGAAGCGGAAGAAGTGGCTGACCACTGGATGCAGGTCCAGACCGCGGTGGCATTGGTTGCGGTGGAGGTAAATGGTGACCGCAGCGATGGTAATGTGGGTAAAGGCCAGTGTAACGACCACATAGCCCCACCAGGGCAGGTCGAAAAGCCCTAAATTCAACAAGTTATCTCTCCAAAGCAACGACAAAGTTGCAGCATTGTACCCCTTGCGCTGGCGCAATCAAGCGTGCTTTGTAAGCATTCGTAAACGGGGTCGTCACGATGTGAATCGAGTGCTAGTGGCAGCATCGTTCAAGATGCGGATCTCGCGCTGCGGATACGGTATCGTGATCCCTTCTGCTTTGAACTCCCGCCAAACTGTGCGGAAAATGTCCGATCGCAACGGGGCGACGCCCTGTTCGGGATCGCCTACCCACACCAGCAACTCCAGGTCGATCCCGCTGTCGGCGAAACCCTTGACCACCGCTAGCGGTGTTGGCTCCGTCAATACGCGTGGCTGCGCGCGTCCCGCCGTTTCCATGACGCGCAGCGCGGCCTCGATATCGCTCTCGTAACTGATTTGCAGCGGCACCCTGACCATCAGGCGCCGATCGGTGGCCGATTGGTTGATGACGGTATGGGTAATAAAGGTCTCGTTCGGGATGATCGCTTCGGTGCCGTCTAAGCCACGCACCACCGTGTAGCGTGCGTTGATCCTTGCGACCACGCCTTGGCGCTCGTCAACGGTGACCAGGTCGCCGAGGCGGATCGAGCGCTCCAACAAGATGATGAAGCCGCTGACGTAGTTGCTGGCGATCTTTTGGAGGCCGAAGCCAACGCCGACGCCGAGCGCGCCGCCGAACACCGACAGCGCCGTGATGTCGATGCCCACCATCGGCAAGGCGATCAGCACCGCCAAGAACAGCAGCACGGTGCGCAGGATCTTGGCCAGCGCGGCGCGCAAGCTCAAATCCACCGCGCTTTGCGCCATGATGCGCGCTTCGAAGAAGCGCGACAGCCATAGCGCCACGACGATGGTAAGCGCCACCGCTGCGATGAGCTGCAATATCAGCAGCAGCGAAATCTCCTGCGCGCCGATATGGAAGCTCATGGTATCGAGTTGTTGCCGCAAGCGCGGCAGTAGTCCGAACAGATGCAGCACCACACCCAGCCAGACGATGGTGGCGATCAGGCGCTCCGAGGCGCGCAGCAGCGCGTTCGGCGCGAAGGCGCGGCGCAGCGCGTAGGCCAGCAAGCGCACCAGCCCGTAAGTCAACGTCAATGTCGAGGCCAGATCGATGAGCGGCGTGGGCAGCGCACGCGCGTTGAATATGCTGCGCGCCAGCGCGAGCAGCACGAATGCGGCCAACGGCAGCACGACGCCGGTCCAGCCGCCGCGCGGCTGCTCGCCCGCACCGAGGCGTGCTTCGGCCGCGGGCGCGAGCGCCGACAACCAGCGCTGCAAACCTCGCGCGAGCAGCCAAGCCGCCAACAGCGCGCCGACAACGGCCAGTGCTTGCGTGAGCACCGACGGATCGCGCGGGTTCTGCAAGAGTTGGCTGAGTTCGTCGGCCAGCGAGAGTGCCGCGTTCATCGCAGTTGCGTTGAGTGCGCGCGGTGGCGCAGGCAGTTGTCGCGATAACGCCGCGAAACGGCCGCGTTGTCGCGCAGTATCACGACGTTCTCCGCGTTCTTGTTCTGCGCCGCTTGCGTGAAATTGAAGCTGCCGGTGATCACTACGCCGTCCTCTGTCAGAGCGTCAATGATAATGACTTTGTTGTGCGCGGCGGCGTGTTTGGCGTCGAGCAACACGGGTATGCGCGCAGCGGCGAGATCGCGCGCGACGAACGCTGCGCCCTTCTCGAATTGTTCCTGATCGAGCACGACTTCGACGCGAACGCCGCGCGCGCGTGCCCTCTGCAGCGCGCGTGCGATTTTGTTGTTGGTAAAGCTGAATGCTTGCACCAGCACTTCGCTCTGGGCGTGCTGTAGTGCGGCGACGATTGCAGCGGTGGCGTCTTGCCCGGGCGTGAACAGGACTTCCACTGTCGCTTGCGTCGCGTCCGTCCCAGCGCGCTCGCCGCCCCAGCACGCCAACGCGGCGAGCGCGAGGCCAAAGCTAACCGCGCCGGAAAAGCGCCGCGAAAAAGCCATCGGTCCCGTGCGTGGTCGGAAGCACCCTGAGGTATTCATCGTGAAATCGCATTGAATCTGAGTGTGGAAGGATATCTCCGGCTGGTATCACTTGAAACTCTGGCTGCTTTGCCTGCCAGGCGCGCACGATATCTTCATTCTCCTCGGCCAGAAAGCTGCAAGTCGCGTACACCAAGCGCCCACCCGGGCGCACCAATTCTGCGGCCGCGGTGAGGATGGCAGCCTGCTTTGCTTTCAGTTGCTCAATGTCTTCTGGGCGCTGGCGCCACTTCATATCGGGATTGCGCCGCAGCGTGCCCAGGCCGCTGCACGGCGCGTCGATCAGCACACGGTCTGCTTTGCCGCGCAAGCGCGCGAGCTTGGTGTCGTGCTCGGAATCGATGTGCATCGGCTGCACGTTGGTCAGTTGCGAGCGCTTGAGGCGTGGATGCAACTGCTGCAAGCGTTTGGCGTCGACGTCGAGCGCGAAGATTTGTCCTTGGGAGCGCATCAGCGCGCCGAGCATGAGCGTCTTGCCGCCGGCACCGGCGCAGAAATCCACCACGGTATCGCCGCGCTTGGGCGCAACCAGTAGTGCGAGTAACTGGCTGCCTTCGTCTTGCACTTCGACTTTGCCGGACAAGTAGAGTGCGTGCTTGTTGATCGCGGGTTTGTTCTTCAGGCGTACGCCGAACGGCGAGTACGGCGTCGGCTCGGCCGCGATGCCGTCGGCGGCGAGTGTTTCGAGCACTTCCTCGCGCGTAGCGAGCAGACTGTTGACGCGCAAATCCAGCGGCGCCGGCTGCTGCAGCGCGCGCGCAAGGCGAATGATCTCCGCATCTGGCCACGCCGCCGCGTGCAGCTTAGCGATCAGCCAATCGGGGAACTCGGTCTCGAGTTCGAGCGAATCGGGCGGATCGCCGCGCGCCTTGAGCTGCTTCAAGAATTCCACATCTTGCGCGCGCAGCGCCGGTTCCAGCTCGCGCACGCTCACTCCGCGCAGTTTCACAAGCGCGCCGAGCGCGTACTGGCGTGGGGTCGCTTCGCCCAAGAGCGTGTCCATCAAACGCTTGCGCCTCAGGCAGGCGAACACCGCTTCGGCGATCACACCGCGTTCGCGCGGGCCGAGTTGCGGATGGTTGCGAAAAAACACGCGCAGCGCAGTGTCCGAGGGCAGCGTCAGCGGTAGGACGACGTTGAAAGCTTCGGTGAGTTGATCGACGAAGCGCGGCGTAAAGCGCATGGAAAGCGCCGCAGTCTATCGGCGCACTGGGCACTGAAAAGGAGCGCTATTCTACCCGGATGTTAGTGGCAATCTGCTCGATCACGCCGCCTCGTTCCGAGATGCGAATCTTGACCGGCAGGTGATGGCTGGCGACGCCGAGCCAAACTTCCGTGCTGCGCTGGTTAGCGTCGGCGCGCAGACGCAAGCGCAGCGTTTCAACTTCCACGCCGCCGACGTTGATGATTTCGCTGCCGGCGCTTTCGAAGTCCATTTGCTCGACCGCCTCCCCGGCGGCGTGCGTCGCGTCGCCGCCGCGCTGAGTGCTTGCCCGTTTGCTGAAATGAAGCAGCAGGCTTAGCAGGTCTTGCGCTTTGTCGGCGAGCGGGCGCATGTTGCCGGTGCGCGCGACCGGCTCGCCGTCGCCGCGCTCCGCGGGGGCGGGGGAAGCGCCCGCAGCCGCTGCATCGACGCTCAGCCCGAGCGCTGCGTGCGGCTCGCGCGGGCGCCCAACGACCTCGTAGCGCCCGCCGTCACGCCGCCAGATTAGCCGCAGCGCGCCGAGCAGCGCGCCGTCTTCGCCGCGCCGCAGGTCGTAGTCGATCTCCACAACGTTCGGCAGTGTGCCGAGCAGCGCGACGGGCGTGGGCAGGGGCAAGCTCGCCGCGATCTCAGCGTCGACCGGCGGCGCAAGCGCGGCTTCAGCCGCAGGCGCATCTGCGGGCGCTGCTTCCGCCAGGGCGGCTGCGGTGCTGTCGGCGGGAGCGGGCGGTGGTGCTGCTTGCTCTGGCGCGATCGCCGTCATGGGCGCCGGTACTTTCTTGCGCACGAGTTTCGCTTTCGCCTTCTTTTTGACGAGCTTCGGCGGCGGATCCACGAGCCGCTCTTGTGGCGGTGCGGTAGGCGTTGCTACGTCCGCCTGCCGTTCGCGCTCAAGCAGCGTCGCGCTCAACACCGCGGCGCCTCCACTGGGCAGCGCAAGCGGGCGTTGTGTCGAAAACAATAACGCGCAATGCAGCACAGCCGACAACGCCAGGAATTTGAGCAGCAGGGGCGTTGGTGTTTCGGTTGTCCACGCGGCTGCGCCAACCTGCGCCGCGTAGCTTAGGTTTGTGGGCGGACGCACACCGGTTTGTCTTTCTTCTTCTAGTTGATGGCGATGGTGCGCAGCACTTGCTCGACGGTGCGGCCGTCGTCTTTGGCGATGACTCTCACCGGCACGTAGTGGCGGTCTTTATCGACCCACACGTCATAGGACGCATCGCTGTCCGCCGTCACGATCTTGGCGATATGCACCGCGTTGATCAAGCCCAGCGGCGTCTTGATCTTCTCTTCGCCGACCACGCGGTAAGCGTAGCGCTGCAGCTTCTTGCCGGTGGTGAGATAAAAATCCGTGCGGCCGTTGGCGGGCGGCACGAACAAGAATTGATAGATGAGCGTGAGCGTATCGAGCGTGCCGGGGCGCAGCTCATGCTCTTCCTGCTTGTCGTGCTTGCGCAGCGTCAGCACGCCGCTGTCCCAGCGAAACTCCGCGAAGTAGGTTTTTTTGACGTTGTTGCCTTGGCGCGAAGAGAACGCGAGCGGCTTGAAGCCTTCCGCGGTGATCTCGCCTTTGCTGCTCAGCATGAGTGGGCCCGGCAACACCAGCGCGAGCGGGCCGATCGCGCGCGCCACGCTTTCGATCGAGTACTCGCGATCGTCGCGCTTGAACGATTCTTTGACTTCACCGATGCGCGCGCCGCCGTAGTGCAAGTCGTACACCGACTCGATGCTGCGCGGCGCGCTGCTAAGCGCGACCGCGCGCGTGTCGCCCGCCGCGGTGATGGCGGCGCTGACGAACAAACAAGCTAACAAGAAAACGCGTTCCACGAAAGTCTCCTTAGACAAATTGCACTCTGCCATTCGCGTCTAGCTTGACTTTGTTCTGCACGATCCAATCCAGCGCTTGCGGGTAAATCACATGCTCTTGTTCTAGCACACGCGCGGCTAAGCGCGCCTCGTCATCATCCTCGAGCACAGGCACCGCCGCCTGCACGATGCTGGGGCCGCCGTCCAGTTCGGGCGTGACGAAGTGCACCGTTGCCCCATGCAAACTCGCCTTCTCCGCCAGCGCGCGCCGGTGCGTGTGCAGCCCCGGATACGCCGGCAGCAGCGACGGATGAATATTAATGAGCCGCCCGCGATAAGCGTTGACGAACGCCGGGGTGAGCACGCGCATGAAGCCGGCCAGCGCGATCACATCCGGCGCGTAGGCATCGATGGCTTGCTTGAGCGCCGCATCAAAGCCTTCGCGCGTGGCGAAATCGCGGTGGCAAACGACGCGCGTGGCGATACCGCGCTCGGTGGCGTAGGCGAGGCCGGCGGCGCCGGACTCGTTGCTGATGACCGCCGCGACTTGCGCGTGCACGCGTGCCTGCGCGCAGGCTTCGACGATGGCGCGCATGTTGCTGCCGCGGCCGGAGATGAGAATGACGAGTTGCTTCACATCGACCACTCGCTCAGCAACCGCACATTACCCCTGTCCTGCACGCGGGAGACGTAGCGGGCGTCCGCCGTGACAAAGGTACCCTTCTCGCTGATCGCGAGGGCATGATAGGCGGCATCGTAGAACGTGACCTGATACGCACGCATGAGCGCTAGCGCACCATCGAGCCACTGCGAGACGGGGGCTTCGTCATCGAGGCCGATGCCGAGCAAATCCTGCATCAGGTCCTCGACATGGGCAGGCACGGTGCGCCCGAGCAAATTACCCGTTTCGTACAACCATAACGCGGGCGCCTTGAGGGCGATTCGGCCTTTTTCGGCAGCACGCAGTAGTTCGAGCGCCTGATCTCGATCGGCTTCCCGCCCGGTGGGCAACACCCACTTTAGAATGACCGATGCGTCAGGAACAACGATCATCACCCCAGCCGGCCGCGATCGTCGCGCAGCATGTCGACGATCTGCTCGGTGGAAATGGGCGGCAATTGCTTGCGCGTTTGCGCGAGGCGCTTGATCGCTTGGGCGCGGCGCCGCGAGCGCAGCCAATCGAGGATCGCCGTGTTGACCACGCGGCTGCGTTCGCCTTTGGGCACGTGCTGCAGCGCGTCCCAGGTTGCATCTTCCAGCATGATGTTGACTCGATAGGCCAAGTTACTTGCTCCGCCGATGTTACACACGAATGTTACACACTACGCTCGATTCCAACAAGCCGAATTGTGGGGCACAAAGACACTCCCATTAGGATAATGCAATAAATGTCTACAGTAGTTATCTTAGTTAAGATACTAAGGTGAGAATGCCCTTTAAGCCCGCCACTGGACGGCGCGATCAGGTCATCCGAATTGACAGGCTTGCCACGCGCAGCGTAGCCTCACGCGC
>CAZAWU010000125.1:0-12120 GCA_964488915.1 uncultured Burkholderiales bacterium
TGCCGATGGCGAGTTTTTCGATCTTGCGCTTGCCGCCGTAGATCCAGTTAACCAGTGCGCGCGAAACCACGACCGCGCTGAACATCGAAGTCAAGATGCCCAAGCACAACACCACGGCAAAACCGCGCACCGGCCCGGAGCCAAAGGCAAACAAGGCAATGCCGGCAATCAAGGTCGTTACATTGGAGTCGAGAATGGTGCCGAAGGCGCGCTCGTAGCCGGCGTTGATCGCCGCGTGCGGGGACATGCCATTGCGCAACTCCTCGCGTATGCGCTCGTTGATCAGCACGTTGGCATCGATCGCCATGCCAAGCGTCAGCGCGATACCCGCCATCCCAGGCAAGGTGAGCGTAACTTGAATCATCGACAACAACGCCACCAGGAACAGCAAGTTCGCCCCGAGGGCCAGCACCGACACCATGCCGAACAGCATGTAATAAACGATCATGAACAATGCAATCAGCGCGAAACCCCAGAGCACGGAGTTGAAACCTTTGGCGATGTTATCCGCACCCAAGCTTGGGCCGACGGTGCGCTCCTCGATAAAATCCATCTTCGCGGCCAGCGCACCCGCGCCAAGCAGCACGGCCACGTCGCTGGATTCGCGCGCATCGCGCATGCCGGTGATCTGTACGTTACCGCCGCCGATCTCCTCCTGGATGGTCGGCGAGGTAATCGACTCAGCACCCTTTTTCTCCACCAGCAGAATTGCCATGCGCTTACCGACGTTGTCACGCGTGATGTCGCGGAAAATGGTCGCGCCTTTGCCGTCCAGCCGGATGCGCACTGCAGGCCGGCCGAATTGGTCGAAGTCCGCCGCCGCGTCGGTGATCGATTCGCCGGTCAGCACGACGTCTTTCTTCACCAGCACCTTGCGCTCGCCACGCTCAGGCAGCAGCTCCGAGCCAAACGGCACTTCCCCGCCCGCGATCACCGCTGCCTCGTTGTCCATATCGACCATGCGCACTTCCAAACTGGCGGTTCGGCCGATGATGTCCTTCACGCGCGTTGGATCCTGCACCCCGGGCAATTCGACCACGATGCGGTCTTTGCCTTGTTGTTGGATCACCGGCTCCGCCGTACCGAGCTCGTTAACGCGGTTGTGCAGGGTGGCGATGTTGCGCGCAATTGCCTCCTCGCGCGCCTTCAACTCCGCTTCCGGGCGCAGGGTGGCAACGATACGCAGGTCGCTGCCTTCGCCTTCCTGCTTGAGCACATACTCGGGTGCAAGTTTCTCGATTTCCGCCACTGCTTTCTCGCGCATCGCCGGGTCCGCAAAGCGCACAATCAGCCGGTCGCCCTGGCGCTGGATCTGCCCCGAGTAGTAGATCGCCTGTTCGCGCAGTTTGCGGCGTACGTCGATACGCAAGCTTTCCAGTTTGCGCTCCAGCGCCTCCTTCATGTCGACTTGCAACAACAGATGCACACCGCCGCGCAAATCCAAGCCGAGATACATCGGCAGGGCGCGAATCTTTTGCATCCACTGCGGCGTATTCGGAATCATGTTGAGCGCCACGGTGTATGGGTTGCGCCCCGCGGCGTCGAGCAGCTCCTTATCGATCAGGTCGCGCGCTTTGATCTGGCTATCGGTATCGGCGAACTTGATGACGACGTTATCTTTGTCGAGCGCCGCGTTGGACGCGCCGATGCTGGCCTTCTTCAGGATTGCCTCGACCTTGGAAAGCACGGTTTGGTCGACTTTGGTGCCGCCGCCGCTGCCGGATACTTGCACCGCCGGCGTCTCGCCAAAAAAGTTGGGTATGGTGTAGAGCAGCCCCAACAATAGGGCAATCACCACCAGTACGTTCTTCCAGACCGGGTATTTGTTCATCCTCGTCCCTTGCGGCGAACATCGCGCCGCACGCGCGCTACTTCATCGTGCCCTTGGGCAACACTGTGGTGACCGCTTGCTTCTGTACTTGAATGACGACTTCTTTGGCGATTTCGAGATCGAGAAAGCTATCGCCCACTTTGACGATCCGGCCCAGCGTGCCGGAAACGACGACTTCGTCGCCCTTTTGCAGACCCTCGATCATCGCCTTTTGTTCTTTGGCGCGCTTGGATTGCTGGCGCGTCATGATGAAAAAGAACACGATGATGATGATGGGGAACAGCATCATCGTCAGCAAATCGCCACCGCCGGGCGCCGCGGCGCCCTGCGCGTACGCGTTGTTAATCAGCACATGAGCTCCACACGATTGATTTAACTTGTCATTTTAACATGCTGCGCTGCTCGTGAAAGCGCGCTGCATAGTCATCCAAGCGATGTTGCTCGATTGCTTGGCGCAACTCCTGCATGAGCGTCAGATAGAAATACAGGTTATGAACCGTATTCAAACGCGCGCCAAGGATCTCGTTGACCCGCTGCAAGTGGTGCAGATACGCGCGCGAAAAATTGGCGCAAGTGTAGCAAGCGCAGGTTTCGTCCAGCGGTTTGGTATCGTCGCGGTACTGAGCGTTGCGAATCTTGATGTCGCCGAAGCGCGTGAATAGCCAGCCGTTGCGGGCGTTGCGCGTGGGCAGGACGCAGTCGAACATATCGATGCCTTGCCGCACGGCGTGCACGATGTCTTCCGGCGTGCCCACCCCCATCAAGTAGTGCGGCGCGGCGGCTGGCAGCTGCGGCGTGATGAACTCAAGCACGCGCTGCATATCCTCCTTGGGCTCGCCCACCGATAGTCCGCCGATGGCGTAGCCATCGAAGCCCATTGCGACCAAACCAGCGAGCGAGGCCGCGCGCAAGTTCTCGTACATCCCCCCTTGCACAATGCCGAACAGCCCATTCGGATTCCTGGCATGCTGCGCATCGCCTTCGTGCGCGCGCTTGCAGCGCTCGGCCCAGCGCAAGCTCAGTTGCATCGACTCTTGCGTATCCGCTTCGCTCGAAGGATAGCCGGTGCAATCGTCGAAGATCATGACAACGTCGGAGTTCAGCACGCGCTGAATGCGCATCGATTCTTCGGGTGTCAGCAGCAGCTTGTCGCCGTTGACCGGCGAGCGAAACTGCACGCCCTCCTCGGTGATCTTGCGCAAGTCGCCGAGGCTGAATACTTGAAAACCGCCGGAGTCGGTCAACAGCGGCTGCTCCCATCCCATGAAGCGATGCAGCCCGCCGTGCGCAGCGATAACGTCGAGCCCCGGACGCAGCCACAAGTGAAACGTGTTGCCGAGCACGATCTGCGCGTTCATGTCGCGCAATTCCGCCGGCGACATGGCTTTCACGGTGCCGTAGGTGCCCACCGGCATGAACGTCGGCGTATCGACCACGCCGTGCGCAAGATGCAGCCGCCCGCGCCGCGCGCCGCCGCAACGGGCGTTGCATTCAAAGCGCATGAACGCGTGATCTCCGCCCCAATCGTCTCATACAGTCAATTGTATATCGTGTTCAATAATATTGATAGCCACTTCCAGCGGTACCCTATGTCCAGTACTAGCCTGGCGGCACACTAGCTTGCCATGCCGGACGCTGCATCAAGCGTTGGGCGAGCGCGGCGAGCTTCGGATGTTTACTGCGCACTTGAAAGTCCGGCAAAGGAAACTTGCCGGCCAAATCCATGAACAGCACGACGCAACCCACCGCTACGTCGGCTAAGCTGTAGCCGCTCGGCATACACCACTGGCGCTCGCCTAACTCGCGCGCCATTTCGGCGAGTCCCGCTTCGACTTTCGTCTGCTGCCGCTCAATCCAATCCGCGCTGCGCTTGGCCGGGTCGGCGCGGCGGTTCTCGTAGACGATCGCCGCCAACGCATCCGCCACGCCATCGGCAAGCGCCTCCCAACGCTTAACGTTGATGCGCGCTTCAAAATCTTCCGGGATGTAGCGCGGCGCCAGCCTGATCCCATCCAAGTACTCGCAAATGACGCGGGAATCAAACAGCTTGCGTCCGTCATCGGTGACCAGCGCCGGCACTTTGCCGAGCGGGTTGTAATCGGGCACTTTGGTGTCTTCGGCGAATGGCATGTGTACCTGCATCTCGCAGGGCAAGTTCTTTTCCGCGACGAGGATGCGGCACTTGCGCGCGAACGGGCTGTTGGGCGAATAGATCAGAAGCATCTGATTCTCCGGAGTTGACGATTGGGGCGCATCATAGCAGCCGTTGTAGGATGCCTCACCGACCAATGCCCGGAACAACACAGCGACTTCCGTCGGCCCACGCTGGATCGCCTGTGTTCGCTCGCGTCGCTTGGCGGAAGAGGCCACACGATGTGCGCCGGCCCCTCTGCGTCCTTTGGTTTCCGCGGCTTTTCCGCTCTACAACGCCGGTTTGCGTCCCGATGGCGGTGCAGCAGCGTCAGCCCGCTCGATCAACATCGCATCCCCATAGCTAAAAAATCGATAGCGCTCGTTCACCGCGTGCCGGTACGCGCGCATCAGCGTCTGGTAGCCGCCGAAGGCGCAAACGAGCATGAGCAGCGTCGAGCGCGGCAGATGAAAGTTGGTCAGCAGACGATCGACCACGCGGAAGCGGTAACCCGGCGTGATAAACAACGATGTTTCACCGCTGCCTGCACGCAACTCTTCCTCAGTAGCCGCAGATTCCAGCGCGCGCAGACTGGTCGTACCCACGGCGAGCACGCGCCCGCCGCGCCGCCGGCAAGCGTCGACGGCATCGACGGTTTCTTGCGGTACGTTAAACCATTCGCTGTGCATGCGATGTTCAGCTACGTTTTCCGCTCGAACCGGCTGGAACGTACCCGCGCCCACATGCAGCGTGACGTAGCAAAGCTGCGCGCCTGCCTGCTGCGAGCGCTGCAACAGCGTCTCATCGAAGTGCAGGCCGGCGGTTGGCGCTGCTACCGCACCAGGCGCGCGCGCGTAGACAGTTTGATAGCGGCGCCGGTCGCCCGCGTCGGGTGCATGCTCGATGTAGGGAGGCAGCGGTACTTCGCCGATGCGCTCCAGCACGCTAAGCACGCTCTCATTGAACTCAAGCACCCAGAACTCGCCGCTACGCTCGCTCACTTGCGCGAAAAACCCGTCCGTTAGCGTGACACGCGTGCCGGGCCGTGGCGGCTTGCTCGCGCGCATCTGCACCAGAGCGCGGCGTTCGCCGAGCACGCGCTCGAGCATGATTTCTACCGCACCACCCGTTGCCTTGCGGCCGTGCAGGCGCGCGTTGATGACGCGCGTGTCGTTCAACACCAGCAGATCGCCTGTGCCGATGAGTTGTGGAAACTGCTCGAATTGAAGATCGGCGCAAAGACCGCGTGCACCATCCACATGCAACAAACGGCTGGCGCCGCGCTCCGGCGCCGGTGCCTGCGCGATCAATTCGGCAGGCAGCGCGTAATCGAAGTCGCTGAGGTGGAGTGCCAAAAGTAGTGGATTGGTGCCGGGAGTCGGAATCGAACCGACACGCTATCGCTAGCGCGGGATTTTGAGTCCCGTGCGTCTACCAGTTCCGCCATCCCGGCATTTGGAGGGTGAACCGCAGGGGTGCATTATATCCTGTAAAGATGAAACGCTCAGCAAGACCAAGCCTTGAAGGCGTCGCCCTCAGCCTCAAGATATTGACGGACGCAGTTTGAACACCGCCCCCACACCGTGGTCAAATTGGCCATTCCCCCTTCATCGCCTTCATCGGAAGACACTTTGACCGAAAGCACCGATCTCTCGAAATTGCGCATTGCCCGTAACCAACAACAACCGGGCATAGGACGCCGCCGCGGCGTGCCGGGGTGGGTTATTGCCGCTGCCTTGCTTGCGATAGCGGCGGGGTGGTTCTTCACGCAGCGCGTCAAGGTCGTCGAGGTGCAAGCCGCAACGGTCACCAACGTTTTCCCCTCGCAGTCGCTCACGCTGCTCAATGCCACCGGCTACGTCGTTGCGCAACGCAAAGCAGCCGTAGCCAGCAAAGCCACCGGCCGGTTGGAACAGCTTAACGTCACCGAAGGCTCGCGTGTCAAGAAGGACGAAATTATCGCGCGCCTGGAAGCGCAGGACGTACAAGCAAACGTCGATCAAGCCGCCGCCAATATCCGGGCCGCGCAAGCCAATCTCGCGCAGGGCCGCGCCGAACTGCGCGAGGCGCAGCTCAATTGGACGCGCTCGCGCGACCTGGCGCGCAAAGGCTTCATTTCGCGATCCTCGTTGGATACGGCGCTCGCGCGCTACGACAAGGCGAAGGCGGCGATGCGCAACTTGGAAGCGACGATCGGCGTAGCGCAGGCGGGCCACCGCGCCGCCGAGGTTGCGGTGGAACAAACCTTGATACGCGCGCCGTTCGACGGCGTGGTGCTCTCCAAAAGCGCCAACGTCGGCGACATCGTCACGCCGTTCTCCTCCGCCGTGGATAGCAAAGGCGCCGTTGTGACCATGGCGGATATGTCCACGCTCGAAGTCGAAGCAGACGTCGCGGAAGCCAATCTAAGCAAGATTCGCGTCGATCAGTTTTGTGAGATCCAACTCGACGCGTTCGCCAATGAAAGATTTGACGGCAGCGTCAGCCGCATGGTGCCGACCGTGGATCGCACCAAGGCGACCGTACTGGTCAAAGTCCGCTTCGGGCAACTCGACGCACGCATCCTGCCGGACATGAGTGCCAAAGTCGCGTTCTTGGAGCGTGGGTTGCAAGCGCAGGATCGCAAACCGGTGCTCGCCGTGAACCCGGCCGCGATCACAGCACGCGATGGCCGCGACGTCGCATTCGTGATCAACTCCGATAGAGCACGCGAGGTCGCCGTGACCAAGGGCAGATTGCTCGGCGATTTGGTCGAAGTTTCTGGCCTTGCAGTGGGGGACAAAGTCGTACTCAACCCAAACGACAAAGTACGGTCCGGCAGCGTACTGAAACTCGCGCAGAAGTAATGAACGCACAAGACCAGGCCGCGCCGGCCGTGTCGATTCGCCACGTGTTTAAGTCCTACGTGCGCGGCGGCCAACGAATCGCGGTACTCAACGACATCACGTTCGATATCGCGGCAGGCGAATTCCTCGCTCTGATGGGCCCCTCCGGATCCGGCAAGAGCACTCTGCTCAACATGATCGCCGGAATCGACCGGCCCGATTCAGGCTCGCTCGTCGTTGCCGGTTCCGATGTGACGCAATTGAGCGAAAGCGAGCTGGCGCACTGGCGCGCGGCGCATGTGGGTTTCATCTTCCAGTTCTACAATTTGATGCCTGTGCTTACGGCATTCGAGAACGTGGAGCTGCCGTTGCTGCTGACATCGCTCTCGCGGCGCGAGCGGCGTGAACATGTCGAGGCTGCGCTGGCGCTGGTCAGTTTGAGCGACCGGCTCGATCACTATCCGTCGCAACTCTCCGGCGGACAGCAGCAACGCGTGGCCATCGCGCGCGCCATCATTTCCGATCCGACCGTGCTGGTCGCCGATGAGCCGACCGGCGATCTCGACCGCCAATCAGCGGACGACGTGCTGCGGCTGATGCGGCGGCTCAACCGCCAGCTCGGCAAGACCATCGTCATGGTGACACACGATCGGCGCGCAGCGGATTGCGCCGATGCCATCATGCATTTGGAGAAGGGCGAATTCAGCGAGCGGGAGATGATCCAACAGGCAGGCACAACCGCGTGACCGCAAAAGGACGACGCAGCGACTTGGTAGTGCCGTCGTGCCTGCGTTAGTTTTCGGCGCGTGTACCTAGTCAAACTCATTCTCGCCAACACACTGCGCCACAAATTGCGCAGCGTCTTGACTATCATCGGTTTGGTGGTGGCCATTCTGGCCTTCGGGCTGCTGCAAACGGTGGTGAACGCTTGGTACGCCGGCGTAGATGCGGCCTCGGCGTCGCGCCTGATCACGCGCAATGCCATCTCCCTCATCTTTCCCATGCCGCAAACCTATCTTGACAAGATCCGGCGCATGGAAGGTGTGACGGCAGTGAGTTACGCCAACTGGTTCGGCGGTGTCTATCAGGAGCCGAAAAACTTCTTTCCCAAGTTTGCCGTCGAACACGAAAGCTATTTCGCGCTGTATCCGGAGTTCATCATCAAGCCGGAGGAGCTGGCGGCGTTCAAGCGCGAACGCAAGGCGGCAGTGATCGGCCGCAAGCTCGCGCAAGAGTACGGCTTCAAGCTGGGAGACATCATCCCCATCAAGGGCGACATCTATCCCGGCAACTGGGAGTTCATCGTGCGCGCGATCTACGACGGCAAAGATGCCAAAGTCGACACGGCGCAGATGATCTTCCGCTGGGACTACTTGAATGAAACCGTGCGGCGCGATTTGCCGCGGCGCGCCAATCAAGTCGGCATTTTCCTGGTGCAACTGAAAAACGCCGACGACGCGGCGGCGGTAAGCCTGGCGATCGACGATACGTTCAAGAACTCGCTCGCCGAAACTCGTACCGAAACCGAGAAGGCGTTTCAACTCGGCTTCGTCAAGCAGACTGAAGCGATCGTCATCGCCATACGGGTAGTGAGCTTCGTCGTTATCTTCATCATCATGGCGGTGATGGCGAATACCATGGCGATGACGGCGCGCGAGCGCATCGCCGAGTACGCAACGCTGAAAGCGCTCGGTTTCGGCTCCGGCTTTGTCGCCATGCTGATTTTCGGCGAATCGCTGGCCTTGTGCGCGTTCGGCGCAGGTCTCGGCATTGCGGTTACCTTTCCGGTGGCCGATTGGTTCGCCGCGAAGATGGGAACGCTATTCCCAATCTTCGAAATCTCGCCGCAGACACTGCTGCTGCAGGTTGCCTGCGCCATCGTCGTGGCTCTGGTTGCCGCCCTGTTGCCGGTGCAGCGGGCGATTTCGGTCAAGATCGTCGACGGCTTGCGCCACGTCGGTTAAGCGGGAGCAGGCGATGCGCATCCCTTTTTCCTACAGCCTGCGCAATCTCTGGGCGCGCAAACTGACCACATTTCTAACGGCGGCCGGAATGGCCTTGGTGATGTTCGTGTTCGCCACGGTCCTGATGATGTCGGAAGGCGTTCGACAAACCTTGGTGCAGACGGGCGCGCCGGACAACGTCATCGTCACGCGCGACGGCTCAAACACGGAGGTGGAGAGCAGCATAGAGCGCTCGCACAGCGGCATCATCGAAACCGACGCCAGCGTCGCGGTGGCGCCCAACGGCGAGCGCGCAGTATCGAAGGAGATCGTGGTGCTCATCACGCTCATCAAGCAGAGTACGGGGGTTGCAACCAATGTGATGACGCGCGGAGTGGGTCCGCAAGGCATGCGTTTGCGTCCACAAGTCGCGCTCAAACAAGGCCGCATGTTCCGGTCCGGCTCGTCGGAGATCATCGCGGGCAGCAGCTTGGCCGAGCGCTTTCCCGAAGCCAATGTCGGCGGGCGGCTGCGCTTCGGCCAGCGCGAATGGGCGGTCGTCGGCGTATTCGATGCGGGCAAGACCGGCTTCGATTCGGAACTCTGGGGCGACGCGGAACAACTGATGCAAGCGTTCCGCCGGGTGACCTACTCCTCCGTTGTCTTCAAGCTCAGCGACACTTCGCTGTACGACGCAGCCAAAACGCGCCTAGAAAACGATCCTCGCTTACAGGTCAAACTGAAACCGGAAACAGTGTTCTACGCCGAGCAATCGCAGGCGCTTGCCACCTTCATCCGCTATCTCGGCTTGACATTGTCGGCAGTGTTCTCGGTCGGTGCCACACTCGGCGCGATGATCACCATGTACGCCGCCGTGGCCAACCGCACGGCGGAGATCGGCACGCTGCGGGCGCTGGGCTATAGCCGCAGCGGGGTACTGTCGCTGTTCTTGCTCGAGTCGTTAGCCTTGAGTCTGGTCGGCGGTCTAGTCGGCTTGTTGTTCGCGTCATTCATGCAGTTGCTCACCATTTCGACCATGAACTGGCAGTCCTTCGCCGAGTTGGCGTTTAAGTTCACTTTGACGCCCACCATCGCCGCCGCTACGCTCTTGTTCGCCGCGCTCATGGGCATTCTCGGCGGTGTGCTGCCGGCGCTGCGCGCCGCACGCATGAAGATTGTCGACGCGTTGCGTGCTGCCTAGACCCTACGCGGGGGCCGCTCAGCGAGACGGTGCTTTTTCGCGCATAATGCGCCCCTCTCGCAAATCTCTCTCTCGGCAATGGCGCAATACGTCTACACGATGATGCGGGTCGGCAAAGTGGTGCCGCCGAAGAACGTCATCCTCAAGGATATCTCGCTGTCGTTCTTTCCCGGCGCCAAGATCGGCGTGCTCGGCTTGAACGGAGCGGGCAAGTCCAGCTTGCTGAAAATCATGGCGGGCGTGGACAAGGAGTTCGACGGCGAAGCGGTGCCGATGCCGGACTTGCGCATCGGGTTCTTGCCGCAAGAACCGCAACTCAACCCTGAGCAAAGCGTGCGTGAGGCGGTAGAGTCCGCCTTTGGCGCAGCGGCGGAAGCGAAGCAGAAACTCGAAGCGATCTACGCCGCGTATGCCGAACCGGACGCCGATTTCGACAAACTTGCCGCCGAGCAAGCCAGGTACGAGGCGATCCTTGCTTCCGGCAGCGGCGGTCCGAGCGAGCATCAACTCGAGATCGCCGCCGATGCGCTGCGCCTGCCGCCGTGGGACGCCAAGGTCGCGAACTTGTCTGGCGGTGAGAAACGCCGCGTGGCACTGTGCCGGCTGCTGCTGTCACAACCCGATATGCTGTTGTTAGACGAGCCCACCAACCATCTTGACGCTGAATCCGTGGAGTGGCTGGAACAATTCCTGACGCGTTTCCCCGGCACGGTAGTCGCCGTCACCCACGACCGCTACTTCCTCGACAACGCTGCGCAGTGGATCCTGGAACTCGACCGCGGCCACGGCATTCCCTGGAAGGGCAACTATAGCTCTTGGCTGGAGCAGAAAGAACAGCGGCTCGAGGTCGAGGCCAAGCAAGAATCCGCGCGCATTAAGGCGCTGCAGAAAGAACTGGAATGGGTACGCGCCAATCCTAAAGCACGACAGGCAAAGAGCAAGGCGCGCATCGCGCGTTTCGAGGAGTTGAGTTCCTACGAGTACCAAGCGCGCAATGAAACGCAAGAAATCTTCATCCCCGTGGCGGAAAGGCTTGGGGACAATGTGATCGAATTCGACGCGGTCAGCAAAGGCTACGGCGACCGGCTCCTAATCGACAATCTGAGTTTCAAAGTGCCGCCCGGCGCCATCGTCGGCATCATCGGTCCGAACGGCGCCGGTAAATCGACGCTATTTCGCATGATCACCGGTAAGGAAAAACCGGACAGCGGCGACATCAAGATCGGCCATACGGTGAAGCTCGCCTTCGTGGATCAATCACGCGAGCACCTACCGAACGAAAAGACCGTTTGGGAAGCCGTCTCCAACGGGCAGGACATCATCACGGTGGGCAAGTTCGAAATGCCCTCGCGCGCCTACATCGGCCGCTTCAACTTCAAGGGCAGCGGTCAGCAGCGCCTGGTGGGCACGCTTTCCGGCGGTGAGCGGGGGCGGCTGCACCTCGCAAAGACACTGCTTGAAGGCGCCAATGTTCTGCTGCTGGACGAACCGTCCAACGATCTCGACGTGGAAACGCTGCGCGCGCTCGAAGACGCTCTGCTCGAGTTCGCCGGCTCGGTCATGGTGATCTCGCACGATCGCTGGTTCTTGGACCGAATTGCCTCTCACATCCTCGCTTTCGAGGGCAATTCGCAGGTGGTTTTCTTCAGCGGCAACTATCAAGAGTACGAGGCAGATAAGGTAAAGCGGCTCGGCGAAGATGCCGCCAAACCGAAACGCATCCGCTACAAACCACTCAAGACTTAGGCTACGCTCGCTTCTGGCCAAAAAAATGCCCTCCCGGGTGCGGGAGGGCATAGATCAACTACGATATCCTGCTTAGCTGAACTTTACTGCGACGTAGCGGCGCGCGCCGTCACGTTCGATCAAGATGGCCGCGCTCTCCCCAGCGGATTCGACTAGGCGCTTCAGTTCGTTGGCGTTGGTAACAGGCTTATTGTTGATCGCGAGGATGATATCGCCCTTGTTGATTCCCGCACGGGCCGCCGCGCCAGTAACCTGCTCGACCGCGACACCGCCGTTGTCCTGACCAATTCTTTGCTGCTCCTCCGGCGTCAACGCCCGCACCATGACGCCGAGCTTGGGCGGCGCTGCTTCCTGCTGCGCTGCGGCGGTAGCAACCATAGGATCGGTCGGCGTTTCGGCGAGCGCCATGGTCAGTTCCTTGCGCTTGCCTTCACGCAGCACGG
>CAZAWU010000126.1:0-1843 GCA_964488915.1 uncultured Burkholderiales bacterium
CACTTCTACACGCTATGCCTCGATGTGCTCAAGCGCTTGGAGGATGTTAGCGCGCAGATGCAGCGCTACAGCGGCCAGATCGCGGGCGCCATCACCGCCGGCATCATGCCCTCGATTTGCCACGGGCCGCTGGCGCCGGTGTTGACGCGCTACACGGCCGCATATCCAAACGTCGCCGTGCGCATCGTCGAAGGTTTGAGCGGCACCTTGGCCGAGTGGGTGCTCTCCGGCGCGGTCGATTTTGCCATTTGCAACCGGCCCGCTTCCACACGCGGTTTGGAGTTGCGCCTGTTGATGAGCGACCGGCTCGTGCTCGTGTCGGGCCGCATACGCGGCTTGACCCCTTTGGCACCGCTGAGCCTGCAAGAAGTGGACAATCTCAAGCTGGTGCTACCCTCGCACAACCATTTCTTGCGGCACACCCTCGAGCATCACATCAATCGTGGCGACTTCCGCCCGGTGCAGACATTGGAGATCGACGGCCAAAGCGCCACTTTGCAGTTCGTCGCCAGTTCGGATTGGTCAACGATTCTGCCGAGTATCGCGCTGGTGCGTGAATTCGAGTCCCAGCGCTTCACCATCAACCCGATTCGCGAACCCGAACTGCGCACCGAGATCTACGCGTTGCATTCATCCAAGCATAGCCTGAACGAAGCGTCAACGCGGTTCATCGCAATGCTTGAGGAAGACTTACGCCATGCGCCGATGTTGCCTTCTATCGCCTGATGGAGCGCGGCTAAGACCATAAGTTCAGGAGTACTTGCGCACTTATGGTAGGCTGAACGAAGGAGATCAACCCTCGTACATGCCTGCGAAGATCAAGATCCAGGCTTTCCTCGCCAATCTCGCGTTGTTCAGCGACATGGCCCCGGAAGAGCTCGACCGCATCGCGGCGGGAACGGCTGAGTTGCACGTTGCGCGCGGCACAATACTCTTCAATCGCGGCGATCCGTGCGTGGGCTTCCATGTCGTTATCCACGGGCAGGTGAAGCTCGCCTTTACTTCTCCGCAAGGCGCAGAAAAAGTGGTCGAGATCGTCGGCCCGGGTCTGAGTTTCGGTGAGGCGCTCATGTTCATGGAGAAGCCCTACATCATCTATGCGCAGACGCTTATCGATTCTCTGGTGCTGCACGTATCGCGCTCAGTCGTGTTCGAAGAACTGGAGCGCGATCCGCGTTTCGCCCGCAAGATGCTGGCAGGCTTGAGCCGCCGCTTGCACGGTCTCATCAACGACGTCGAAGCGTATTCGCTGCGTTCCGGTGCGCAGCGCGTCGTCGGCTATCTGCTGCGCGAAAGCGAAGAGGGCGACGCGCCGAAATCCTATACGATGACGCTGCCGACCAGCAAAGCCGTTGTCGCTTCGCGCCTGAATCTCACCCCTGAGCACTTCTCTCGCATCTTGCATGAACTTACCGAGGACGGCTTGATCGGCGTTTCCGGACGCGAGATCATGATCGTCGACAGCGAGCGGCTGCGCAACTACGAAGGTTAGTGGCTCGTACCCGAAGAGCGGGTGGTTTTGTTGTAGACGTTGTACTTGCCCGACGGTTTTTTCATCGGGATGCGCTTGACTTCCTCCAGCGTGGCGGCGTCGTAGACGACGATCGCGCCGTCCATGTCCCAAATGCTTGCCAGCGCATATTTTCCGTCACGGGTGAATTCGACGTGCGCCGCTGTCTTGCCCGGCGCCGGGCGTAGCGTCCGCACGATCTCCAAGCTCTGCTTGTCGATCACCTGCAACGCGTCGTTGGCCTTGCTGTTGAAGTTGTCCACCCACGCATAGCGCGAGTTCTCGTGGCTGCGCAGGAAGAAGCCCGGGCCGAGCGTTTCGATGTCACCGATT
>CAZAWU010000126.1:1943-10689 GCA_964488915.1 uncultured Burkholderiales bacterium
CGCACCGGAAACGGCCCTTGCGCTGCAATACCTTCTCCCAGTTGGTAGTCGTGCACCATGCCTTCATACACGGGTTCTGCATCGTCGCCATAAGGGATTTCCCAAACCTCGGGAATGTCCTTGAGCGCGGCGACAAAGCTCTTGCGCGGCGCCGCGTCATAGATCGCTGAAACGCGCGACGACTTTCCGTGCTTGTCGTTTACCGCGATCACTTTGATCGGGGTGAGGTCTTCGGCGTTCAAGATGACGATCGAATGCGGCAGGTAGTTGCCGACCGCGACGAAGCGCCCGTCGGTGGACACCGCAAGGTTGCGCGTGTTGATGCCGGCGCGCACCTCCGCCACCATCTGTAGCTGGTAAATATCGTACTTACTAATCCAGCCGTCGCGCGAAGCGAAGTACACGTAGCGTCCGTCCGAAGAGAACTTGGGCCCGCCGTGAAGCGCATAGCGTGTTGGAAAGCGCGCGATGGGTTCGAACTTGTCACCGTCCAGGATCGTTGCGTGGTGATCGCCGGCTTCCACCACGACGAACAGATTGAGTGGATCGGCAGTGAAAGCCGGTTTGTCGCTGCTAGCGCCGCCTTGCGGGTGCGCGATGCGCGAAGCGCGAATTTCTTGCGTTCCCCAGACTGGGGTAACGCTGGGCTGAATGTAAATGAAGTCGACCAACGCCTGGATTTCCGCGCTGGACAGATCGCTGCCGAAACCGGACATCTGGGTGGCGATGCGGCCATTGGCGATGACGTCTTTCGCGGCGTCTTTGCGCAAACGTTCGAGATTGCCGGGCAGTAGCGCCGGTCCGCTGCCACCCAGCCGTTCCGCACCATGGCAGGCAGCGCACCGCGTGCTATAGCTCTGCGCCGTGGAGGTTGCAGGCTCGTCGGCGATCCCTGCGGAGGCTAGCCCCAGGAGAGTTGGCAGTAACAGGCGACGCGCAGCGACGGTCCTCATGCAGCGACGCCACGCTTGTGCCGGTAAGGTGCCAGCGCGAGCCGTTCGCCTGGCTGCGCGCCGATCTCTTCGTCATCGAGATAGCATGCTGGGTCTTCCTGCCACGGGTCTCCCGTGAGCTGATAGGCGCGCACGCGCGTGTTGCCGCCACAGATGTCGAAGAAGCGGCATGAGGCGCAACGCCCCTTCACCGCGCGCGGAAATGCTTTGAGACCGGCCATCAACGGATCGGAGCGATCCTGCCAAATCTCCGAGAACTGGCGCTGGCGCACGTTGCCCAAGTTGTAGTTCCACCAGAACGTATCGGGGTGCACGTTGCCGAGGTTATCGATGTTGGCGATGTTTACTCCCGACGCGTTACCGCCCCACTGCGCCAGCTTCGCGCGCAAGTGCGGCACGCGCTCGGGAAAGCGTTCGCGTGCCCACAACAGCAGATAAGCGCCATCGGCATCATTGTTGCCCGTGACGAACTCATGCGCTTCTCCGTCCGCTAAGCGCTGCCAGCATATGTCAAACAGCAAACTCATCGCCCAACGCGACAACTGGTGCGCGGCATCGTGCTTGCGATTGATGTTGCCGCGCCCGCCATAGTTCAAATGCGAAAGATAGAATTTGTCGACATGCTCGGTGCGCATCAGTTCGAGCAACGCCGGCAAGTCGCGCGCGTTGTCTTGCGTAAGCGTAAAGCGCAAGCCCACTTTGATGCCGGCGTCGCGGCACAAGTGCACCGCTGCCAAAGAAGCGTCAAACGCGCCGGCTTTGCGCCGGAAGCGGTCGTGCGTTTCGCGCATGCCATCCAAGCTTATACCGACGTAATCGAAGCCGACCGACTGGATCGCGCGAATGTTGCCGGCATCGATCAGCGTCCCATTGGTCGATAGGCCCACGTAGAAACCCATCGCCTTAGCGCGGTTGGCGATATCGTAGATGTCGTCGCGTAGCAGCGGTTCGCCTCCGGAAAGTATCAAGACGGGCACCCCGAATGCTTTGAGGTCGTCCATCACAGCGTAGACCTCTTGCGTAGACAACTCACCGGGGAAATCGCGGTCGGCGGAGATCGAGTAGCAATGCAAGCACGTGAGATTGCAGCGCCGGATCAGATTCCAAATCACGACCGGGCCGGGCGGAGTGCGCTTCGGACCGGCCGGCGTTGGTGCCCGCAGCTCTTGCATGAATTGAGTCAGGCGAAACATGATTGGCTCGCTAGGAAATTAGATGCGCACGCCAGTTTTTTTGAGAATGCGCGTGCTGAATAGGATTTCGTGCCCCCGCGCCGCATCGCCCAGACAAGCTCCGACGCATTGCGCCTTTTGCAGCACTTCGGTGCGATCGTGCCCGTGCAGCATTGCGAACAAGTTGTAGCGCCAGTGGGGCAAGCGGCGCGGCCGGAGGTAACAGTGGCTGACGAAGTCGAGCGCGCCCACTTTGTGTCCAAGCTCGTCGACGTGGTCATCGTCCACATCCCACACCGACATGCCATTGGCTCGATAGCCAAGCGCATAGTGGTTCGGCACAATGCCGATGCGCCGGATGATTCCGTTTGCCAGCATGTGGCAAATGCGCAGCATCACCTCGTCGGCCGGAATCCCCACTTGCTCCGCAATAGCGTGATAGGGTCGCGCGACCAACGGCAAGCCGCTCTGCGTGGCACGCACCAGCGCGCGGTCGATATCATCGAGTAGCGGCGCGTGTGCGAGATCAGACATGAAGCGTCAGTCCGACAAAGAACTCGTGCTCTTTGGGCAGATTGAGCACGGCGCAACCGGTTGCGGCTTCGATGCGCTCGACCGCCGCGGCGATCTCTCCCGGGCGCTCGGTCGCCAGCACGAACCACATGTTGTAGACGTGCTCGCGCGCATAGTTGTGCGCGACTTCGGGAAACGCGTTCACGATCCCGGCAACGCGCTCGAAGTCCGCTTCTGGAACTTGCATCGCGCACAGCGAGAACGCGCCGCCCATGCGCTCAATCTGAAACAAGGGACCGAAGCGCGTCAGTGTGCCTAAAATCGATAACCGCTCAAGACGCGCGATGAGTTCCCGCTCGCTGGTCCCCAGCGTTGCGGCCACTTCGGCGAACGGCCGCTCGCATACGGGAAATCCGCCTTGCATGGCGTTGACGATGGCGCGGTCGAGGTTATCCATGCGCTGCCGCAGCGGCTGGGAAGTAGTGCGCGCCGCGCTGTTTGAAACACTCACGGCTGAACAACACTTCGTGGGGAAACTCGCTCAGCCGGCAGTGCGTGCGCAGCTCGGCCAGGGTGAACAGCGCGTCGCGGCGCGTGCGGCTGTGGATCATGCAAAACAAGCTATAGGGCCAGTCCGGCAAGCACCGGGCGCGCCGGTAGCAGAGACTCGCAAGCGCCGAATTTGCGATGTTCGCACCGGCGCGGTCAATCGCTTCGTCCGGTACATCGAACACGACCATGGCGTTGGCGACGAAACCCAAATCGCGGTGGCGCACGACTACGCCGAAGCGCTTGATAACTCGCTGCTCGATGAGCGCAGCGATGCGTTCGATCACTGCCGATTCGGTCAAACCCGCTCTTGACGCGAGTTCCGCGTAGGGCCGGGAGACCAATGCCAGGCCCTGCTGCAAACCCGCCAGCAGCGCGGTGTCGAATCGGCCGGGCCGATAGTCTGGCGGTTCGCTCGAGTTCTGCCCACTCTTCGGAACAACCGTGTTTGGCGTGAGAGGACCATCTTGCAGATCGAAACCCAGATCGATGCGGTACTCGCGCACTAGCGGCAACGACATGACGGGCGATCGTGCGGCCGCGGCGATTGCTTGCAGGGTTTGATCGAGCCGCGGCCCATCGGATGCGGTTACTACGAACCACAAATTGAAGCGATGCTCGCGCTCGTAGTTGTGATTGACTTCAGGAAAAGCGGTCACTGTTTCCGCCACGCGCCGCAACCGCTCGGCGGGAACGCTCATCGCCGCAAGCGTGCTTGCGCCGACTGTGCCCGGGCGCAACACCGCGCCAACCCGGCTCACCGCGCCGCTGTCTTGCAGGGTTCGCAGTCGCGCGAGCACTTCTGTTTCGCTGCAACCCAGCGTGTGCGCAAGCGCCGCGAATGGCCGTTCACACAGCGGTAGATCGCGCTGAAAGTCGTTGAGCAGACGAAACCCGATGCCGTCCACGCTAAAGCCCGATGCGGAAAGCGCGGGAAGTGAAAAAGATGCCACTCGGCTTGTCGGCGCTGAGCTCCGTGAGACGCTCAAGCGTGGCTGTGTCGTAGACGACGACACGGTCGTCGTCGCGCGCCGAAATCCAGACTGCTTCGCCACGCGGCGTGAACTCCATGTGCAATATCGCTTTGCCGGGCGCGAGCGTTTGCGCCACGCTCAGCGTTTGGGTGTCGATGACTTGAACTTTGCCGTTGTCGGGCGGTGCAAAGTTGACCCATACTTGCCGTCCATCCGGGCGCGCCATGACGAACACGGGTTGCCCGGCCACGGCGATGCGGGCGGATTCGGTCCAGGTCTTGGTGTCCACCACCAATACTTCGTGGCGGCCGACTGCGGGCAAATAGGCGTGTTCGCCCGCAATCGCCCAGCCGCGCAGGTGCGGCATCTTGTAGACAGGCAGCTTCTGCTCGCCTTTGCCGTAGCCATCGAGTATGCGGCGTACACCCGCTTCAGGCCGCCACAGGTCGACGAGGGCTAAACCGTCTTCACCGAATAGACCGGCGATGTAGTAACGGCCATTCGGCGTGACCAAACCGTCATATGGCTCGCGGCCGACGCCCGCGAACTTCTGTACTTTGGGCTGGCGCGGGTCGCTCATGTCCGCCAACCAAATCTCGCCCGCGTCGAACAGGCTCCAGACGAACCGGTTACCTGGCGCATCCGCCAGACCGACGACTTTGGAAAGCTTACCCTCGCCGTAGCTAGCCGGGAGGTCCGCCAACAATTCCAGCGTAGCGGCGGAGAAGATGCGTACGCCGCCCGGCGTGTAGTTTTGTGCGGCGATCAGCTTGCCGTCTTGGGAGATTGCACCCCCGATGCTGTTGCCTGCCTGCACGATGCGCTTCTCCAGCCGCTGCGTGAGCAAATCGACTTTGCTCAAGCCGCCGTCACGCCCGAACACATAGGCGTAGCGGCCATCGCGCGAGTACACCACGGCGGCATGCGATAGATCGCCCAGGCCCGCGACGCTGCCAAGGCTCATGCGGCGCGTGGTGTCGATCACTTGCACGCGGCCCGCGGCTCGTTCGATGACAACACCGAGATCGCCGGTGCCACGCAGCGGTGAAGTCGTGCAGCCGAGTGTGGCGAGCAGCAAGAGAAGAAAACTGGAGCTAGCGCGCATTGTTTATTCCTTGTTGGAGAGCGTCGGTAATCCACTTGGCCTCGGCATCGCTCAGTATGGAACGCCAACCCGGCATTGCGCTGCCTGGGCGCCCATGCAGTACCGTGGCGGTGATCGTCTCTGGGGGCCGCTCGCGCAGAGCGTCGGGGGTCAAGGCAGGGCCTAGTCCCCCCGTCAAGCGCATGCCATGGCACGAACCACAGTCATGCAGGATTAGGTGGCGCAATTCGCCACGGCGCTGAGCGCTAATCGGCTCCGCAAGAACCGGCGCGAGCACTGAGGCGAGACAGCAACCCCATACTAACCATCGCCCAAGTGCTCGCATCCCGCGCTCTGCCCTTAGTACACGTCGTGCTGCGTGTTGTAGACGTTAAACTTACCGGTTGGCGTGATGAGCTTCGGATCTTTGATCACGGTCTTCAGCTTGCGCGACTTGTCGTCGACGACGACGATGGCCGACTGCTGATTCTTCGCGCTCCAGACCGAGAACCAAACTTCGTCGCCGGCCTTGTTGTACTCCGGCTGTACGACGCGTTTCGCGCCTTCACCCACACCGGCCCATTCGGCGATCGGCAGGATGGTCGCGCCTTTGCTCAAATTGCCGATGTCGAACACTGCGATCGATTGACTGATCTTTGGGTCAGGGTTCAGCGGCGTATCCACCCATAGATTCTTGGACTTCGGGTGCGTCTTCAAGAACAGCGAGCCGCCGCCTTGGCCTTTGAGCATTTCCACCACCGTCCACGCTTCTTTCTTGCGCTTCTCTGGATCGGTGCCGATCAGGGCGATGTTCTCGTCGCCGAGATGGCCGGTGGCCCACACTCGACCGTATTTCGGGTGCACGAAGTTGGCGCCGCGGCCGGGGTGAGGGATCTTGCCCACGTCGATCAGCGCTTGCAGTTTGCCGGCTTTGGTGTCGACGACAGCGATCTTGTTCGATTGATTGGCAGCCACCAAGAAGTAGCGTTTAGTCGAATCCCATCCGCCATCGTGCAGGAAGCGCGCCGAGCCGATCTCGGTGACCGTCAGGTTGTTGATGTCCTGGTAGTTAACCAGCAAGATCTTCCCGGTCTCCTTGACGTTGACCACGAACTCCGGCTTGTGGTGCGTGGAGACGATAGACGCCACGCGCGGTTCGGGGTGAAACTCTTGCGTGTCGACCGTCATGCCGCGCGTGGCGACAATCTTCAACGGTTCCAGCGTATCGCCCTTCATGATGGTGTACTGCGGTGGCCAGTACGATCCGGCGATCGCGTATTTGTCCTCGAAGCCTTTGTACTTGGAGGTATCCACTGAGCGTGCTTCGAGTCCGACTTTGATCTCCGCAACGTTGTCCGGCTTCTCCATCCACAAATCGATGACGTTGATCTTCGCATCGCGGCCGATGACATAAAGGTAGCGGCCTGAGGCGGACATACGCGAGATATGCACCGCGTAGCCGGTCTTGACGATGTTGATGGTCTTTTTCGTGTCGCCGTCGATCAGCGCAACTTCGCCGCTATCGCGCAGCGTGACGGAGAATATGTTGTCGATGTTGTAGCTGTTCATTTTCTTCTTCGGCCGCTTCTCCGGCGGCACGATCACCTTCCAGCTATCCTTCATCTCCTTCATGCCGAACTCAGGAGGGGTCGGCGGTTCTTGCTGCACGTAGCGCGCCATGAGGTCGACTTCCTGTTCGGTCAGCTCCCCGGAGGTGCCCCAGTTCGGCATCCCGGCGGGCGAGCCGTAGCCGATGAAGACCTTCAGGTAGTCCGTGCCGCGCGCCAGGGTGATATCCGAGGTCAGCGGCTTACCTGTCGCGCCCTTGCGCAGTACACCGTGACAACCGGCGCAGCGCTCGAAGTAGATTTGCTTGCCGCGATCGAACTCGGCTTTCGTCATCTTCGGCGCTTTCTCGTTGATGTTGTGATGCATCTCCTGCTCCGCTAGCGGAGAACTACCGGCTTGGTACTGAATCTCCGCTTCCGAAACGGGTTTGTCGGGTTTTTTCTTGTCATCTTTTTTTTCGTCGGCGAAGCATAGTGAAACCGCCGCGGGCAGCAATAGAGCGCCGAGCAAGTTGGCGAGTACTGTGGTCCTGGTACGCATCATTCGACCCTCACTGTTTGGTACGGGTTGTTGGAAAAGACTTAGCGCAAGGGTGACGCAGGGGGCGGCTGAATTCCTTGACCAATATCAAGGTTTGCCGGACTGCGGTCGCGTAGATTTTCCGCAAACAACCGTGTTGGGGAGTTAATGCATATGCGGTCTGAACCGAGTTGGCGCGCGAGCAAGCTGCCGTTTTCGGATAGCGTCGTTGCCAAACTACGGCGATTCCGCAGCGCTGAGAGAGGCACCGGCAAAGTATTCTTAGTTGGTGCCGGACCCGGAAATCCGGACCTACTTACACTGCGTGCATTGCGAGTGCTGCTGGAGGCGGATGTAATCGTGTACGACCGGCTTGCCTCAGCCGAGATTGTTGCGCTGGGGCGCGCCGAGGCCGAGCGCATCTACGCTGGCAAAGAGCGGGACCACCATTGCATGTCTCAGGGCGACATCTCGCACTTGCTGGTTGATTTGGCGAAGCAGAACAAACGTGTCGTGCGGCTTAAAGGGGGCGATCCTTTCATCTTTGGCCGTGGCGGCGAGGAAGCGCAGGTGCTGGCCGAAAACGGTGTTGACTTCGAGGTCGTGCCTGGCATTACTTCGGCCTGTGGCGTTGCGGCTTTTGCGGGAATCCCGCTGACTCATCGAGACTACGCGCATTCCTGCGTGTTTGTCACCGGTCATCTAAAGGATGGCACTATGAATCTAGATTGGGAGGGGTTGGCACGCCCCAATCAAACCGTCGTCGTCTATATGGGCTTAGTAGGATTGCCGATTCTTTGCCGCGAACTGGTCGCGCACGGTGTGCCGAAATTGATGCCGGCGGCGATGGTGCAGCAAGGCACGATGGCGCAACAGCGCGTGGTGGTCGGCACGCTCGACTGCCTGCCAGGGAGAGTGGTCGCGGCCGGGCTCAAACCGCCGGCACTGACGATCGTGGGTGAGGTTGTCGGTCTGCGCGATCAACTGGCGTGGTTCGAAAGCTTGGCAGCTCAGGAAAGTACCTCCGCGTCGATGCACGCGTGACGCATAGCGCCGCCGTTTGCCGGTGGCTGTCTTCGCCGGTCCGGAAAGCGGGATTTTGCCCTATAACACGTCACTTCTTCTGCCAGACCGTAACCTCAAATAATCCATCGTTACGCAGTAGCGTGGAGTGTACGTAGCCGTTGCGCGCCAGGATCCGATAGAGCGGCACCGGCTCGCGCGGAATCAATAACACTAGCCGTTGGTCCGGCCTCAGCGTCGACAGCGCCGTCAGCACGCGTTCTAAAGGTTCGGGCGGTTCCAGACCGCGTAGATCAAGGCTGATATCGTCGGGCATGCGCGCAGCTTCAGATCGTTGCGGCATTGTGAGAATTGGGCGGCCCCCATTTCCTTGATGCGTATCAAGGATGG
>CAZAWU010000126.1:10789-12029 GCA_964488915.1 uncultured Burkholderiales bacterium
CGCACGGCTGTATCTCACCACTGCGGTTTGCCTGCCGGTAGCGACTAGAGACGTAAGCGTTACTTCAGGCGTGTTGGCACCTGCCGCCATACAGCCCGGCACGGACCCTCCGGATTTCTTGATGCGCATCAAGGTTTCGTGCCCCGCTCGAAGAGTAAGTTTGAGCGTAAGAATTTCCCCTCACGCGCACGGAGATCGATATGGCCAACAACTTACCTGCTTCCAATCCGTCGGACGACGAACTGCTGGAGGAGCCAATCCCCGTCATGCAGCAGATCCTCGATAACCCGTTCCTGTTGCTCTTCTTGGGCATCGCCATGCCCACCGTGTTGTATATCGTTTGGGGCGTGATGGAGATCGTCGGTATTCCAGTGGCCAAGTAGCACTTCCTTTCAACTCGGGAGAATCCCATGAGTGCGATACAGCCTCCGTCGGCACGGGTATGGTGGAAGCAACCGCTCGACAGAGTTGAAGGCATATGGATCTTGCTTGCCTTCATCTGGTGTCTGGTGATGTTTTTCATGATGCCGTATTGGCACATTTACGGTAAGCAGAACCTCGCCAATGAAGCGTACCGAACCACGCCCGAACTATTCACCAAGAAAACGCAGGAGATGGTGGATAAGTTCACCGTGCGCACAGAAACGGATCAGAAGTTTCCCGTGGTTCACCCGTTGCCGGGTTCCGATGTCTACCTCATCGCGCGCCTATGGCAGTGGTGGCCGATGTTGGAGTTAGAGGAAGGCAAGACCTACCGCCTGCACCTCGCATCCATGGACTGGCTGCACGGTTTCTCGCTGCAACCGGAGAACATCAACATCCAAGTGCACCCCGGCTATGAGCACATCATCACGGTTACGCCGACGCGCGCGGGCACGTATTCAATCATCTGCAACGAGTACTGCGGAATTAATCACCACACCATGACGAGCAAGCTCTACGTCGTCAAGAGCGGGAGTTAAGCTATGGCCGTCAATCGCATGTTTCGCGTATGCCCATCCACCGGCCTGCAATATCACGAGCCGGCCGAGAAACTCATTCGTTGGAACGCTGTTGCCGGGGTCGTAGCACTGCTGGTCGGCGGCGTCTTGGCGTTGTTGGTCACGCTAACGCGTTGGCCGACGGTGCACCTATTGCCCGCCGACTGGTTCTACTTGGTGCTGACGGCGCACGGTCTCGACATGCTGGTGTTCTGGATTATCTTCTTCGAGATCGCCATCCTGTATTTCTGCGCATCGAC
>CAZAWU010000127.1:0-2969 GCA_964488915.1 uncultured Burkholderiales bacterium
CTTCTAAGCCGGGGGTTGTGGGTTCGAGTCCCGCCGGGCGCGCCAACAGCCGCGCCGCGATTCTATTTCCATGCTGGATTTTTCCACCTACGAACTCATCATCGACGCACGCAGTCCGCGTGAGTATGACGAGGATCACATTCCCGGTGCCCTCAACTTGCCGGTCGTCAACAATGAGGAGTACGCCGAAGTGGGCACGCTGCATCGCAGCAGCCCGCACCACGCTTACTTGATCGGCGTCGAATACTCGCTGCGCAATATTGCCACGGCGCTCAGCGCCGTCAGCAGCCGCTGCCCGCCGCGTGCGCGGATTCTGGTGTACTGCTTTCGCGGCGGCAAGCGCAGCCGCTTGTGGTTCGATGCGCTCGACACCATCGGTTACAAAGTCGAGCGCTTGAAAGGCGGCTGGAAAGCGTACCGGCGCTGGGTCAACACCGAGCTGGAGGTACTGCCCGCAAAGTTTCGCTACAACGTCTTGTGCGGACCGACCGGTTGCGGCAAGACGCGGCTGCTGCAAGCTTTGCAAGAGGCGGGTGCACAAGTAGTCGACCTGGAAGAGTTGGCCAAGCATCGTGGTTCCTTGATCGGCGCCATTCCGAGCGTCGAGCAGCCCAGCCAAAAGTTGTTTGAAACCTTCGTGCTCGAAGCGCTCATGCGGTTCGATCCGGCTAAGCCGGTATGGGTCGAAGCGGAAAGTAAGAAGATCGGCGAGCGCCAAGTACCGCAGGCTTTGTTCGATGCGATGCACCACGGCACCTGTTTCCGCGTCGAGGCTGCAATGACCGAGCGCGTGCAGCTCTGGCGCGAAGACTACGCGCATTTCGAGCAAGATCCGGATGGATTGCTGGAGAAGTTGCGTCATCTCACGCCGCTGATCGGGAACGAAGAATTCGCAGCCTGGCGCGCGTTTGCCGACAAGCGCGAGATGCCGCAGCTGTTCGAGCGCATCATGCGCGCACACTACGACCCCGCCTACGAGCGCTCCATGCGCAGGAACTATCCGCAGATCGACGACGGGCCTGAGCTGAAACTCTCAAGCCTCAAGCGCAGCGCCCTCGGCGAAGTGGCTGGGCGCTTGTGCGAAGGGTAGTAGTCGCGTTTGCGCTGGCCTTGCCCTCTGTGGGCGCAGCGCGCAGTCCGAGGATAGAATGGGGCTGGTCAGCTATGGTTAGCGCAGCGTATGACTCAGCCCATCAAAGTTCTCTACGTCGGCCCTGCCAGCGGGCAGACCTCTGATACAAGCGCGCTGGAACCGCATAGCCGGGCGCTGCGCGCGATCGGCGCTTCGTTCGAGCGCTACCGCGGCAACAACATCGGCGATCTGGTACGAGCGCTGAGCGATGTCGATGTCGCCATACTGCAAGGCCATGGCTTCGATCGCAGCGCCTTCGCGCACATGGGCCTGCACGGGCGCTGCAAAGGTTTGGTGTCGTTCGGTCATGGCTACGATCATCTCGACCTCGACAGCGCCACCGTGAACGGCGTAATCCTGGCCAACACAGCATCGTTCGGCACCGAAGAAGTGTCGAATCACACTATGATGCATTTTCTGGTGTGCTCGCGGAAGTTCGTGTTGCATGACAAGCTGGTCAGAAGCGGCACGTGGACGCGCGAGCGGCTGGCGCCGATGGGGCACATCGCCGGGCAAGTGTTCGGCATCGTCGGCTTGGGCGACATCGGGCGCGCTGTTGCGCGTAAGGCCAAGGCGTTCGGCTTGCAGGTGATTGCCTACGATCCCTACGTCGCGTCGTGGGACGCACTCGAATACGGCGTCGAGATGACGCGCACGCTGGCGGAGCTGTGCCGGCGCTCGGACTACGTCAGCGTGCACACCTACCTCGACAGCGGCACGCGCCACCTCATTAGCCGCGCCGAGTTTGCCTTGATGAAGCCGACTGCGTACTTGATCAATTGCGCGCGCGGGGGCGTGGTTGATGAGGTGGCATTAATCGAAGCATTGCAGGAAAAGCGCCTCGCCGGCGCGGGTCTCGACGTGTTCGAGCAGGAGCCGGTCGATCCCGCCAACCCGCTGCTGAAAATGGATAACGTGAGCGTCACCAACCACTACGCCAGCTACTCAGAAGTTGCATGGGAGCGCGCCCAGACGCAGCTTGGTGAAGAGGCGGTGCGCATCGCCACTGGGACGTGGCCGATGTCGCTCATCAATCCCGATGTGCGGCATGTCATCCCGCCACGGGCGCCGGCGCGTTCGTGGGAAGTGTACGCGCAAGAGCTCAACGCGCATCGCTGATGCCGATGCGAATCAACAAAGCCATTGAATTGCTGGAGCAGCGCCAACCGCTGTACTACGAATTCGTGGACGCGTTTAGTGCTAGCGGTTACGAAGGCGGGCGTGCGTTGGCACAAACTTGGGCTGATTACATCGCCTATGACATGGAGCACAGCGCGTTCGACGCGGCTGCGTTGCTGCAGTTCATGCGCGGGCTCGCCGCCGCAGGGCCGACGCGCAGCGGCCATCGCACACCGGCGGTCATTGTCACGTTGCCGCTGGACGGCTGCGATGAGCACAGCGTGCGCAGCAACGCCTGGATGATCAAGCAGGTGTTGGCCACTGGCGTGCACGGTTTACTGCTGTGCCATGCGGAGAGCGCGGCGGCGGTGAGTGCGTTCGTGGGTGCGGCTCGATACGCCTTTACTTCCGAGACGGGCCGTCGCGGCCATGGCGGTCAAACGCGTGCGGCGGAAATCTGGGGCATAGGCGTGGACGAATACTTCGCGCGCGCCGACCCCTGGCCACTCAATCCGCACGGCGAGCTGCTGCTCGGCATTAAAGTGGAGAACACGCGCGCGCTCGCCAGCGTCGGGCAGACTACGCGCGTGCCGGGGCTTGCTTTCGCCGAGTGGGGACCGGGGGATATGGGCATGTCGATGGGCTACCCGGACCAGCACGATGAGCCTTATCCGCCCGAGATGCAGAGCGCGCGTGCACGCGTCATGGCTGCATGCAA
>CAZAWU010000127.1:3069-7713 GCA_964488915.1 uncultured Burkholderiales bacterium
ACTTCGCACGCCGCCGGCAAACTCAACGTCGGCTTCTGGGATCACTGGGTGCCGGGCGCCAATAAAACGCTGGCCAAACTGTGCAATGAGTGGGCGGCTAAGGAGAAGGTCGACCTAAAAATCGATTTCATCACTTCCCAAGGCAACAAGCTGCTGCTCACAGTGGCAGCGGAAGCGCAGGCGAAGTCGGGCCACGACATGCTGAACTTCGCCTTGTGGCTGCCCGCCGAGCACGAAAGGAACCTCGAACCGGTCGACGACATCATGCAGCCGCTGCTAAAACAGCACGGCGCGGTCGTGCCGGTCGTTGAATATCTCACCAAGCTGAATGGCGCTTGGCGCGCCGTGCCCGCGACCGCCGGCACGCAGATGAAACCGCCGTGCGGGCGTATCGATCTGCTCAAGCAGTATGCCGGGCTGGATCTGATGAAGATGTATCCGCCCGCGACGCCGCCCGACAAAACGCTCGCAGAGCAATGGACTTGGGACACTTTTCTCACCGCCGCGGAGAAGTGCTTCAAAGCGGGCTTCCCGTTCGGCTTGGGCATCGGCCAAACCGCGGACTCGGTGGACTGGACCGGCACGATGTTCGCCTCGTTCGGCGCGCAGTTGGTCGACGCCAAAGGCAACATCACTATTGCCTCCGATGCGATCAAGCAAGTACTGCAGTACGCGCAAAGGCTGGCCAAGTTTCTCCCCGCCGACGTGTACGCCTGGGATGATGCATCCAATAATAAGTGGCTGGTTTCCGGCAAAGGCGCGTTGATTATCAATCCACCGAGCGCTTGGGCGGTGGCGAAGCGCGACAACCCGAAAGTGGCAGAGCAGTGCTGGACATTTCCCTATCCGAAAGGGCCGAAAGGACGCTTCCACGCGTTCTTGCCGTACTTCTACGGCATCTGGAAGTTCTCCAAGAACAAGCCGGCGGCGAAAGGCCTTATTACCTATCTGTCGCAGCGCACTTCGGTGGAGCAACTGGTTGCGGCTAGCGGCGGCTACGATATTCCCGCCTTCACGGGATTGCGGGCGTTCAAGATCTGGGATGAAGCCGGCCCGCCGGTGGGCACGCTGTCGCACTATCCCCCCACGAGCGGTGAGACGGTTTGGATTTCCGGTATGCCCGCGCCGCCGAAGATCGCCAATCAGATCTACGTGCAAGCCATCATGCCGAAGATGATCGCGCGCTGCACGCAGGGCAGGGAGTCGATCGAGAAGACCATTGCTTGGGCGGCGTCGGAGTTGGAAGGGTTCATGCGGACTTGATGCCGCATGGCTAACTTCCTGCGCCGCAAGTCCACCATCGCCTTCTTCATGGCGCTGCCTCTCATCGCCGTTATCGCGGCACTCGTGCTCTATCCCGCGCTGTACTCGATCAGCCTCGCAACGCTCAACAAGTCGATGGAGCGTTTCGTCGGTTTCGGCAACTTTACCTTCCTGTTCTCGCGCGAGACGTTTTGGATGGTGGTCAAGCAATCGATCATCTTCGCCGTGAGTGCGGTTATTTTCAAGGCGCTGATCGGTTTCATCGTCGCGCATTTCGTGCACAACATCCCAGCCAAGGGTCAGCGCAAATGGCGCGGCATGTTGCTGGTGCCTTGGGTGATTCCTCCGGCGATGAGCACGCTCGCGTGGTTGTGGTTGTTCGATCCTTCCTACAGCGCATTTAACTGGCTGTTCGAGCGCATCGGCTTGGCGCCGGTGGCGTGGCTATCCGATCCGCTGTGGGCGCGTTTTGCGGTGATTCTGGTGAATGTCTGGTTCGGTGCGCCGTTTTTCATGATCATGTATCTGGCGGCGCTTAAGTCCGTGCCAGAGCAGCTATATGAAGCCGCCGCTATCGACGGTGCCAACTGGTGGCAGAAGCTCTGGTACATCACGCTGCCGATGATGCGCAACATCATCGCCATCACGGTGCTGTTTTCGTTGATCGTGACGTTCGCCAACTTCGACATCGTGCGTGTGTTGACCGGCGGGGGCCCGGTCGATCAGACGCACGTGTTCGCCACCTGGTCGTTTCGGCTCGGTATCGAAAGCAACGATATCCCGCTGGGCGCTGCGGTGTCATTGTTCATGTTCCCGATTCTCGGCATTGCCGCGATTTTCATCCTGCGCGGCATCCGCCGCCGCGGCAGTGAGGTCTGATTTGGCGCGCGCAGTGGCGGCAAACTCAAATCGGATGCCAACGCGTCCGAGCATGCGCGGCGATCGGCGGCGCGCGCTGGTTTGGTCCTACGTCTTCCTGATCGTCTTCGTCATTTTTTTCTTGACGCCACCGATCTACATGCTGATTACGTCGCTGAAGACAAGCGTAGAGATCTCCGCTGCTACCAATCCGTGGTGGGTGTTTCATCCGACGATGCAGAACTACGTCGAGCTGCTGACTTCGCCGATTTATCTCACGTTCTTTCGCAATTCAGCGCTCGTGGCTATCCTGGTGGTGGCGATCACCATGCTGATCAGCATCCCTGCCGCCTTCGCGCTGTCGCGCATGAAGTTCTGGGGCTCCGCTACGCTCGCCACCGGCGTGTTTCTAACGTATCTCATTCCGGAGACGTTGCTGTTCATCCCGTTGTTCAAGATCTTCGCCTTCCTTGGCGAAGCAACCGGCATCGACTTCATCAACCGCTGGTGGGTGCTAGTAGTCATTTATCCCACGCTCACCGTGCCGTTCTGCACATGGATCATGATCGGCTACTTTGCCAGCATTCCGAAGGAGCTGGACGAGGCTGCGCTGATCGACGGGGCGAGCTATACGCAACTGCTCACGAAGATATTCATTCCGGTAGCGCTGCCGGGCATTATCGCCGCCACCATCTTCGCGTTCACTGTGTCATGGGCACAGTTCCTTTACCCGCTCGCTTTTACGACGTCGACCGATCAGCTTGTGCTGCCGGTGGGCATCATTACGACCTTAATCAAGGGCGACGTGTTCAACTGGGGACAGATCATGACCGGCGCGCTGCTGGGTGCTGCGCCACCGCTCATCATTTACGCGTTCTTGATGGACTACTACATCGCTGGACTCACGGCCGGCGCGACAAAGGGATAAGCTGCGAAGGCGTGCATGACCTCGAGGTTACGACAATCGTCCCACGACGTCATCCCGTCGAAAGCCGGGATCCAGTGCCAACCCTGCCTGGCTCCCGGCTTCCGCCGGGATGACGATAAAAGTCTGCATCTGCGGAGCCGCTAACAGTGGCGAAGGTCATGCTGCGTAGGCTGACGAAGCGCTATGACGACACCGAAGCCGTCAAAGGCATCGACCTCGAAATCGCCGACCAAGAGTTCGTCGTTCTGGTCGGGCCCTCGGGTTGCGGCAAGAGTACGACGTTGCGCCTGATCGCTGGACTGGAGGAGGTGAGTTCCGGCGAAGTTCTGATCGATGACGAAGTCGTCAACGACGTGCCGCCGAAGGACCGCAATATCGCCATGGTGTTCCAGAACTATGCGCTCTACCCGCACATGACCGTGTACGAGAACATGTCCTTCGGGCTGCGCCTGAAGAAGGCGGCGCGCGATGAAATCCAGCGCCGGGTAGAGAACGCCGCGCGCATCTTGGATATCACCGAACTGCTGCAGCGCAAGCCGAAGCAGCTTTCCGGCGGTCAGCGCCAACGCGTCGCGATGGGCCGTGCCATCGTACGCGACCCGAAAGTGTTCCTGTTCGACGAACCGCTCTCCAATCTCGATGCCAAGCTGCGCGTGCAAATGCGCACCGAAATCCGCAAAGTTCACCAGAAAGTGCGTACCACCACGGTCTATGTTACGCACGATCAAGTCGAAGCGATGACCTTGGCAGATCGCGTGGTGGTGATGAACGCCGGGCGGATCGAACAGGTCGGCGCGCCAAACGAGCTGTACCACAAGCCAGCGACGAAGTTTGTCGCGGAGTTCATCGGTTCGCCGGCGAGGAACTTCATTGCCTGCCGTCTGGAGCGATCAGCGCACGGCTTGCTGGTACGGCTGGCCGACGACATTGCATTGCCGGTGCCTGCTTCGCGCACCGAATGCTACGTACCCTACGTCGGCAGTGAACGCTTGTTGTTCGGCCTGCGGCCGGAGCACCTGAGTGAGGCAAGCGCCGCATCGGCGCCGCAGACCTTCGAAGCGCGCGTCGACCTGGTGGAGCCGATGGGCATGGATACGCTGGTCTATCTCTCCCTGGGCGGCGCACAGGTGTGCGCCCGGGTCGGAGCAGCGTTCGCGGCGCGGGCGGGTGCGCGGCTGCAGTTCGCGGCCGACACGAACCATATGCATTTGATCGATGAAGCGACAGGTAAAGTCTTGTAAACGCGATTCGGGCAGGAAATAGGCGCGTTCGAAGTTCGCCTACCGGGCGCGCTCTGAACGCCAGGCCGAGAGCGTCCAGAGGAAGGTGCCGAAATCGGTGATGGAGAATATTAGAGCGAGCGTGCCCGGAATAAAGCCGAAGTACCACAGCGCGGCCATGATGAACGGCACCAGCGGCCGGTCCAGCATAGAGGCGAAGGTGAATCCGTCGGCATTGAGGCGGCCGCTGACCACGTAGAGCATGCCCAAGCCGCCCACCAGCAGACCGACCAAGCGGAAGTAGTTGGCACTTTGCTCGCTGAGCGCAGGCAAGTGCAGCAGCGCGGCGACCCCGTGCGGCGCGAACAGTACCGC
>CAZAWU010000127.1:7813-11875 GCA_964488915.1 uncultured Burkholderiales bacterium
ATCGTCAGCCACACGATTTCAATCGACAGCCGCCCAATGCGCGCCGCGGGCGCGCCTTCCACGTACAGCCAGATAAACGCGAGGATGGATACCAGCGGTAGCGAGGCGATCAGCGCGGCAAAGCCGGAGTGACGCTTGGCCACTTCGCTGACGATCACGATGATCGCGGCGGAGAGGGCTACTTTGATGATGTACTGCAGCACGAGCTAAATCGACTCGACAAATGCGATCAAAGCCTGCCGATCTGCTTTCGGCATGGCGCGAAACGCCTCGCGCGCCTTTTCCGCCTCGCCGCCGTGCCAAAGGATCGCTTCGGCCACGTCGCGTGCGCGGCCATCGTGCAGCAGGCTGGCGTTGCCGTTGACCGTTGCCGATAGGCCCAGCCCCCACAACGGTGCCGTGCGCCACTCGCGCCCATCGGCTTTGAAATCAGGGCGATGATCGGCGAGCGCTTCGCCCATATCATGCAGCAGCAAATCTGTGTAGGGGCGAATGGTTTGATTCGCTGCGGCGGGCGGCGCGGGATACGTACCGGTTTTTAGTTCGGGGATGTGGCAAGCAGCGCACTGCGCTTGCGCGAACAACTGCTCGCCATGTTGAACGCGCGCATCGCCGGGATTGCGGCGCGCCGGCACTGCGAGCGCCTGCAGGTAGAACTGGATGGCGTCGATATTGCGCGTGGTCAACTCGGGATAGCCGCCCGGCGGCAGCTTGCTGCAGGCAGTTTGAACTTCCGGACAATTCTCCGCAGGAAAATACTCGGAGGTCACGCCCAAATCCCCATGGAACGCCGCGGCGACTTGCTGGCGAATGTTTGGTTGGTTGGCCTTCAAGCCGAAGCGCCCGAGCACTTCCTTCTTCGCCAGTACATCCCTAACATAATTCGGCCGCCCGCTCACACCGAGCTCGCTTTGCTGCTTGGCGATGGCGAGCAGTGTTTCTTCCGGCACGGCTTCGAGCAGCCCGAGCCCGACAAGCGGTGGAGCGAGGCGGGCGGAGGTCATCGTGTCCGTTCCTATCGAACCGAAGGCGAGCTGTTCGAAGCGAACCTGCGGCGCGCGCAGCATGATCTTCTCGCCATCGGCAAAGCTGATCTCGCGCTCGGTGTAATCGATGAAAGCGCTGCCTTCACCGGGCACAAGGCCATCGACGCCGAGGTCGTTGAACTGTTCGCCGTATTGCGGATGCGGCTTGGGGCCGCCGAACTCGTTCGCGCCGGCGATGCTCAAACGCACCAACAGCGAACGCAGCGCTTGGTTGGATTGCGTGGGTGTTCGCCCGCGTCCGTTGCCTTCGTGACACACAGTACATTTATTGCCATTAGCCGTTGGCCCGAATCCCCAGGGGCCGCCCAACTGCGGCGCCGGCACCCAGCGCTGATCGAACGCTTCGCGCCCCAGGGCGAACAGTCGCGTCTGCTCCGCCGTCAGCGTGGGCGCTGGCACGGCGTAGGCGTTCGTGTCGATGAAAGGCGTAGTGTGCGCGCCAGCGGAGAGCGCGCGCGGATCGAGCTGCGCCCCAATCGCGAAAGTGCCGGCAAGCGCGCTGGCTACGAAGATGCCGGTTGATATGGTTCTGTGCATGTTACGAGTGCCGCTGCGGTTGTTACACTTGCTGCAAATATGCAGGAGTTTTGCATGCTTTGCAAACGACCGTGGGCTAGCATACTCATCTGAGAATCTTCTCATGAATCAGAATCAAAGCTATTTAATAAAATAAGCTAGGACCAGTACACCGATTTCTTCGAGGCAGACTGACACGATGACGACGAAAACACCCCGCGCCCCGGGTTTGATGGGCGGGTTGACCAACTACGGCGATGCCGGTTTCGCCGCCTATCTGCGCCGCTCGTTCGCGCGCTCGATGGGCTATTCCTCTACGATGTTGGCGAAGCCTGTGGTCGGTATCACCGCCACCGCGAGCGGCTTCAACAATTGCCACCGAGGCGTGCCGGAATTGATCGAAGCGGTGAAGCGCGGTGTGCTCGCGGCCGGTGGCTTGCCGCTGGAATTTCCCACCACTTCGCTCGGCGAGATATTTCTCAATCCGACCTCCATGATGTTCCGCAATCTCATGGCGATGGACGTTGAGGAGATGATCCGCGCGCAGCCGATGGATGCGGTGGTGCTGGTGGGTGGTTGCGATAAAACGGTGCCGGCGTTACTGATGGGTGCGGCATCCGCGAACAAGCCGGCGATCTTGCTCGTCACCGGTCCGATGATGACCTCGCGCTACCGAGGCGAGCGCCTCGGCGCCTGCACCGACTGCCGCCGCTTTTGGGGACAGTACCGCGCCGGTAAAGTCAGCGACGAAGGCATCCACCGCATCGAGCAATCGCTCGCCACCACCGAAGGCACCTGCGCGGTGATGGGCACGGCGAGCACCATGGCGCTGATCGCCGAAGCGATGGGCATGACACTGCCGGGCACCGCGGCGATCCCCGCCGTACACGCCGACCGCCTGCGCGCGGCCGAGGCGAGCGGGGCGCGCGCGGTGGAACTGATCGGCTCCGAACTTACGCCGCAGCGCGTGATCACGCAAGCCTCGATCGACAATGCGCTGCGCGTGCTGCTTGCTTGCGGCGGTTCCACCAATGCGATCGTGCATCTCACCGCGATTGCCGGGCGCCTCGGTTTGCGCGTGCCGCTGGACGCGATCAACCGCTTGAGCGACGAGACGCCGGTGCTGGTCGATCTGAAACCGAGCGGCTCACATTACATGGAAGACTTGTTCGCCGCGGGCGGCTCCACCGCGCTGTTGCGCCGGCTCAAGCATCTGCTGAACCTCGATGCTCGTACCGTCACTGGCGAGACGCTTGGCGATTGGCTGGATGACGCAAAGGGCGCTGGCGCGCACCCGGGAGAGGGGGGCTGGGTCGATAGCGACGTCATTCGACCGCTGGACAAACCCATCTCCGAACAAGGCGGGCTTGTCGCCTTGTTCGGTTCGCTCGCGCCGAATGGCGCGATCTTGAAGCGCGCCGCCGCGGACGCGAGTCTGTTTGAACGCGAAGCGCGCGCCGTGGTGTTCACTTCGCTGGAAGATCTCGCCGCGCGCATCGACGATCCCAACTTGGACGTGAACCCGGACGATTTCCTGGTGCTGCAAAACGCCGGGCCCAAGGCTTGCGGCATGCCGGAAGCGGGCTACTTGCCGATCCCCGCCAAACTCGCACGTGCGGGCGTCAAGGACATGGTGCGAATCTCTGATGCACGCATGAGCGGCACCGCTTTCGGCACCGTGGTGCTGCACGTCTCGCCCGAGGCGGCAGCGGGCGGCCCGCTGGCGCTGGTTAAGAGCGGCGATCGCATCCGCATGAGCGTGCGCGAGCGGCGGTTAGACTTGCTGGTCGACGAAGATGAGCTCGCGCGCCGGCGTGCGCAGTTCAGACCAACGGTGCAACTGAGCGGCGAGCGCGGTTGGGCGAAACTTTACCGCGAGCATGTGCTGCAAGCGGAGCAAGGGTGTGATTTGGATTTCCTGCGTTCTGCGAAAGCCCTCTAAGGACGAAGAGGTTCGCACATCACGTTGTACGGTGCGCGAGGACAACTCGGTACCAGCCGCTATATTGCCGGCAACGATAGCGTCGATGGGCTAACATGCATCGCGCGATTTGTGCATCATGGCTATCCGGATCACCCGCCATGGCGCAAGTAGGCGTCCGAACCGCTGAGCCAATCCTCGCGTGGTGGTGTGAAGATGTCGTAGGCAACCAAATCTTCGACTGCATACGCGCTGTGCGGCATGTTCGACGGGATGGTGATCATTTCGTTCGCGCTGACAAGGACGGACTTACCGTCGATCTCAAAGCGCCAAGCGCCGCGCATGACCCAAGTAATTTGCTCGCTCGCGTGAGCGTGCAAAGGCACTTGATATCCTTGCTTGACCAAGGTTTGTCCGATCATGATCTTGCCGTCCCAGGCCAATCGCCGCACGAAGCTCGGATTGATTTGCTCGGCAGGAATTTCATCCCATTTGATGTGTTTCATTATTGGTGCCTCTTCGATTAATTTCGTAAGTTTAGCCGTAGTTGTAGAACCCACGTCCCGTCTTTCGGCCCAG
>CAZAWU010000128.1:0-11743 GCA_964488915.1 uncultured Burkholderiales bacterium
TTGCATAGCTTGCAGGCCCAAACTACTCGACGGTAAAGCTCTCCCCGCAGCCGCACTGCTCTTTGACCTGGGGGTTGTTGAATTTGAACGAAGCGTTCAGACCCTCGCGGCGATAGTCGAGTTCTGTGCCGTCCACAAACGGTAAACTCTTCTTGTCGACCACCACTTTCACTCCGTGGCTTTCGAACGCCAGATCTTCGGTGCCAAGTTCATCGACGTAATCCACGTCGTATGCAAAGCCCGAGCAACCGCTCTTTCTGATGCCGAAACGCAGGCCCACGCCTTTACCGCGCTTGGTCAACGCGCTCTGTACGTGCTTGGCGGCCGCAGGCGTCAATGTCACTGCCATGAGATCCAATTCCTCGTAAACAGACTTCTTGTTAGATGGGCTTCGAAGCCCGAAGTTTCAAGGGCTTACGATCGAATTATAACCGGGCCTCGGTTCGTGCTTGGCGGGCTACTTGACCTGCCGAATCTGCGTCACTTCCGCGGCGCGCTTTTCCTGCTGCACACGCGCCTCTTGCAAGCGGCGCTGCAAGTCCGCGATCGTTGCCTCCAAGTCGGCCAGCTTGTGATCGATTTCACTGGTGTGCGCCGACAGCCCGGTAACGGTGTTAGCCAGCGGATCTTCGTCGCTGCTGACGCCGTACTGCGCAAAGGCCTCCAGCGGCGCATGCGCGGGCTCATGCGCGGTAATGCGCGCCGGGATGCCCACTGCGGTCGCCCCGGCGGGAACGTCCTTAACTACCACGGCATTCGATCCGACCTTGGCACCGTCGCCCATGGTGATCGGCCCCAAAATCTTTGCTCCAGCCCCTACTACCACCCCCTTACCCAGAGTCGGATGACGTTTTCCCTTATTCCAGGTTGTACCCCCTAGGGTAACGCCGTGATAGATGGTGCAATCGTCGCCGATTTCCGCCGTTTCGCCGATCACCACCCCCATGCCGTGATCAATGAAGAAGCGCCGGCCGATCGTTGCGCCCGGGTGGATCTCGATGCCGGTCAGCCAGCGCGCCGTATGCGACACGAAGCGCCCCAGCCACTTAAAGTTGGCGCGCCAGAGCCGATGCGCCAGCCGATGCAGGATGAGCGCGTGCAGCCCGGGATAAAGCGTCAACACCTCGAAACTGTTGCGCGCCGCGGGATCGCGCGCGAACACGGCCGAGATATCTTCGCGTAGGTGCTTGAACATAAGGCGACATTCCCTCTTTCTTTGAGCAGTATGAAAGGGTTGCGCCACGGCGTCAACGTGCAGACTACCGCGCCCCAAGTTGGCCACGGCGCCGCTTCAGCGCGAGCCGCCCGCCTTCTTGTTAACTTGGGTCAGGATGCCGCGCAGGATGTGCACTTCGTTCTCTTCCAGCCGCGTGCGCGAGAACAAGCGGCGCAGCCGGCGCATCATGCGGTGCGGGCGCTGCGGATCGAAAAACTCGACTTGGTAGAGCGTGCGCTCCGCGTGCTCGTACAGCAGTTCGAGTTGCTCCTGCGTCGCGAACGCCTTGGGTTTGCGCGCGACATCTCGTTGTAGCGCGGCCATACGCGTTTCGTACGCGACCACTTGCACCGCAGCCGCGAGATTGAGTGAACTGAAATCATCGTTGGTTGGAATACTCAGCAGCAGTTGGCAGCGATCCAACTCCTCGTTGGTCAAGCCGAAAATCTCCGCACCGAACAGCAGCGCCACTTCTTGCGTCGCCGCTTCTCGCACCGCGCGCTGCGCCGCCGCGCGGCAATCGACCATCGGTGCGGACAAATCGCGCACACGCGCGGTCGTGCCGACGCAAAACTGCGCGCCTGCCAGCGCCTCGTCCAGGCTCGCACACACACGCGCGCGCTGCAGCACCTCGATGGCGCCCGTGGCCATCGCGTCCGCCTGCGGATCGGGAAAGTAACGCGGCTCAACCAAGTACAGCCGCGTCAGACCCATGGTCAACATCGCGCGCGCCGCCGCGCCGATGTTGCCGGGATGGCTGGTGCGCACCAGCACCACGCGGATACGATCGAGCACCGTAGGGGGATTCATACTAGAATTGCGCGCCCTGCTTTGCGACAGGCGCGCTTGCGCCGCCGGCGCGACTCGTCCAAGTTCAACGGAGACAAAACCTTATGCACCCGATGCTCAATACCGCCGTCACGGCGGCGCGCCGCGCGGGCGCGTTGATCGTGCGCGCTTCGGCCGACATCGGCAAGCTGACCATCACCAGCAAGAAACCGCGCGACTTCGTCTCCGAGGTCGATCGCGCGGCGGAAGGCGAGATCATCAAAATTCTACGCAAGGCGTACCCCGACCACGCGATCTTAGCAGAGGAAAGCGGCACGCACGCCGCAAACTCCGAGTACCAGTGGATCATCGATCCGCTCGACGGCACCACCAATTTTCTGCACGGCATGCCGCAATATTGCGTCTCCATCGGGCTGCTGCATCGCGGCGTGCTCGCTCAGGGCGTGGTGTTCGATCCGCTGCGTGACGAGTTGTTCACTGCTTCGCGCGGGCGTGGCGCGTTCTTGAATAACTTGCGCATCCGCTGCAGCAAAACGCCCAAGCTCGCCGATGCGCTGATCGGCACCGGCTTTCCCTTTCGCGAGCTGAAGCACCTCAAAGTCTATCTCGCGATGTTCGAAGAAATGACGCGCCAGACAGCGGGTGTGCGACGGCCCGGCTCGGCGGCGCTCGATCTGGCCTACGTCGCGGCAGGGCGCTACGACGGCTTCTGGGAGATCGGCTTAAGCCCATGGGACATGGCGGCCGGCGCGCTCATGATTCGCGAAGCAGGCGGGCTGGTCGGCGATCTCGACGGCGGCGAGCAATTCCTGCAGAACGGGCGCATCCTCGCGGGCAATCCTAAAGTGTTCGCGCAGATGCTGTCGCTGCTCGAACCGTTCCTGGGCAAACTGGCGAAAATCCAAAAGGACGCGTAGCCGGCTGCGTCCGCTATTGCTCGAACCAGTAGTCGCCGGTACCAGTGGTTTCGCTCTTCCCGTTCGCGATGTCGACGACGTCGGTTTCGTGAAACAGTCCGCGGATGCCCTTGAACTTACCCGTTCCGCCCGTCAACACCGTGGTGCCCGAGTAAGCGGTCTGCTTTTCGCCGCTCTCGGTTAGCGTCGTGCGCACAGCGCCGTTGAAGCGCGCGAACACTTTATCCCCGTTAGCCATGTCAAAGATGGTGTAGCCCCATGAGGGTCCGTTGAGATTGACGTACTCCGCCTGACCACGATCCCACGCTTGGCTCGCGCGCACACCGGCAAACACCGGCGCCACGTCGGTGAACTTCCTCTGAACCTCGTAGATGCGCACGATGTGCCCGGGCACATCGCCGACTTCGATGTTGAGCTTTTGCGTATAAGTCGCGCTCGCTTCCGGCACTTTCCAAGATGCACGCTGCCGGTCTTGCGCTTGGGCCACGCCGCCGGTGCACAAGCACGCCGCCGCCGCGAAACCGCATATGAGCTGTTTCATGTCCCCCTCCATCTATCTCGAGTACGCCACAGTGATACTCGATTCGGTCAACGTCAATGGCACACAAGGACTAGTACGTTTGTGCCACGCGGCGCAGCGAAGCTGTTGCACACTCGGTCACCCCAAGGACCCTCACGCTATCGGCGCGCCTGTTGCGCCAAGCGCGTGTGCTCTGCGGAAGTAAGCGCGCGTAAAAAAGCCGCGAGCGCCTGTTTGTCCCGCGCCGTTATCTCAATGGGGTTGAGCAGAACGTCGCGCCCCGGATTGTCGATGCCACCTCTTGCGTAGAAATCGATCACCTCTTCCAGCGTGGCGAGCGAACCGTCGTGCATGTACGGCGCGGTGAGTTCGACGTTACGCAAACTCGGCGTCTTGTATCGGTAGCGCTCGGCGTCGTTGCGCGTGGCTTCGAAGCGGCCTTCGTCCGCCTCGATCGCTTCCGATACGTTCGCCAGCTCGCTCTCTTTGATTTGTGTGCTGACGCCCGGTGCGAGCGGCACGGTGTAAGTCTTTTCTGTGCGCGCGGCAGCCCAGCCGATGCCGGTGTTGTGAAAGCGCTGATCGGTGAACAGCGCGGACGTGTCGCCATAGCTGTGGCACTGTGCGCAGCCGAAGCGGTTGAAAGCGGCGAAACCTTGCTGCTCCAACGCACTCAGCGCATGCTGCTCTCGCGCATAGAACCAGCGGTCGAAGCGCGAACCGCCCGCGACTAGCGTGCGCTCGTAGGCCGCCACCGCGTGCGCAACACTTTCCGAGGTGGCACGTGCACCGCCGTAAGCGCGCTCGAACAGCCCAGCGTAGTCCGGCAGTGCGTTGATCTTATCCAGCACCCGCTGCGTTGAGGGATTGCCCATTTCGTTGGGGTTCAGGATGGGCTGCCAGACCTGATTCTCTAAACTCGTCTCGCGCCCGTCCCAAAACAGAAACGCGTTGAACGCGACGTTCAACAGCGTGGGCGCGTTGCGCTTCACGCTGCGGCCATTGATGCCAACGGCTGTGGCGAGTTCGTTCGCGGCGAAGCCTTGTTCCGGTATGTGGCACATGGCGCAGCTCATGGTGTTGTTGGGCGACAAGCGCCGATCCATGAATAGCTTGCGTCCGAGTTCGATCTGCACGCGCGTCGCAGCCGTTGCGCCCGGCCAGCTCACTTCGGGCAGACCCAGCGCCGCTCGATGCTCGGCGTCCGCGGCGCGCAACGTGAGCACGATGCAGCACGAGAGCGCAATGATCAGAGTCAGCGTCCAGCCAACGCGTCCAGCGAACCCTGTAGGCCGATACTCAGCCATCTACATTTCTAGCAATCAGGTTCATAGCCATACAACACCAGAACCTGAGATAGGTATAACCTTACTGCGCCGCTGCTTTAGTGCTGCCCGCTTGTTCCAGCAGCAGTGTTTCGATGTCGTTGAGCACGACTTCGGGAATGAGAAACGCAGTGGTGTAGATCTCGCGCGTTTGCCCTTCGCGATCGATCAAGAACACTTTGAGTACGTGACTGAGTGTACGGCTGACGCGCCCGGTTTTGGGGTCAACCGCCACCTGTACATCTTGCCCCAACCCTTCCACCAGCGGCAGCAAATCTTGTTTCGATTTGGTCGTGAGGAAGTACCATGGCACACCGTCCTTGTTCTTCACGTGGCTGCCGCCGTAGGATTTCATCACTTCCGGCGTATCGCGCAACGGATCGAAACTTAAGCTGACCAAGCGCACCTGGTCGCGCAGCGCGGGCTTGCCGGCGATGGATTGCTTGAGCGCGTTGAACACCTCGTACGCCATGGGGCAGCCGTTCGCATCGGCGCACGCCGTATAGATGAAGCCGAGTAGCGTGATCTTCTCGCGCGTGAACTGCGCCAGCGGCTTACGTTTGCCGTCGACATCGAGCACGTAACCCTCCGGCACCGGCATGATGCGCTCGAGCTTATAGCTGCCCGGCGCGGGCGGGGTGAAATCGAGTTTGTCGACGGCGGGAGCTTCGTGGGCGTTGGCGCAAACGCAGAGCAGCGCGAACAAACACGCGCCGACGATGACACGATCTCTCCACCCCCCTCCCACACTTCCCCCGTCTAGGGGCAAGGAGGGTAGGGACTCACGAGCTTGGAGTTTGCGGGCCAATGCTCGCTGCTCAATCTGCCGTCACTGCCTAGCGCTCAGCGCTCGCCACCCGCGCAGCGGCTTCATCAACCATCGCGCTGCGCGTCTTCTTCGAGCCGAACTTCATGTGGTGCGCGCGGCCGAGTTTGTTCTTGGTAAAGTCGACTTGCATCTTGAGCGTCAGCTCCTTGCCGTCCCAGTCGAACACGCGCAGAAACTGCTCGTTGTCCTCGCCTTTCTTGTCCCAGTTCGCAAGCAAGGACGAAGTGATGTAGACACGCTTGCCGTCCCAGCTTTGGCTGACCATGTTAACTTGCTTGCCGGTGACTTTCTCGTACGTTTGCTTCGCGTTCATTGGATCGGTCAAGTCGAAATAGCGTGTCTTGCCGTCCATGAAGGTATTGACCCACAAGCCCTTGCCGTTAGCGGTAATGCTGATGTCCACCGGCAGCGGGATCTTGGACGGATCGCCGATGGTGCCCACTTCGTGCGCTTGCCACTCGCCCTGCGCGTCGCGTTTGACCAGCGTGAGTTTCGAGGTCAACGCCGCGGCGGTGATGGCCCAATTGTCGCCTGGTTTCAGCGACCAACGAATTTCCAGCGGCGCCCCAGGCACGTTGAACACCTTCCTTGGCTGCATCGCCTTCAAGTCCCACAGCACCATAGTGCTGCCGAACTTCTTCATCGCTTCGGCATCTTTCACCAGCTTGCCGAGATCCATCATGTAATTGTTCCAGCCGGTAAAACTGGAAGTCAGCATGACGTTCTTGGCCGGGTTGATACCGATGTCGTAACCGTAGCCGTCGCCGCCGTTGTCGGTGGGCATGTCGTGCTTGGAAACGAAATCGCCCTTGTTGTTGTAGACGGCGATGCCGGTCACGCCGCCATGATCCTTATTGTTCGACAGCGCCTGCACCATCATGCGCCCGGGCAGCGCGTAGAAGGTATGCGGCCCGACAAGACCGGTCTTTTCCGGCATATCGGCGATGGTCTTGATCAACTTCGGCATAGCCGGATTGGCACCCACGTCGAAGATGTAGATCTTGCTATCGTCCAGCCCGCCTGCCCAAAGAAAGCGGCGATCGTCGCTGAAGCCCATGTGATGCGCTTCACCGCGCGTGCCGACCGAGTGCGTAGCCACCACTTCGCCGTAGCGCATCGAGTTCGGGTTGACGTCGATCGTCACCAGCTTGTCGTGTCCGTCGCCCAAGCCTTCGACGCCGAGCGTCCATACATAGACGTAGTCCTCTTGGCCCTTGATCAGCTTGCTGATGTAGGGCGAATTGCAGGTTTCGTCGCCCCGCGCAATGGGCGCGGAAGCGACAGCGCAAGCCAGCACAGCAAGGGTAGCGACAGCGTGAATACGGACATTCGTTCTCATGCGATTTCCTCCAGGTCGAATAAGCAACGGTTGGCTCATTGTAAGCCAAACGGACACTACTCTGACTCCCCAACCGCACTGGCAAACTTTAGCTTGCGGCGCCGGATTTGCTGTCAGCCGAAGACGGCGGTTTTTGTCAGTATTGCCCTACAAGCGCCGAATCGGGCATGCTTCGCTGCATGAGCACTCGCCGCGTACCGCTGGCCCCGCCGCCCTATTCGCTGGAACTTGAAACGCTGGCGCGCGAAGTCGAAGTGGAGACTTTCCGCGCCAGCGGGCCCGGCGGCCAGCACGTCAACAAAACCAGCTCCGCGCTGCGCTTGTATCACCCGCCTTCGGGTGTGGTGGTCATCGCGCAGGATTCGCCCTCGCAAGCGCGCAACCGCCAGATCGCCTTTGAGCGCCTGGTCGAGCGGCTACAGCGCATGAATCATGTGCCGAAAAAACGCATCGCCACAAAACCGGGAAAAGGCGCGCGCGAACGCCGGCTGCAAGGCAAGAAGCGCACCGGTGAAACCAAGCGCACGCGCGCGAAGGTTCACCACGAATGATCGTCACTAAACGCCTGCGCATCTATGGCGTCGTACAAGGCGTCGGCTACCGCATGGCGCTGGTACGCGAGGCCGAGCGGCGCGACCTGACCGGCTGGGTGCGCAACCGCGCCGATGGATCGGTGGAAGCGGTGATCCAAGGCACAGGCACCGACGTTGAGGCGTTGATCCTCTGGGCGCAGCGCGGGCCGCGCGCGGCGCGCGTCGAGCGCGTGGAAACAGGCGAAGGCGAAGGTGTGTTCGGCGATTTCGCGGTGTTGTCCACACTGTAGGCCCAGCACGCGTTTGCCTGCGCGTGCCGATCCAGCGCTCGCCCGCGGCGTTGCTTTAACGCCACAAACCCGGCGGCATTCGCGCGCCAAAAGCCGCGATCCACTCGACGCCGCGTAGCGTTCCGTGATACTCAGTGGGAGTAGCTCGCAGCCGCGGCGCGCGGCGCGCCATAAAACACGGAGGATATTGGATGGGTGTTTACCAGCCGCTAATCTACAAAATCGCCACGCAAAGCTGGGAGTTCGAACTGATTCACCGGCTCAACTACCGGACTTTCGTCGAGGAAATCCCGCAGCACCAGCGAAACCCCAGCGGCAAACTCGTGGACAAATTCCACGAGCAAAACACTTACATCATTTGTTTGAGCGGCGAAGAATTGATCGGCATGGTGGCGCTGCGCGCCGAGCGCCCCTTCTCTCTCGATCAAAAGCTCGCCAATCTCGATAGCTTCTTGCCGGCGGGGCGCAAGCTGTGCGAAGTGCGGCTGCTCTCGGTCGAAGCTAAGCTGCGCAAGACCTCCGTGTTCCTGGGTTTGATCCTGCGCCTGGTGGAGGTAGCGAAGTCGCGCGGCTACGACATGGCGCTGATCTCGGGCACGACGCGCCAACTCAAGCTTTATCAGCATGTCGGCTTTGCCCCCTTTGGGCCGGTCGTAGGCAGCGGTGAGGCGCGCTATCAGCCGATGTATCTCTCACTGGAAGGCTTCGAAGAACAAGTCAAGGCGCTGCTCGAGCGCGCGCAGCGTGAAGCTAGGGAAGCGGTGTTCCTACCGGGCCCGGTGGCGGCGCACGAGGATGTGGCGCGCGCCTTCGCCGCCGCGCCGGTGTCGCATCGCAGCGCCGCTTTTCGCGCCAAGCTGGCGGCGACCAAAGACAAGCTGCGCGAACTCACCGGAGCGCACCAGGTCGCGCTGGCGCTTGGTTCCGGCACGCTGGCCAACGACATGGTGGGTGCGCATTTGTCGCAAATCGACGAACCCGGTTTGGTGCTGGCGAACGGTGAGTTCGGCGAGCGCCTCAGCGACCACGCGCGGCGCTGGGGTCTGCGTTTCACCGAACACCGCCAAAACTGGGGCGAACCATTCGACTTCGACTCGATTGCGGCGCACCTGCAAACGAGTCCGGCGCCGCGCTGGCTGTGGGCGGCGCATAGCGAGACCTCGACCGGCATGTTGAATGACATCGGCGCGCTGCGCGCGCTCGCGCGCCGGCATCGGTTGCGCTTGTGCCTCGACGCCATCAGCGCGGTAGGCACCGTTGCCTTCTCGATGCAGGACGTCTACCTCGCCACCGCCGTGAGCGGCAAGGGGTTGGCCGCCTTTCCTGGCGTGGGCATCGTACTCGCGGGAACGGCTGTGCAGACTCGCCATGAAGCCAAGTTGCCGCGCTACCTCGACTTGCATAGCTACCTCAGCGGCGACAGCGTGCCCTTTACGCACTCCTCGAACTTGCTGTTCGCGTTGCACGCCGCGCTAGAGCAGCAGAGCGCCGAGCGCTACGCACGCATCGCGCGCGCGGGAGGTATGTTGCGCTCGGCTTTGGCGCACGAAGGTTTCTGCATCGTGACGGATGAGGCCCACTGCCACCCTGCGGTAACGACTATCGCGCTGCCGCCGCACATATCATCCTCGCTCGCGCTCGGCACCGCCCTGCAAGAGCAGGGCATGCACATAGCATATGCCAGCGACTACTTGGTCGCGCGCAACTGGATTCAAGTTTGCCTATTCGGGGAGTTCAGCGAACAATCCTTGTACGACTTGGTTAGTGCGCTGGCGCAAGTGGCGCCGCAGCGGCGCCATAGCAAGGCCGCGTTAGGGTAACGCGCAAGAAGACGCATGTAGGCCCGGCGCTCAATACACGACCGCCACGTTCTCCGGGCTCAACCAGTCCTTGAGCGACTTGAGCAGCCCGTCTTCGAGTTTGACTCTGCGCGCTTCGCCCAAGTCGAAGTCGCAGCTCGCGTCGCCGTTGCGGTAGCTCACGCGTACCGGACACGAGCCGCCGGCGTGCGCAGCGATCAGGGCCGCCAGCTTCTTGGCATTGGCTTCGCCGTTCATCGCGATGCGCAAGCCGCGCGCGTAGCGGGTACGCGCCGCCGCGAGATCGAGCAAGCGGTCCGCGGTGATGCGCATGCCGGAAAATTGATCCTCCACCGCGCGGCCCTCGATCACGACGAGCGCGTCCTCTTGAATCAGCTGGCGATGCGCTTCGAACACCTCGTTGTACAGCACCACCTCCACCCGCGCGCTGGCATCGTCGAGCAGCAAGATGCCCATGCGCCCGCGGCGCGACTGCTGCACGCGAAAACCATGCACGATGCCGGCCATGAGGGTGATGTCCGGTTTCGGCACAAGCTTGCTCAATGGATTGCGCACGAACTGTGCGACTTCCGCGCGATACTCGTCGAAAGGGTGGCCGCTGAGATACAGTCCGAGCGCCTGCTTCTCGTTCTGCAAGCGCTCGCGCAGACCCCACATCGCCGCGCCGACGAGCTTGTGCTGTTCGCCGCCCGCCTCCTCCGTGCCACCGAACAAGCTTACTTGCTGCGCATGAACGCTGGCGCGTTCCGCCGCTTCCAATGCCGCGCTCACCGATGCGAGCAGGCTCGCACGATTGGGACTGAACGCGTCCATCGCTCCCGCGCGCACCAGCGCCTCTACGACCCGGCGGTTGACGATGCGCTTATCCACGCGGCGGCAAAAGTCGAACAAATCGCGAAACACGCCGTTCGCGCGCTCGGCGATGATGCTTTCGATCGCCGCTTCGCCCGTGCCCTTGATCGCACCGAGACCATAGTCGATGGTCGCGCCGTCCACCGGCACGAAGCGGTAGCGCGAACGATTCACATCCGGCGGCAGCACCTTGAGGCCGTTGGCGATGGCGTCTTCGTAGAAGTGCTGCACCTTGTCGGTGTCGGACAATTCCGACGACATAGTTGCCGCCATGAAGGCGCTCGGATGATGCGCCTTGAAGTAAGCGGTCTGATACGCCACCAGCGCATACGCCGCCGAGTGCGATTTGTTGAAACCGTAGCCGGCGAACTTCTCCATCAGATCGAATAACTCTGTGGCCTTGTTCTCGGTCAAGCCGTTCTTTTGCGCACCGGAGGTAAAAATCGCACGCTGCTTGGCCATTTCCTCGGGCTTCTTTTTGCCCATGGCGCGGCGCAGCAGATCCGCGCCCCCGAGCGTGTATCCGCCGATAATCTGCGCGGCCTGCATCACCTGCTCTTGATACACCATGATGCCGTAGGTTTCCGCCAGCATCGGTTCGAGCCGCGCATCGGGCACGCCCCACTGCTGTTCGCCGCGCTTGCGCGCCGCGTAGTCGGGGATCAGCTCCATTGGCCCCGGGCGGTACAGGGCGTTCAGCGCGATCAAATCTTCCAAGCGCGACGGGCGCGTGCGCACCAGCAAGTCCTTCATGCCGCGCGATTCAAATTGGAAGATGCCGACAGTATTGCTCTTGCGGAAGATCTCGTAGACTTTTTGATCGTCGAGCGGCAAGTCTTCCAATTTGAGATCGAAGGTCGGGTCGAGTTGTTTGCAGTAGCGCAGGGTCCAATCGAGGATGGTGAGTGTAGTCAGGCCCAGGAAATCGAACTTCACCAAGCCGATCTTTTCGACATCGTCTTTGTCGAACTGGCTTACCGCCGCGTCGGTGCCTTCAGCGGCATAAAGTGGGGTGAAGTCGGTTAGCTTGCCCGGCGCAATCAGCACGCCGCCCGCGTGCATGCCGACGTTGCGCGCCACACCCTCCAGCTTTTCCCCAAGCGCGAGCAGTTCGCGCACTTCCTCTTCCTTCTCCTCGCGCTCTTTGAGCAGCGGCTCCATCTCGCGCGCCATCTGCAGCGTGATGAGCTTGCCCGGTTGAAACGGAATGAGCTTGGCGATCTGATCGCAAAAAGTGTAGGGCAAATCGAGCACGCGCCCGACATCGCGCACCACCGCGCGCGCCGCCATGGTGCCGAAGGTGGCGATCTGCG
>CAZAWU010000129.1:0-11430 GCA_964488915.1 uncultured Burkholderiales bacterium
TAAGAGTGAAGCACTACACTAGCTGCTGGCTAGTACTCCTGTGTCATCAAATGATAGCTACTTCCCCGTCTAGGTATTCCAGATGCGCGGCGAACACGCAGATCGTCCCAACGCGATAGGACGCAACCGCCGCCACAGCTCAGCAAAGTAGTGCCGCGCCTGCTCGGCAGAATTGCCTAGATAGCGAGCTATGAGTATGCGCGGCAGTGCAGTCAACGCCACCTCTGCACCAGGCGGCGCGGCGATTTCGCGCAAGGACTCCAGCAGCAGCGCATCGCATTCGCGCCCAGCCGAATACGCGGTGGCAAACACGCCGCATCCGCGCAAGCCGATCGGCGAAGCCATGAGTCGATCATCACCTTCGATTCGCGCGCGTTCGACCCACTGCAGTATTCCGTCCTGCTCAATCTTGAGCGCCAGGCGCAACAGGCCGCTATCGAAACGCTCGCCCGCCGCCGGCCGGCCGAGGCAGTTGATGTCCCAGCCGAACGCGACTGCGTTACCGGTCAGGCAAAGACTGACGTCCGACGACACCCGCGCACCACTGAAGAAGATATTCTCCTGCGGCAACCACTCGCAGCAGGCGCCGTCGGCCACGTCAATGTCAATGCGCTGGGCTGCTGGTGCCGCCTCGGAGCGATACCACTTGCTCGCGCCTGGCGTGGTGAGCAAGGCGTGTGTGCCGCTTCCGGCGCGAAAACGCATCGTCAGTTCATCGCCGCCGGCGATCCCGCCGGGCGGGTGCAGCACGATGCAATGACACACAGCCGGGCCTTCCGGATAAAGCGCCTTCTGCAGCGCCAGCGGGCCGTGGTGGCGTCGATGCGCTAACACGGTGGTTGTGCCGCGCTTTGCGAACTCTAGATCAAGCGCGGCGCGCCAGGGCGCTTGGGTTGACGCGGTAGGCGGAGCAGCTGCGTTCATACCGCGAGATAGGCGCGCACGTTGTGCTGCTCCATCTCGCTACCCGCTCCATGTTTCACAACTTCTCCGCGTGACATGACAATAAAGTGATCTGCCAATCTCTCAGCGAAGTCATAGTACTGCTCGACCAGCAGAATCGCCATATCTCCGCGCTCGGCCAGCTTGGCAATGACGCGTTCGATGTCTTTGATGATCGAGGGTTGGATCCCTTCGGTCGGTTCATCCAGAATCAGTAATTTCGGCTGCGAGACTAGCGCGCGCGCAATAGCGAGTTGCTGTTGCTGACCGCCCGAGAGGTCGCCCCCGCGGCGACCCAACATGTCTTTCAACACTGGAAACAGATCGTAGATTTCGCCGGGAACCGAGCGCGACGCGCCATTGCGCAGCCGTGCCAAGCCCATGAGTAAATTCTCTTCCACCGTTAAACGGGCGAAGATCTCGCGCCCCTGCGGCACGTAGGCGATGCCCTCGGCCGCGCGCCGATGGGGCGTCCAGCTGGTGATCTCTGTTTTTTCGAACCAGACACTGCCGCGCGCTGCGTGCACCACCCCCATCAAGCATTTGAGCAACGTACTCTTGCCGACGCCGTTGCGGCCGAGCAGTACCGTGCACGCGCCGGCCGGCACTTCGAAGTTCACATCGCGCAGCGTGTGGCTGCTGCCGTAGTATTGGTTTAGGTTGCGGACGGAGAGCATCAATGGCTCGCAAGGCGTAGGGCGGAAAAGTCACGCGGCGCCGCGCAGCGGGGCCGCACGTCTCGTGGCGCCTTGCTCCGAATGCTGTCAACGCGCGCGCAAGCGCTCGCTTTGAGGCGTCGGAATACTGCGACAGAGCCCACCGGCCATTCATCAGGTCTCGGGCACGCCAGCAGCTGCCGGCGGAAGGGGCCGCAAAGCATGCAAAACCGCTTTGCGTTTTCGCGTGGCTTTGCCGCCCTACTCATCGTCTTAGCGCCCAAGATAAACCTCGATAACTCGCTCATCGCTTTTGATCTTGTCCATCGGACCTTCCGCCAGTACAGCACCTTCATGCAGCACAGTGACTTTGCGGGCGATGCTGCCGACGAAATCCATGTCGTGTTCGACCACGACCACCGAATGCGTCCCAGCCAAACCGAGCAGCAACTGTGCAGTGCGCTCGGTTTCTTCATCGGTCATGCCGGCCACCGGCTCATCGAGCAGCAAGAGCTTGGGTTCCTGCATGAGCAACATGCCGATCTCCAGCCATTGCTTTTGCCCGTGCGAGAGCAGGCCTGCAAGCTGATTACTTTGCGCGGTCAGCGCAACTGTCTCCAGGCAACGCTCGATGCGACCCAACTCCACGGCGCTCAACTTGGCAAATAGGGCGCGGCGCGCACGTTTGTCTGTCTTTATCGCCAGTTCGAGGTTCTCGAACACAGTGTGACGCTCGAACACCGTCGGTTTCTGGAACTTGCGCCCTATGCCCACATGTGCGATCTGTGGCTCGCTCAGGTGGGTCAGATCGATGGTCTGGCCGAGGAAGGCGCGGCCGGAAGTCGGCCTTGTCTTGCCGGTAATGACATCCATCATCGTGGTCTTGCCGGCGCCGTTCGGCCCGATGATGCAGCGTAGCTCGCCCGCATCCACGGTAAGCGAAAGCTTATTGAGCGCTTTGAAGCCGTCGAAGCTTACGCTCACGTCCTCGAGATACAGAATCGGGCCGTGCGAAATGTCGACTTCGTCGCTGGTGATCAAACGCGAAAAGCTTGCCCGCTCATCCCATTGCTCTCGCTGTTGCGCAAGCATGTTCGCGCGCCCTTGGCGCAGCAATGCCAGCATGCTATTGCGCCCTTCGCGCGGTGCCGTGTCCTGCGGCGAGTTCGCCTCGGATACTTGAAATGCTTCGCTCGGCTTCATGCGGCAGAGCTCTGCGCTACAGATGCACGTGGCGCCGCCGCCACGCGCGCCCTGCCTTCACGCCGCTGCAAGAGGCCGACAATGCCGTTGGGCATGTACAACGTCACGACAATGAACAACGCACCGAGGGCGTAGAGCCAGAACTCCGGAAACATGACCGTGAACCAGCTCTTGAGTCCGTTTACCAGCCCTGCTCCCAGGATTGCCCCAATGAGCGACCCACGCCCGCCAACGGCGACCCAAATCGCGATCTCGATCGAGTTCGCCGGCGACATTTCGCTCGGATTGATGATGCCCACTTGTGGCACGTACAACGCTCCAGCGATGCCGCACATGACCGCCGAGAACGTCCACACGCCGAGCTTGTACCAAAGGGGGTTATAGCCCGAGAACATCACGCGGCTTTCGGCATCTCGAATCGCGGTCAACACGCGCCCGAATTTTGAGGTAACGATATAGCGGCATAACACGAACGCACCGACCAGCACAGCCGCCGTTAGAGCGAACAACGTTGCGCGCGTCGCGGGATCGGCCAGACGAAACCCAAGAATGCGCTTGAAGTCGGTAAATCCGTTGTTGCCGCCAAAGCCCATATCGTTACGGAAAAACAGCAGCATCGCGGCGAACGTTAGCGCTTGCGTGATGATAGAAAAATAAACGCCCTTGATACGCGAACGAAAGGCAAAGTAGCCAAATACAAAGGCGAGCAATCCCGGCACCAGCACGATCAGCAGCGCGGCGTACCAGAAGTGCTCAGTAAACGACCAGTACCATGGATATTCCTTCCAATCGAGGAACACCATGAAGTCGGGCAATTCGCTTTGGTACTGGCCTTCGCGCCCGATCATGCGCATCAGGTGCATGCCCATGGCATAGCCGCCAAGGGCAAAAAATAGGCCGTGACCCAAACTCAGGATCCCGGTGTAGCCCCAGATCAGATCCATCGCCAGGGCGACGATCATGTAGCACATGATCTTCCCGATCAGGGCGATGAAGTAGGTCGAGACATGCAACGGGTGATCGGCGGGCAGCCACAGGTTAGCCAGAGGCAGCAACACGACGAGCAGCAGCAGTACGCCGAGAACGGCAATCCAGGCTTGGGTGGAAAAGAGGCGGCGGGTGATCATGTGCTTGCTTCGGCGCTTCTACCCTTCATCGCAAACAACCCCTGTGGGCGCCGCTGGATGAAGACAATAATGAACGCCAACACCAGGATCTTGCCAAGTACCGCGCCCGCATAGGGTTCCAAGAACTTGTTCACAACGCCAAGGCCGGTCGCTGCGATGATCGTGCCGGCCAACTGTCCGACACCGCCAAGTACGACGACCATGAAAGAATCGACGATGTAGCTCTGGCCTAACTCCGGTCCGACGTTGCCGATCTGGGAGAGCGCCACGCCGCCGAGACCCGCGATCCCGCAGCCTAACCCAAAAGTAAGCGTGTCGATCTTGCCCGTCGCCACACCGACACAATCGGCCATAGTGCGATTCTGCGTGACGGCACGCACGAACAGGCCGAGGCGCGTGCGGTTCATGAGCAGCCACACCAGCAAGACCACAACGGTCGCAAAAGCGATGATGAGTATGCGGTTGTAAGGCAGCACCATGCCTGAGGAGAAGGCAATACCACCTGACATCCAAGCCGGGTTGGCAACTTCGACGTTCTGTGCGCCGAAGATTTGGCGCACCAACTGGATCAAAATCAAGCTGATTCCCCAAGTGCACAAAAGCGTCTCCAACGGACGTCCGTAGAGGTGGCGGATGATGCTGCGCTCGAGTGCCATGCCGACCAGCGCGGCGGACAAGAAACCGGCAGGAACCGCCGCGACCAGGTACCAATCGAAATGCGCGGCGAAGTGTGTTCGAAACAGCGCTTGCACCACAAAGGTGGCGTACGCGCCGATCATCAGCATTTCTCCATGCGCCATATTGATGATGCCCATCAAACCGAACGTGATGGCGAGACCGAGCGCGCACAGCAGCAGCACGCTTCCCAGACTGAGTCCCGAAAACGCGTGCCCAAGCAATTGAGCGCGCTGGACGCGGCTTTCGATACTTAGCACGGCCATGCGCGCCGCATGCCGCACGCTTTCATCGGCTTCCGCGAAGCTGCCGTCGTCGTTCTTCTTGGTTAATGCCTCTAGAGCGGTTTTGACTGTGGCGCTGCTGGAGTTGGCCAGCGCCTGCACCGCACGCAAGCGCTGCTTTGGATCGGCGCTGCTTAGGTTCGCCTTGGCTTGCGCCAATACCAGCGCCTGTCTTACCTCGGCCTCCTTCTCGGAAGCCAAAGCCTTGTCGATGAGCGCTAGCGAGTCTTCGCTTGGGTTTTCTTGCAACGCGTGCGCGGCGGCCAAACGCATTTTCGCGTCGGGCGCAAACAGCTTGAGCGCCGCTAACGCGCCCAGTAGTTGCCTGCGCAAGCGGTTGTTGATGCTCACTTTCTCTGCATCGGCCGGCACGCCCTCCAATGCCTTGCCGCTGAGTACGTCCAGCGTTTTGCCGGACTCATCGATGATCAGCACCGCACCGGCGGGCGTCGCATGCAGCGTGCCGTCTTGCAGCGCCTGCAGGATGGGCAGCGCGGATGCTTCGCCGCTTACGCTGAGCTTGGCGATCGCCTCGAGTTTTTCCGCGTTGCCTCCAGTGGCCAGCTGACGCACCAAGTCGGGGGCCGCCGCGCGCGCGTTTGTCGTCCCCCCCATGAGAAGCGACACGCAAAGCAGCCACCTCAGCGCGCTGACAAGTCGCACTTCCGTTCTCCTACAAAACTGTGTTTGTCCTCCCCTGGAAAGGAAGGATCGGAATTAGAGCAACGCACTGGGCGCGCGAGCGCGCCCAGCTTGATCGCTCAGACGCTAAGCGTTTTGTTTGCTCTCGTTGCCCGGAATGAACGGACTCCAAGGCTGCGCCCGGATCGGCTTGTCCGTCTTCCAAACGATGTCGAACTGACCGTTCGCTTGCACTTCACCGATCATGACCGGTTTGTGCAAGTGATGATTCTTCTCGTCCATCTTCAGCGTGAAGCCGCACGGCGCTTTGAAGGTTTGGCCGGCCATTGCGGTGCGCACCTTATCGACCTCGGCCGACTTGGCTTTCTCGATCGCCTGTTTCCACATGTGGATGCCGACGTAGGTCGCTTCCATTGGATCGTTAGTGACGACCTTGTCGGCGTTCGGCACTTTGTTGGTTTTGGCCCAATCCCTGTACTTCTTAATGAACGCGGTGTTTTCCGCCCCCTTGACGCTCATGAAGTAGTTCCACGCCGCGAGATGGCCTACCAGCGGTTTGGTGTCGATGCCGCGCAGCTCTTCCTCGCCGACGGAGAACGCCACCACCGGTACATCAGTGGCTTTCAAGCCTTGATTGCCGAGCTCTTTGTAGAACGGCACATTCGAATCGCCGTTGATGGTAGACACCACGGCGCTTTTGCCCGCGGCGGCAAACTTCTTGATGTTGCCGACGATGGTTTGATAATCGCTGTGGCCGAACGGAGTATAAACTTCCTCGATAGCGTCGTCGGCCAAGCCTTTTTTCTTCAAGAACGCGCGCAGAATTTTGTTGGTCGTGCGCGGATAAACATAGTCGGTGCCGAGCAGGAAGATGCGCTTCGCACCGCCGCCGTCCGGACTCATCAGATATTCAACTGCGGGGATGGCCTGCTGATTGGGTGCCGCACCGGTATAGAACACGTTCTGCGACAGTTCCTCGCCTTCGTACTGCACGGGATAGAACAGCAAACCGTTCAACTCTTCGAATACCGGCAGCACCGACTTGCGCGATACCGACGTCCAGCACCCGAACACGGCGGCGACCTTGTCTTGCGTGATCAATTGGCGCGCTTTCTCCGCGAACAGCGGCCAATTCGAGGCCGGATCGACCACGACCGGCTCAAGCTGGCGGCCCATGATCCCGCCCTTGGCGTTGATTTCCTCGAACGTCATCAGCGCGGTGTTCTTCAATGCGGTTTCGCTGATCGCCATCGTGCCCGACAGCGAGTGCAGCACGCCGACCTTGATCGGCCCTTCGGCAGCGCGCGCAAGCGTACCCCATGGCGCGACGGTGACAGCCGATGCGGCGAGCGCCGCGTTCTTCATAAACTCACGACGATTCATATCGTTTCCCCTCGTAGGATGAGATCTGGTTTCCGAGCCCTCGGCTCTCGCAACCTCAATTGCAGCTTGCGTGCCAACTGCATGTTGTGCTCGGCGGCAGCCTGGAGATTCAATATCCGCGCGGCTCTGCGGAGAACTGCGGGTCATCGCAGCAGTACAATGCGCCAATTGCGTGCGCCCAGAAACAGTGCGCACGCAGCACGCACGCACTGAACTGGAGCCGATACTCTGGCAACGCTCTACTTGATCCCCACTCCGCTAAGCGAGAGCGCCGATGCGAACAGCACCTCCCCCGCGGCCGTGCTCGCGCTGCAACGGCTGACGACGTTCGCGGTGGAGAATGCGAAGAGCGCGCGCGCCACGCTCAAGCGCTACGCCTATCCGCGGCCGATCGCCGAAGCAAAGCTACTCATCTTGAACGAGCACAGTGACGCGAACGATTTGCGCGCCGCGCTCGCGCCGCTGCTCGCGGGCGAGGACGTGGGCCTCATGAGCGAGGCTGGATGTCCAGCGGTGGCCGACCCTGGCGCCGATTTGGTGCGCAAGGCGCACGAGCACGGCATCCGCGTCGTGCCGCTGGTGGGGCCGTCGGCGATCTTGCTTGCGCTGATGGCCTCGGGTCTCAATGGACAGCGTTTTCGCTTTTGCGGCTACTTGCCGGCCGAGCGCGCAGCGCGCGCCGATGCCATCCGTGCGTTAGAGATGCGCTCGCGCGCCGAAGATGAAACGCAGGTCTTCATCGAAACACCTTACCGTGGCAAAGCGATGTTCGAAGCGCTGCTTGCAAGCTGCCAGCCGAGCACGTCGCTTTGCATTGCATCGGATTTGACCGGTGCGCGCGAGCAAATCATTACGCACAGCATTAAAGCGTGGCTTGCTCGCCCGGCGCCTTCGCTTGAAGATCCGACCGTGTTTCTGTTAGCGGCTCGCTAGACGCGCCGCGCCCGTTCCTCGCCATAGGCGCACGGGTTACTGATAGGTCTATTGCGTTTTGAATAAGAATGGGCGCCAATTTCTCTGGCGAGGAACGGGGAGTATTGCTCGGTAATCTGCGGCCTTAGTGCAGTACCGCTTCGAACTGTTTCGCGAGCGAACTACCTACGCCGATGCCGAAGCGCTTGGTCAAACGCTCCAATAGGCCTTCGCTGGGAGTGAAGTCGACGATGTTCTCGGCCTTGATGACATCGCGCGCGACGCTGGTGACGCTGCCGAATTCGTCCGCCAGTCCCATGGCGATGCTGCGCTCGCCCGACCAAATAAGGCCGCTGAAAGTGTCTTTGGTTTCCTTCAAGCGATTGCCGCGCCCATCGCGCACCACCTGAATGAACTGCTGATGGATTTCGCCGAGCATTGTCTTAACGAATGCCTCATCGGCGGGGTTGCGCGGCGAAAATGGATCGAGAAAGCCCTTGTGGTCGCCAGCCGTCAGCAAACGCCGCTCGATGCCGAGCTTCTCCATTGCGCCGGTGAAACCAAAGCCATCCATCAACACACCGATGGAGCCGATCAGACTCGCCTTGTCCACGTAGATCTTTTCGCCTGCGGCCGCGACGTAGTAACCGCCGGAGGCGCAGACGTCGTCGACCACGACGTAGAACGGGATGTTCTTATGCTTGGCGCGCAAACGGCGGATCTCTGCGTTGATCTGGCCGGCCTGCACTGGACTACCGCCGGGACTATTGATGCGCAACACCACGCCTTTGGTGTTGCTGTGCTCGAACGCCTCCTTTAACCCCGCCATCACCACGTCTGCCGAGGCAAGGCTGTCCTGCGAAATAACACCGCGCAATTCGACCAGCGCGGTGTGCTTGCCTCCGGTAGCCATGTGCCCGCCCGCGCCCCACCCCATGACCTTCACCAGAATGACCAGTAAGTAAAGAAAACCGAGGAGCTTGAAGAAGATCCCCCAACGCCGCGCTTTGCGCTGCTCCTGCAGCGCTCCAAATGCGAGCCGCTCGAGCACGCCGCGCTCCCAATTGGCGGGCTGGCCGTTACTCATTGCCGGTTCTGCCATTTACATTCCCTCTTCTTCCAACAAGAAAATATCGCCGTCGCGCTCGATCACGCTCAGGCGGCGCAGCGCTTGTCCGCGGCAAGGCCCGCCGACACATGCTCCGCTCTCAGGTACGAAAATCGCGCCGTGCGTGGCGCAGATCAAGTATAGCCCCGTGTCGTCGAAGAACTCGCCGGGGTTCCAGTCCAGCTCGGTGCCGGCATGCGGGCAACGGTTCAGAAAAGCGTGCGCGCGGCCACGAAAACGAATGACGAAGGCTTGCTCCGCGTGCCCCCACAGCGTCAACTCGAAGCGCGCTCCGCGCTCGCCGTCCTGGACTTCGGCCCCGGCGCAGATCAAGCGTTCGCGTGCAGCCATGCGGTGAGCGCTGGGACGGAATCCACGACTTCCAGCGGAGTGCGCGTACGCAACTGCTCCATCGGATGCGCACCGTAGCCAACCGCCAGACCGGCGACGGCGGCGTTCGCCGCCATATCCAGATCGTGCGTAGTATCGCCGATCATCAAGGTTTCTTCGGGGCTCACCAGCAAGTCCGTCATCAGCTCGTGCAGCATGGCCGGATGAGGTTTGCTGAAGCTTTCGTCGGCGCAGCGCGTCGCATCGAAGAGTGGCTGCAAACCGACATGGCGCAGCGAACGATCCAATCCGGCGCGGCTCTTGCCGGTGGCCACGGCCAGGGTGTGACCGCGCTGGCGCAGCTTGTGCAACAGCTCCTTTACGCCGCCAAAAAGCGGCGCCTCATGATCGCGCGCCAAATAATGGTAACGGTATCGCTGAGCAACCAGCGGGTAAGTCTCTTCCCCCACACTGGGTAGCAGATACGAGAGCGCCGGCTGCAAACCCAGGCCAATCACGTGGCGCGCGTCCTCATCCTTGGGCACGGGCAAATCCAAATCGCGGCAAGCGTTTTGAATCGAAAGCACGATGAGCCCAGTCGAATCGATGACGGTCCCATCCCAATCAAAAACCAGTAACTTAAATCTATTAGACAAGATTACTAAGGTAATTTATCGGATGATCATTCTTGCTCATGTAGTGTATCAAGAAACGTCTTTAATTCTTTCGGCAAAGGCGCTTTTATTCTCAATTGAACGCTTGTGGCCGGATGCGGTGCGCCGAATTCGGCCGCATGCAGGAACATGCGTTTCAGTCCGGCTGTAGCCAATGCCCGGTTTGCGGCAAAGTCGCCGTACTTATCGTCGCCGGCAATCGGGAAGCCGAGATGCGAGAGATGGACACGGATCTGGTGCGTGCGGCCAGTGCCGAGCTCAGCCCGCAGCAAACAGTAACCGCCAAACTGCTTCAACAAAATGAAACGCGTTTGCGCGTCGCGCCCGTCCTCGGTGACACTTACGCGCCGTTCGCCTGAACCGGTCACATATTTATGCAACGGCAGGCTGACCTCACGCTCGCCGCCTAGCCAATGCCCTTTGGCGAGTACCAGATAGTGCTTCTGGCAGTGGCCGGTGCGCAGCGCCGCGTGCAACGCGGTGAGGGCGCTGCGCTTCTTTGCCAGCAGCAGCACCCCGGAAGTATCACGGTCGAGCCGGTGCACCAGTTCAAGAAAGCGCTGTTTTGCTAGCTCAGAGCGCAACTGCTCGATCACGCCTAAGCTAATGCCGCTGCCACCGTGGACTGCCACGCCGGCCGGTTTGTCGATCGCCAGCAAATAGTCGTCCTCGTACAATTTGCGTTGATACAAGGGCTCGCTCGATCTGGGGCGCGCAGACGCAAGGGCGTGCTCATCTGGGCTTGGCAGACGCAGCGGTGGAATGCGCACGGTATCACCTAGCTGCAAACGGTAGGTGGCGTCGATGCGCTTGCTGTTGACGCGCACCTGTCCTGTGCGCAGCAGCCGATAGACGTGGCTTTTCGGCACGCCTTTGAGCTCACGCAGCAGGAAGTTGTCGATGCGCTGCCCGCTTGCGTTTTCGTCAACAAGGCGGCGATTGACCTGGTTTTGCCTAAGCCCTTCATTTTGCATATACTTGTGCCCTGACTGCGGCGGCCCGCCGAACCTGAAGAGGGGCGAGCGCTGCATTCAAGCAAGAGGGTTAACTTCGCTCACCCCGTGAACCTGCAGCGTGCGAGCACGCCGGCTCACACACAAGTAGCGATCAGTAGCACGGTAACGCGCTCGAAACGCAATCGATTTTTCGGTCTTGATCGTAACAGTCAAGGCTTAGCGAAATCCGAACTAGATATTCATCGACCAGCGGAGAACTAAGGAAACTCGTGGCTGCGCTGCCCGCTTATATGGCTGCGATCAGCACCATCGCCGCGCGCAAAGCGCTGCGGCAACTCTAAGCGACGCCACACTCGACCATGATTCTACTAGAGCACCCTTACTCGCCCGATGAGCGAAGCCCAGCCGCCCGCCAGTAGCAGCCAAAGCGATTTTTGCGGCTAGCGCCGCGCGACGCTGCAAAGCGAAAGCTGTGGCAGTTCTAGTTCTCCCGAGCAATCGAGCGCGGGAGAAAAGTAATGAAAAGAATGTTGTTCAA
>CAZAWU010000130.1:0-6214 GCA_964488915.1 uncultured Burkholderiales bacterium
TGGCTCGATTTCTCGCCATCTTTTGTAGCATTAAGAGTGAAGCACTACACTAGAATAGCTGCGCCCAACCGATAAGCACTTCTCCTGACCATGGCACGGACGCCGCGCTCGCTCTGGCCTTATCAGCTCGCCCTACTCATCGCGCTGCTCACGCTCTGGCATCTACTCACAGCATACGAGATCCTACCCTCGTTCTTTTTCGGTAAACCCGCGCTGGTTTTCAGCAAAGTGTACGAGTGGTTTGCCGGCGGCGTAATCTACAAGCATTTGGGCGTCACCCTGGTGGAAACGCTGCTCAGCTTCGCCGCCGGCAGCGCGCTCGGATTGGGCGTGGGATTGTGGCTCGCGCTCAGTCCGTTCGCGGCTGCACTGCTCGATCCCTATATCAAAGCAGTGAACGCCATGCCGCGCGTGATCCTCGCACCGATTTTCGCGCTGTGGTTTGGCTTGGGCATTTGGTCGAAGGTCGCTCTCGGCGTCACGCTGGTTTTTTTCATCGTCTTCTTCAATGTCTATCAGGGTGTCAAGGACGTCAGCCCGACGGTGCTGGCCAACGCGCGCATGCTCGGCGCAACGCGCGCACAGCTCTTGCGTTACGTCTACCTGCCCTCTGCGACGAGCTGGGTCTTTTCCAGCTTGCACAGCGCTGTCGGCATGGCGTTCGTCGGCGCCGTGGTGGGTGAGTACCTGGGTTCTGCCCAAGGTGTCGGCTACTTAATTCAGCAGGCGGAGGGCGCGCTGGATATGAACACCGTACTGGCCGGCATCGTCGTTTTGACACTGTGCGCGCTGGGCCTTGACCATCTCGTCACGCGCGCTGAACAGCGCTTGTTGGCGTGGCGTCCGGTCGCCGCTGCGCAGGGTCAATAGCGCCGAATGCATCGTAGTTGCACGATTGCCGCTGCAACGCCCCGATTCGATGGCTCGACAAAACTTGCGCACCCGTCAACGCTGCGGTATTTCTCTGTTCCAATTGAGTGCGTCGCTGCTGCAGAGGCCAGCGCGAAACTAAATCATGAACAAGTTGGATGACGCTCAAATGTTCACCATAAGCGCGGTTGAACGCGAAACTGGACTGAGCAAAGACACGCTGCGCGCCTGGGAACGCCGCTACGGCTTTCCAAAGCCGGCGCGCGATGCGCGTGGCGATCGACGCTACTCCGCCGTGCAAGTCGAGCGGCTGCGCAAAATCAAGCGCTTAGTCGACGCAGGCTTTCGTCCGAGCAAGGTAATCGGCGCCGATGGGCCTTTTGAGGCTATGCTAAGCCACGTCAAGCCCGACGAAAGCAAGGCCTAGCGGCAGCGACCGAACCGGGCCTGCCAGTATCTCTTCATGAATGGCGCGTCGCGCCATTGTTAGGGTGATCCACCACCCAGTTTTGCAACCTTCGCGGCGATTATTGCCTAACGTTTGGACACATACTCCATAAACGCTTGGGCACCGGCCGCCCGTTCAGCGTCTATACGCTGGATGTGGGGGCGCGTTTTCAGGCGCTCGATGTAAGGCCTGACATCGGCAATAGCGCCGAGCGCGTCCGCACCCAAGACCACCTTGCTCGCGCGTGCGATGACCGGCAAGTGAAAGTAAGCGGCGCAGTCCGCGTACGTGAAGGCGTCGCCGGCAATGAAAGGGGCGAATTTCGCCAGCCGGTTGAACGCCGCCGCGCCTTTCGCGAGATTGGCGGCGGCGCGCGCTTTGACTTCCTGGCTCACCGAACCGCCGAAAAATGCCTCGGCATAGAGTGTGCGCGCCGGCAGCTCCAAGTGCAGTTCGATGAAAGCGATCAGTTCGCGGCACTTGGCGCGCTGCAGTGGATCGCGCGGGTACAGCGGCGGCGCCGGATACGCGTCCTCCAAGTATTCCAGCAGCACTTGCGATTCGGCGATCGGCACGCCATCGATTTCGGCGAACGGCACCTTGCCCATCGGCGAGCGCTTGAGAAAATCCTCTTGCTTCGAGGGAAACAGCGTTTCCTCTTCGAAAGCGATGTTCTTCTCCAATAATGCCAGTTTGACTTTGTTGTGGTAGTTGCTGACTGCAAAACCGCATAGCTTGATCATGTGACCCCTATTTCGTAAGCAACCCGCTGCGCATGGCGATTAGCGCTAGTTCGGCTTGGTTGCCGGCGTTGAGCTTTTGTTTGATGTTGTAGAGATGCGTGCCGACGGTTCGCGGACTCAGGAACATCTCCTTGGCGATGTCGTTGACCGACTGACCCTGCGCCAGGCGCATGAACACTTTGAACTCTTTTTCGGACAGCACCTCGACTGGATCTTGCTCGCCGGTGAGTTGCTGTACGGCGAGCTCCTGCGCCACCTGCGGATCGAGAAAAGTTTTGCCCGCGGCAACCTGGCGTATGGCCGCGATCAACTGCTCTGCGGCGCTACGCTTCGATAGAAACCCAGCAGCACCGGCCTTCAACGCGCGCTTGGGGTGGATGGTGTCCTCGTGCGCAGACAGCACCAGAATGCGCGCGCCGGGGTTGTGCGAAAGAATGCGCGTGAGCGCCTCCAGCCCGCCGATGCCGGGCATGGAGATATCCATGACCACCACATCCGGGTGCGCACTGCCGTACTGCTTGATCGCGTCCTCCCCGCTTTCGGCTTCCGCGACGACTTTGATGTCGTTGGTACCCTCCAGCAGCAGCCGAAAACCCATGCGCACCACGGCATGATCGTCGGCCAGCATGATCTTGATCGGATTCGCGTTCATGCGCCGAATGATCTCACGACTGCGCCACTGTCACGTCCTGCCGCGCCGCGCGCAGCGGTAGACGCACGAAAATGCTCACGCCTTGTTGCGGCGATTGCCGCACCTCAAAGCTGCCGCCCAGCGCCTGCGCGCGCTCGCGCATGCCGCGCACACCGTAGTGGCCTTCCTTGTCCATGACTTCGTCGGCGCTGCCGCGGCCGTCGTCGATGACGGCCAGTTCGAGCTGATCGTCCGCAGCATCGTCGCTGGCTGCCACACGCGCGGCACGCACGATCGCTCGCGTCGCGCCGGCATGGCGCGCCACGTTGGTCAAGCACTCCTGCGCGATGCGGTAGGCCGTGATGCTGATTTGCTCGGGCAAGCGCTGCAGATCGCCCGCTAGCTGCAGGCTGAAATGCGTCTGCGGATAGCGCTTTTCGTTGTTGGTCACCAGATCGCGCAGCGCGTCGCCCAGACCGAGATCGAGCGCCACGGGGCGCAGCTTGTACACCATGCGGTGCATGGCGTCATACATCTGGCCCGAAACATCGACGATGGTCTTGGCGCTCGCGGTAAGTTCCGGCGCGGCTTGCTTGCTCTTGTTGACGATCGATGTGGCGATGGTGCGCACAGCGGTCACCGATTGCCCGAGTTCGTCGTGCAGCTCACGGGCTAAGTTGCGGCGTTCTTCCTCGATGTGCTGTTGAATGAGCGCGCTCATTTCACGGTTTTCGCGCAGCTCGTGCTCGCTGCGTTCGGCGCGCTCGCGCGCGGCAAAGCCGTCTTCCACGGCTTGTGCCATGCGGTTGAAGGTCGAACCGATGACGTCCAACTCAGGCAAACGAAACTTCGGCAGGCGCGTGTGAAATTGCATGTTCTCCATGCGCGAGAGACCGGCGACGATCTCTTTCACAGGCTGCACCAAACGACTAGCAAGCCAAAACACCAGCAAGTTAGCTGCGACCAGCAGCGCAGTAGTCAACAGCAGCAAGATCTTCAACTCGTCCCAGTTATCCAACACCGCACGCGAGACGTGTGGCGTAATCACCAGCGTGCCATAAGGTAGCGCCAGGTTAACTGCCGGGCGCCGCGGCGCAACCAAGCGCGCGTACCAGCCGGGTGCTTCGCGCCCGGCTTTGTAGGTCGAGGGCGGCGACTGATACAAGCGTTGGCCGGAGAAATCGAACAGCTCTATGTCATTGGCGCGCACGCGCCCGAGCCGCGTCAAGAACGCTACCATCGCTTTCGGATCGCCAGCGTGGCTATCCGATACGATCCCGAGCAGCTGCGAACTCACGCGCGTGGCGGCTTCCACTTCCTCGCCGATCGACTTGCGCGCATCGCTGATCTCGATCACCACCAGTGCGACCGCGAAGGCGAGCATCATGCAGGTCAACAAGAGGTTGATGCGGGCGCGCAGAGACATGATGGGATTCTAAATCAAAGTGTTAGCGAGGCGAGTGAGATTAGAATGAGTCAAATCTCATGAAAATCATGAGCCAGCGTCGCGCGATCCGACCGATTCGCGGCAGCGCCCGCGTTCCCACAATACGCCTCAGATCGAAGGAAGCGGCACAACCAAATCCAGCGATCAGAATTGGGAGAGAGCACCAAGCTCTCACATCACAAACATCGACTTGAGGAGTGTTACTATGAAGTGGACCACCCCAGCTGCTACCGACATGCGCTTCGGCTTCGAAGTGACCATGTACATCGCTGCTCGCTAATTTTCGCGAACATGTGATAGAGGGAGTCCTGCGGGGCTCCCTTTTAGTTTGAAGTCTCGGTAATCGGTAATCAATAACAACAAATCCAAGCGCTCCGAATGAAGATTCACGTTCTCGGCTCGGCCGCCGGCGGCGGATTTCCGCAGTGGAACTGCAACTGCCCAATGTGCAAAGGTAGCCGCGATGGCTCGATTCGCGCAAAGCCGCGCACGCAATCTTCGATCGCCGTTTCGAACGACGGCGTGAGCTGGGCGTTGTTCAACGCCTCACCAGATATCCTGGCGCAAATCAAAGCCTGGCCCGCAATTCAACCGGCGCGCGCGATTCGCGACACAGGTATCGCCGCCGTCGTGCTGATGGACAGCCAGATCGATCACACCACCGGTTTGTTTATGCTGCGCGAAGGCACCAAACCGCTGCGCATTTACTGCACGGACATGGTCAAGGAAGATCTGTCCACCGGCAATCCGATCTTCAACATCCTCGATCATTACAGCAAAGTGGATTGGCAGCGCATCGATTTGAGGGCGGGCACGTTCGCTATCCCTGGCGTCGAGGGCTTGCGCTTCACGCCGGTGCCGATTTCGAGCAAAGCGCCGCCGTATTCGCCGCACCGGCACGATCCGCACGAAGGCGACAACATCGCCCTGGTGGTTGAGGACAGCAAAGGCAAGAAGCTGTTTTACTCCCCCGGACTGGGAAAGATCGACGACAGAGTTAAGGCGCTGATGGCGGGCGCCGACTGCCTGCTGGTCGACGGCACCACTTGGACCGACGAAGAGATGATGACGCTCGGCATCGCGCCTAAGACCGCGCTTTCGATGGGCCATCTGCCGCAATCCGGACCCGGCGGCATGATGGAGGTGCTGCGGCCGATGAGCAAACCGCGTAAGATTTTGATCCACATCAACAACACCAATCCGATCCTTGACGAAGATGGCGCGCAGCGCGCGCAACTGACCGCCGCCGGTATCGAGGTTTCGCACGATGGCATGGACATCGAACTGTAGCCGGCTTGCGAATCCTCTTCTCACAAGTCGATTTGGCTAGGGCGCGCCGAAGGAAAGTGAATGGGCATCGCTGAAAACCTCCCCTGGAGCAAACAGGAATTCGAACAGCAACTGCGCGCCAAAGGCAAGGCGTACCACATCTATCACCCATTCAACGTGATGATGGCTGCCGGCAAGTGCACGCCGGAGCAACTGCGCGCTTGGGTCGCGAACCGCTTCTACTATCAGATCAGTATTCCGCTGAAAGATGCGGCAATCATGTCCAATTTGCCGGACCGCGATTTGCGGCGCGAGTGGATCACGCGCATCACCGATCATGACGGCCACGGCGACGACCCCGGCGGCATCGAGGCTTGGATACGCTTGGGCGAAGCAGTCGGCTTGAAGCGCGATGAAGTCACCTCGCTCAAGCATGTGTTGCCGGGCGTGCGCTTCGCGGTGGACGCTTACGTCAACTTCGCGCGCCAGCGGCCGTGGCAAGAAGCGATTTGCTCCTCGCTTACCGAGTTGTTCGCGCCAGAAATTCATAAGAACCGCTTGGCGACGTGGCCCGAGCACTACAAATGGGTGGAGCCGAACGGCTTGCAGTACTTCCGCAACCGCATCACGCAAGCGCGCAAGGATGTCGAGCAAGCGCTGCGCGTGACGCTGGATTACTTCAACACGCGCGAGTTGCAGCAGCGCGCGCTTGATATCCTGCAATTCAAGCTGGATATTCTGTGGGTGATCTCGGACACCATCCAGTTGTACCACGCACGCGATACAGTGAGTTCCACCGACGGCCG
>CAZAWU010000130.1:6314-11365 GCA_964488915.1 uncultured Burkholderiales bacterium
GCGATCGCACGAATGGATTAAGACACTCCCTCGCCCCGGCACCGGGGAGAGGGCTGGGGTGCAAAAAAATACGATGAGCGACAAACAAGCTTTAACGCTGGATCAGACGCCGAAAATCCCCAAGCTGTTCCGCCTGCAATGGGAAGAAGCGCAACAAGCGCACGTGCTGCTCTACCCGGAAGGCATGGTGAAATTAAACGGCCCGGCCGGTGAAATCATGAAGCGCGTCGACGGTCAAAAGAACATCGGCGACATCGCCGCCGATTTGGAAGCAACGTTCAACGAGTCCGACTTGAAAAAAGACGTCCTCGCCTTTTTGGAGATTGCACATGAGCGCGGATGGGTCCGTTTCTAGTTCACCCACATCTATCAAACCGAACGGCATCGGCCACCCGCTGTGGTTGCTGGCGGAGATAACCTACAAGTGCCCGTTGCACTGCGTGTTCTGCTACAACCCGATCGACTACGCCAAGTACGGCCCTGAACTCTCCACCGATGAGTGGCTGAAGGTTCTGAAGGACGCGCGCGCCGCAGGCGCCGCTCAACTCGGCTTTTCCGGCGGCGAGCCGCTGATGCGCGACGACTTGGAAGTCCTGGTCGCGGAAGCGCACAAGATGGGGTACTACATCAATCTCATCACCTCCGGCGTGGGCTTGAATGAGAAGCGCATCGCGGCACTCAAGGAAGCGGGGCTGGATCACATCCAACTTTCGTTCCAAGACTCCACCAAGGAAATGAACGATTTCTTGAGCAGCACCAAGACGTTCGACCTCAAAAACAAAGTCGCGAAGCTCATCAAGCAGTACGACTACCCGATGGTATTCAACTGCGTGCTGCACCGGTTGAACGTCGACCACGTCGACAAGATCCTCGAGATGGCCGAGGCGATGGGCGCGGAGTACGTCGAACTCGCCAACACGCAGTACTACGCTTGGGCGCATCACAACCGCGAACACCTGCTGCCGAGCCGCGAACAACTGGTGCGCGCCGAAGCAGTCACCGACGAATTCCGCAAGAAAGTCGGCAACAAGATGCGCATCTTCTTCGTCGCGCCGGATTTCTACGAGAAGCGCCCGAAGAAATGCATGAACGGCTGGGGCAATGTGTTCATGGTGATCACGGCGGACGGCGTCGTGCTGCCTTGTCACGAAGCGCGCATGCTGCCCGGCATCACCTTCCCGAACGTACGCGACGGCGCGGACGTGAAATCGATCTGGTACGAATCCGACGCGTTCAACAAGTACCGCGGCGACAGCTGGATGAAAGAGCCCTGCCGCACCTGCCCCGAGAAAGAGAAAGATCTCGGCGGCTGCCGCTGCCAAGCGTTCATGCTATCGGGCGATGCCACCAACGCCGACCCGGTGTGCGACAAGTCACCGCATCACCAAATCGTGCTCGACGCCGTGGCGAAAGCGCAAGGGCCGGAGAAGAAAGTCGTGGCAATCAAACCGCTCGCATTCCGCGAGGACAAGAACTCGCGCAACCTCGCAGAGGCCGAAGCGGCAGGCCGGCGCGTGACCTAATCTCGTAGTTCGTAGGTTGGGGTGAGCGCAGCGAACCCCAACAAGCCGTCCTATTGCGGGTTGGAGTTCGCTGCGCTCACCCCAACCTACCCTCAGCGGCTGCGCTGCAGAGCGGTTTACAGCGTCCCATATGCTATAATATGGGTACCCATATGAAGACTACCATAGATATTGCCGACTCCTTGTTCGAACAAGCGAAACGTACGGCCGCGCGTGAGGGCACCACGGTGCGCGCGCTAGTTGAGCGTGGCTTGCGCATGGCGCTGGCGGAGCAAAAGGCGCAGCATAAGTTCAAGTTGCGGCGCGCCAGCTTCAAGGGCAATGGCTTGCAGCCGGGTGTGGCGGATTTATCCTGGGAGCGGATTCGAAACCTGGCGTACGAAGGCCGCGGCGCGTGATTGTCGTGGACACTAACATTCTCGTGTATGCGCATCGAGAGGACTCGCCGTGGCATGAGCGCGCCTATGTGCGCATCGCCCAATTGGCGGAGGGTCGTGCCGCCTGGGCGTTGCCTTGGCCATGTATACATGAGTTCATTGCAATCGTCACACATCCGCGCATCTTTGATCCAGCCAGCCCTCTCCAAAAGGCAATCGAGCAAATTGAAGCGTGGTTGGAGTCCCCCAGCCTCTCGCTGATTACAGAGTCAGCACAACACTGGACTACGCTGAAGGAAGCTCTCACCAGCGGGCGCATCGCTGGCCCTCAGGTGCACGATGCGCGCATCGCGGCACTGTGCACCCAACATGGCGTTCGCGAACTGTGGTCGGCAGACCGCGATTTCGGCAAGTTCGCGAAGCTGAAGGTAATCAATCCGCTGGTGAATTAAACCGAGGGGTTTTCAAAGCAACGCGGCGGCGCTGCTTCGCTGCCGCATGCTTTTTCGCCTGCCGTTGCACCGTATACTCCCAACAGACATACCACAGCACTAAGTTTGCTAGCCATTTTTGACATGATACTCGCAGTCTAACTGCGATTCCGCGCGAATCTGCACTGCGCGCAAAGAAGCCTGCGCAAATGCGAATCGTTTCTCCGTAATTCATGCTTTCCACACTGGCGCGGCGATGCGCTGCTCGGGTATAAACACGCTTTTTCATTTGGGGAGATAGAACAAAATGTCCGAATCCATCGGCCAAAAATCACGCGCGGGGGTGCTACCCGCGCTGCTGCCGCTCACAATCGCCGCGCTCGCCGCTACCGGCGCGCTGGCGCAAAGCACACCGGAAATCCGCAAAGCGGAAGACACCGTCGTCACCGCCACGCGCGTCGAGCAATCGAGCTTCGACGTGCCCGCTTCGATTGATGCAGTGGGCCCGGAACAAATTCAACAACAAACCGCAACGGTGAATCTCTCGGAGCCGCTCGCGCGCATTCCCGGCGTGCAAGTGCTCAATCGGCAAAACTATGCGCAGGATTTGCAGATCTCCACGCGCGGCTTCGGCACGCGCTCGACCTTCGGTGTGCGCGGCGTGCGCCTGATCGCCGACGACATCCCCGCAACCATGCCGGACGGCCAAGGCCAAGCCGCTACCATCGATCTCGGCTCCGCCAAGCGCGTCGAAGTGCTGCGCGGTCCGTTCTCGGCGCTGTACGGCAACTCCTCGGGCGGTGTGATTCAAGCCTTCACCGAGGACGGTCCCGATGATCCGACGCTCGGCGTCAGTTTCATGGCCGGCAGCTTTGGCATGTCGAAGTACGGCATCAAATTCGGGGGCGATAGCGGCGACCTGAATTACCTGATGAACTTCTCGCATTTCGAAACCAACGGTTTTCGCGATTTCAGCGCGGCGGAGCGCGATCATTTCAACAGCAAGTTCGATATCCGTCTAAATGCCAGCACCTCGGTGCGCATCATCGCCAACGCGCTGCGCCAACCCGATTCGCAGGATCCACTCGGCTTGACGCGCGCCCAGTTCGAAGCCGATCCCGAACAGGCGACGCTGGCCGAACAGTTCCAGACCGTGAAGGATGTCGATCACCGCCAACTCGGCTTGGTGCTCGATCACAAATTTAGCCCGGCCAACAGCGTAAAACTCGTCACCTACGGCGGAACGCGCGAGGTTTATCAACCACTCGCGATCCCCGCCGGTCCGCAAAACGCCGCGACGCACTCGGGCGGCGTAGTCGATCTGGATCGCGAGTTCGGCGGCCTCGGTATGCGCTTTACGCACCGTCACGCGCTCGCGGAGAAGCGTGCGCTCAATATCGTCGCCGGCATCGACTACGACCGCATGAAGGAGCGCCGGCAAGGCTTTAAGAATTTCCTGGACAGCGCCCCAACCGTATTCGGTGTCCAAGGCACTTTGAAGCGTAACGAAGACAACACCGTGTCAAGCTTCGATCAGTACATCCAGGGCGAGTTCGATCCGCTGGAAAAACTACGCGTATTCGCGGGTCTGCGCCACAGCAAGGTGCGCTTCAAGAGCGAAGACTTCTTCATCGTCCCAAGCACCGCGAACGGCGACGAGAGCGGCAACAAAGACTACAGCAGCACCAATCCGATCTTCGGTGCGCTGTACCGTGTAACACCGTCGCTGAACGTCTACTTCAACTACGGCAAGGGCTTCGAGACGCCGACGTTCGCCGAGATCGCCTACCGGCTCGATCCGGCAACGGGCACTTTCGCCCCAGGATTGAATTTCGATCTCAAGCCGATGAAAAGCGACAACTACGAAATCGGCGTGAAAAGCCTTATCGGCGAAGCCACCAAAGTGACGGCCGCTGCATTTTTCATCAAGACTAAGGATGAAATCGTGCCGCTGCTCAACCAAGGCGGCCGCACTATTTTTCAGAATGCGACGCGCTCCGAACGCAAAGGCCTAGAGCTTGGAGTTGAAACCGAATTCAAGGAGGGATTAAGCGGCTACTTGGCGCTCACTTACTTGGATGCCGAATTCACCAAAGACTTCACTTCGCGCACTGTTACGCCGACCAGCACAACGGTTCGCAACGTCCCCGCAGGCAACAAGCTCCCTGCAACGCCGGAAGTAACGCTATACGGCGAGATAGCCTGGAAGAAACCCGCCTGGGCGGGATTTTCCACGGCGCTCGAGCTGCGCCACAGCGACAAAGTCTTCGTCGACGACGTCAATTCCGATTCGGCCGACAGCTATACCATTTTCAACTTGCGCGCGGGTCTGGAGCAAAGCGTCGGCAAATGGCGCTTCAAGGAGTTTGCGCGCATCGACAATCTCGCCGATGAAGACTACGCCAGTTCGGTCATCGTCAACGAGGCCAACAGCCGCTTCTTCGAGCCGGCACCGGGGCGCAATTGGCTGGTCGGCGTGAACGTGAGCCGGGCGTTCTAAAGCTATTGGCGAGAACCGAACTACTCGACAGTTTTGCTCAGCTGCTGCCGGTGGGTGGAGGTGTTCTACGCTTGGCGGCCGAACTTGCCCGATGAGGCCGACAACCTTTTGATCGAGGTGGCGGCAGCTGCGCAAGCCGATGCGATCGTCACACGCAACGTGCCCGTAGAATGCCTGGAGGTGTTCCCATGTCCACGTTAACGATTCGCTTGCCTGATGA
>CAZAWU010000131.1:0-11338 GCA_964488915.1 uncultured Burkholderiales bacterium
CGCGACCTGGACACCAAAACGCAGTCGCTACGCGACCTGCTTGGCAGCCGTGCGGAGGAGGAGCCGTTGCCGCCGGAGCGCGCATTCGCGATGCAAGCGCAGGCGGTCGGCGCGGACGCGGTTGCGGTTACGTTTACGCCCGCGCCTACCTACTATCTCTACCGCAGCAAGTTCGCGTTTTCCGTGGCACAGCCCGCTGGCGTCAGCGTCCAGGAAGTGAAGTTGCCCAAGGGGGAGATGAAGGATGATCCGATTTTCGGGCACACCGAGGTTTATCACGAGGGCGTGCAGGCGCTGGTAAGCTTGCGCTCTGCGGGTGCGTTGCCGGGCGAAGTCGATTTGGATGTCACCATGCAGGGATGTACAGAACGCGGACTTTGCTATCCGCCTGACACGCGGCGCACGAAGGTGCTACTCGCCGCCGCTGCGCCCGCCGCCACCGCTATAGATGTACCGACCGCGGTGGAGAGCGTTGGCGCAGAAGCGGGCGAATCAAAACCGGCCCGAGACTTTTCGGCGCTTCAGTGGGCACTCCTGGGGCTGGTCGTCGCCGGCGTTGGCGCGCGCATTTTCCTGCGCGTGCTTCGCCGTCGATAGGCCAATACCTAGAAGAGCATGGCCTCTAAAATAAAATGTTGAGCCATTTGGCGCGTTAATCTCGGGACTGTATTGATGGAGCCAGCGAAGAAGCCCAACCGGCAGTGGCTAAGCTTGGGTGTGGTGCTGCTCGTCACCGCAGCCGCGTTGTACTTGGTGCTGATCGGCACGCGCCCGGCGCGGCCTCCCGTTGCGCCGCCGCAGACATCTTTGCCGCAAGCAGGCCCAACCGAAATCGCACCCGGCGCGCTATACGCCGTCAGTTATCCGGGGCTGGACGATCAGATGCACGCGCTGGGCAAGTGGCAAGGCAAGGTGATCGTGCTCAATTTCTGGGCGACATGGTGTGTGCCTTGTCTTGAGGAAATGCCCATCTTCGAGCGCGTGCACAAGAAGTTTACGGAAAAGGGTGTGGTCTTCGTCGGCCTTGCGGCCGATGACAAGTCCAAAGTAAGCTCCTTCCTTCAAGCGAACCCGGTGAGCTATCCGATCTTGATCGGGGATTTCGAAGCGCTCGAGGTCGCGCGCCGGCTCGGTAACAGGCAAGCCGTCCTTCCTTATACGGCCATCGTGGATCGCAACGGCAAGGTGGTCCACTCAAAAGTCGGCGCGTTTACCGAAGCCGAACTGGAAGCCAAAGTCAGCGCGGCGCTGTAGCTGGTCCCGGCAACAAAAATCTGGACAATTTCGCCCTTCTTGCGGCAAACTGTCGCCATGAAACGGGTTCTCGTCCTGAATGGACCGAACTTAAACCTTTTGGGCACGCGTGAGCCAGGAATTTATGGCTCGACCACTTTGGCGGAAATAACTGCCAAATTGGCGAAATTGGCCGAAGATGCTGGGGTCAAGCTCGATGCTTTTCAGAGCAATGTCGAGGGCGAGTTGATCAACCGCATCCATGCGGCCGCCAATGATGGGGTGGGTTTCATCATTATCAATCCTGCCGGTTATACCCACACCAGCGTCGCGATCCGCGACGCGATCGCAGCCGTAAAGATTCCAGCAATTGAAGTGCATCTTTCCAACATCCATAACCGCGAGCCGTTCCGCAGCCATTCCTACATTTCGCCGGTGGCGCTCGGCGTTATTGCTGGGTTTGGCCCGCAAAGTTATGAGCTCGCTTTGCAGTACGCGATTGGTCGACTCGCCTCGTAGGCGCGATGCATTTGCGCGCTAAAGCGCAACGTCGTTTGCAGAAGAACTGAAGTTTCCCTAGAACAGCAGCGCTTGCAAATTGCAGCAAAGCAAGCGAAGGAGGAGCTAAAGCAATGGATTTGCGCAAGCTCAAAACCTTGATCGAGTTGGTGCAGGAGTCGGGCATCGCCGAGCTCGAAATCACAGAGGGCGAGGAACGCGTACGCATCAGCCGCACGATTCCGGGCGGGCAAGTGCTCGCACCCGTCGCGGCGCCGATGACGGCGCAGGCGCCCCTGGCCGCGCAGGCGGTCGCTGGCACAACGGTGGCCGCCGGCGCACCGACAGCCGCGCCGGAAGCCGTACCGGAAGAAGAAGGTCAAGTCGTCAAGTCGCCGATGGTCGGCACGTTCTACCGTTCGCCCTCGCCCGGCGCACCGTCGTTCGTCGATATCGGCCAGAGCATCACGGCCGGACAAACGCTGTGCATCATCGAAGCGATGAAACTGCTCAACGAAATCGAGAGCGAGTTCGCGGGCGTGGTCAAACGTGTGCTGGTCGAGAACGGGCAGCCGGTTGAGTACGGCCAGCCGTTGTTCCTGATCGCACCGGGCTGATTTCAAGCTCGCTCTGCTCTGCTAACCCCTCCACTTAGGTAGGCTGCCCGCATGCGTCGCGACCCGCTCGGTCAACCCATGTTCGAGAAAGTGCTGATCGCCAATCGCGGCGAGATCGCGTTGCGCGTGCAACGCGCGTGCCGTGCGCTTGGGATCAAGACGGTCGCGGTGCATTCCACTGCCGACGCCGAAGCAAAGTACGTGAAACTGGCGGACGAATCGGTGTGTATTGGCCCGCCGCCGCCGCAGGAGAGCTACCTCAACATTCCGGCGATCATCAGCGCGGCGGAAGTAACCGACTCGGAGGCCATTCACCCCGGCTACGGGTTTCTCTCGGAGAACGCCGACTTTGCCGAACGCGTGGAGAACTCCGGCTTCAAGTTCATCGGCCCACGCGCGGAGACGATCCGCTTGATGGGCGACAAGATCAGCGCGAAGCAAGCGATGAAGCGCGCCGGTGTGCCGGTCGTTCCGGGTTCCGACGGCGCGACGCCCGAGGAGCCCAAAGCGATCAAAGCCCTCGCTGCGCAAATCGGCTATCCCGTGCTCATCAAAGCCGCGGGCGGCGGCGGCGGGCGCGGCATGCGTGTGGTGCACACCGAAGCCGCGCTCATCAACGCGGTGCAGATGACGCGCGCGGAGGCGCAGGCCGCATTCGGCAACCCGACCGTCTACATGGAGAAGTATTTAGCCAATCCGCGCCATATCGAAATTCAAGTGCTCGCCGACGAATTTAAGAACGCGGTGTTCTTAGGCGAACGCGATTGTTCGATGCAGCGCCGCCATCAAAAGATCATGGAAGAAGGCCCTGCGCCGGGGCTGCGCGAACGTTTGCGCGACCGCATCGGCGACCGCTGCGCCGATGCGTGCAAGAAAATCGCCTATCGCGGCGCCGGCACGTTCGAGTTCCTGTACGAGAACGATGAGTTCTATTTCATCGAAATGAACACGCGCGTGCAGGTCGAGCACCCGGTCACCGAACTCATTACCGGCATCGACATCGTGCAAGAGCAACTCCGGGTTGCCGCCGGCCAGCGTCTGCGGTTCCGCCAAAAGGACATTACTTATAAGGGCCACGCCATCGAGTGCCGGATCAACGCGGAAGATCCGTACACCTTCGTGCCTTCACCCGGGCGCATCACCGGCTGGCATCCCCCCGGCGGCCCCGGCGTGCGCGTGGATTCGCACGTCTACCAGAACTACATGGTGCCGCCGAACTACGATTCGCTCATCGCCAAGGTGATAGCGCACGGCGATACGCGCGAGCACGCCATCGCGCGCATGCGCACCGCCTTGTCCGAGATGGTGGTGGAGGGCATCAAGACCAACCTGGCCCTACATCAAGAACTGCTCAACGATAACGCCGTGATCCGCGGGCGCACTAGCATTCATTATTTGGAAGAGAAGCTGGCTAACCAGAAGAAGAGCCAGTAGTTGCAAAGCCGTCGACCAGCGCTCATCCATAGCCGATAGACCTCACCCTTAACTTCACGGCGCGCCAGGGCCCGGTACGCGCATGCCAGCATGGTAACGCCGGGCGCGCGCGTAATCCGCAGAGTCCTCTGCCAAGGCACAATGCCAGTCCCTCAGAGGGGCCGCCTGGATCCTGGGGTGATGGCGAGGATGACGGCGGCGATGGCGAACGCTAGTAGTGACATGGGGAGGTTCCCTGCATCCTAAGCCAGGAAAGCGGTCACTCCATCAAGCCGCGAAACTGCTGCGCATACTGCTGCATGCGCGCCACCACGCGCTCGCGCTGCGCCGCGTTCAAGCTCCGATCGATTGCCACGATGAGCGCGCTCATGCGCGCATCCTCCCGCGCGCGTTGCTCGGCGGGCGCTGCGCTGCGCAGCCAGAGGCTGCCGATGCGCGCGGCAAGCGTTGCGGAATCAAGTTCGCCGCGCAACGCGCCGAGCAAGGCTTGCTGGCGCTCGACGCGCACGCGATACCAATCCGCCGAAGCACTCGGCGCCGCTGCCACCCATGCGGCGACGATGTCGCGCTGATTGGCGTCGAGCGCGCCGGTCCAGCGTTCGAGTTGGCGCTGCACGCGCTCAACGCGGTGCTCGTCGCGGCGCACGGGTGTGGTGCTGACATATCTCTTCTCGATTTCGGCGTTGTCCGCGGCGAATTTTTTCTCCAGCGCGGTGAGGTTGGCGGCGCCCAATTGGGCCAGCATCGGCGCGTGTACTGTGAGGACGCGTTGCGCGAGCGCGTCGTAACGCATGCGCACTTGGCCGAGTCCCCAGCGCACGTCCGCGTCGGTGAGCCCGCGGCGCGTCTTTTGCGCGGCCTCGTTGAACATCGCCACATACAGCGGCAGCTCGCTTTGCCGATGCCACGCGATCAGCGCTTCGGCGTTGGCGCGCACGGCGCGCAGTTGTTCGGGCGAAGGATCGAAGTAGTCTTGCACCATGCCGACAAAATAGTTGTCGGCGTAGCCGTAAGCGAAGCGCATCGCGCTGCACGCGCCAAGCGCGAGCACGGCGAGGCACGCCGCAAGCGTCGCGGTGTGACGCAGGCATGCAAGCCAATTGTTGCGGTCTGTGCTCAATGGCAGCGGTGCGTTCGCGGCGAAACTCGGCGACAGGATGCGTTAGCGCAACACCGGCGCGCAGTTACCCCGCTCGGACGCTTCGGCTTCGAGTTGGTACACGCCGCCGGCTTGCAGATCGGCGCTGATGCTCGCCTTAGTGTTCAAATCCGCGCGGCCCATGCCGCCGAAGACGCGCGTCTCGCACAACACCTCGATCGAACGTTTCCCAGCGGCGACTTGCACTTGCGGTTCTTCCCCGGTTACCGCCACAGAGTCGACCGCAAGCACCTTGATCGCAAGATCGAGCCCGGTTTCCGTCGACCCGCTGAACGCGCGGTTGAGTATCGTGGCGCTCTCGTCGGCGCGCGCGAAACCGATCCCGAATGCGATGACGAACAGCAACGCTGCGATCAGTCGGCTGCGTATCAGTTGAATGTGCTGTTGGCGCATAAGCTAAGTCTCTCTGTTCCCAAAACCTTAGAGTTTCGACGCAAGTAGTTGGCGATGCGTTCAACAACAAGCGCGTGCCGTTCGCCTAGATCCAGTTCATCTCGCTGCATGAGAACGCGACTGCTGGCGCTCCACATGGCCGTTATCGTAACGCAATTCGAACACGCCGCCGGTGAACCTGGGGAATGCGCGGGTAACCAGCAGAGGCCAAAGTGGATGCACTGAAGCGCCCTACCGGTAGCTGGGATAGTCCCGCCGCAGCCGCTGCTCCACGCGCTCGACGAGCGGATGCAGCGGCGCCGGCGCGAGATCGCGCAACATCGCCCAAGGCGCGTCGACGAGCGTATCGCCGGTGTCGAACGCCGGCAGGCTATCCCGACGTTCTCCGGGCTATGCGGGATCAGGAACACCTGCCAGCGAAACGCCAAAGATCGAAAGGCCATGGCGCTGCAAAACGCAGCAGCGAACGCCGCCGCATCGCCTGCGGCAAATGCCACCATAGCGTCGTACACGAGCACCATGCCCGTGCGGTCCCGGCCCGCAGGCGCGATGCGATAGCGGCGTGCCGACCCATAGCTTTTCAATGCGCTGCACCTCGCGGTCGAACTCGCGGTTGCGCAGTGCCGTGTCGCGGCGTTCGCGTACTTCGGGCAACAAGGCAGTGGCGTGGGGATGCAGAGCGTCCGTTTACTTCTTATCCTTCGGTGTAGACAGCAAACTTCCCTCGAACCAAACCATATCGCGTTTGGCGTCGCTCCAAAAGAACGGTAGCCGCACAATCGCTCCGTTGTCGTAACGCAATTCCAGCGTGTAGCCGTTGAGCGCGTAAGTGCCGCTGCGATCAGCTTTGGTCTTCTCGCTTTTCGACTGCGAGCCGCCGCCGATGTTGGGGCCGCTGACGACCGACACCGAGCCTTCGTCGTCGAACACTGCGCCGGTGGTCACCTTGGTTCCGCTCAGTTCGCCCATCTGCCCGCTGCCCGCACCGCCGCTGCGGAACTTCTCGAAGCGGCCATCGGCCGTCAATGTTATGCCCCAGTTGAGCCACGACCCCGCGCCGCCGGGCATCGAGTACGACGACGCGCCGGTCCAGGTGCCTTGCGCTCGCTCGTTCGGCTTTGCAGGCACGACTACGTTGGCTTGTTTGAGCGGTTCGAACTTGTGCGGCGCATCGGCCCAAGCGACTTCGTAGTTGCCGCCGCTTTTGCGCCAGCGTCCCCAGGATTTGGATTCGTTCTTCTTCGATGCCGCCACATCCATGTCTTCCGGCGGGACGGGCAAGCCTTGATACACCGTGCCGTCCATGAGCAGCAAATAGGCGTAATCGTGTAACTGCAAGCCACCGATCTCATAAATCTGTTCCCAGCGATAGACGATGGCTTCGATATCCTTCGCGCCCAGACCTTTGCCGGGTGCGGTGACGTACTTGTAGCGTGCGGCCTCGGCTTCTTCTTGCTCGCGTTTCTTCTTCGCTTGGGTCGGCGGCGCGCGATCCACGTCGCCCACGCGCGTGAGCGTCACGCGAAACGTTCCTACGCCGTAATAGTCTTCCGCGTAGATCACGTACTCGCCCTTCGCATTCTTGCCGTAAACGCAGAAATCTTCATCCGGTTCGTACTTGCTGTTCCACAGTGGATCTTGAATATCGAGCTTGCCGGTGGTTTCGCGATAAGTGTACTTGCCCGTGGGCGTGTGCTTGCTGCCGCCTTCGAGAAATTGGTACTCGCCGTTGGCGAATAGCAGTACATCAAAGCGGCGTAAGACTTCTCTCTTGTCGTTGGATAAGTTACCCACATAGCGGCCCGGTTGCAGGGGTCCGCCGGCTTTAATGTTGTCCACGGCCGGCGGCTGCGCTTCGACATCGGTCGCCCGGTCTTCTGTTTTCGCCGAACGCATCTCCTGCGCGCCGAGCTGCCCCGCCAGTTCCGTCGCCGCCTTCTGATGGCGCTTCACCGCCGGCGATTCGTTCAGCAGGATGCGCGCAATGCGCCCGTTCATCTTATCCACGCTGACCGCGCTGTACACCGCCGCGCCATTCCTTCCCTTCGCGTCGACCCAACCGCGCGTGCCCGCCGCGATGTTGCCGTCCGGCAGCTTGGTGCTAAGCTCGCCCGTCCATTTACCTTCGCTCGGTTTGTCCCGTCCGCCTTGCTGCTTGAGCCACGCCTCCAGCTCGGCGCCTGCCATGGATGCGCGCGGGAAAATCCGCACTTCGAAAATTTCCCCCTCCTGTAGATCGCCTGGAACAAAAACTTGCACGCCGTTTTCTTCGCGCATGCTCCAGCCCGGCGGTACATCGAATGCGTGCGCGATGAGTGTGACGAACCACAGCGATGCAGCAAACAAAAATCCGCGCATTTTCATACCGATTGCGTTGAGATTGCACATATACTTATATCAGGTTGATATTGATAGAAAAGTGACAGGTCATGCATAGATATATCCCTAACCCAGTATGTACCGCTAGGCTAGCAATCCTCGGTCGCTTTACAGAGCGTGTAAGTGAGGCCCGCGATCCAGAGGCGCTCCGTGCCCCAGGGGAAAGCCATCACTTGCAGCTTGCGGCCGCTGTCGAGCATGACTTCCAGCGTGTAACCGCTGGCGCGGTAGTCGCCGCGGTGCTCGGCGCCGTCGTTTTTCGAACTTTCGCTGGTGACCACCACCGAGGGAGCTTGCGTCACGGGTGAGCCGCCTTGTGAGTCTGTGCCGGCCGCGACTGATGTCGAGCGTGTCCCCTTGCCGTCGCTTGCGGTGCTGGCGCTGCCTGAATAACCCGCCAGCGCGGCTAGCGAGCCTGATGAACCTTGGGTGAAGTTCCTAGTCTCGATCCGCCCATCAGATTTGAAAATGTACGATCTGCGAAAGTACATGCCGCCGAAGCCGACCGAACCCTCGAAGTTGTGGTTCTCATAGATGCCGTTGAGCTTGGCGCCCGCCGCGAAAGGCTTTTGCAGTTCGCCCTTGACCGCCTGCCACGCGCCGTCCGGCCAGCGCAACTCATAACCCTTGCCGGCTTTGCGCCATTCACCCCACATCTGCGGCTCCAGCTTCTGCGATTTCTCGATGTCGATTCCTTCGGGCGGCACCACACGCTTATAGGCTTTGCCGTTCTTGAGCAAGAACGGGCCGACGGCGTCTCTGTACTTGTAACCGCTTACCGTGGACACACCCCAGCCGTGGTACAACAGGCCCACAATGTCGGCGGTCTGCAAACCCTTGCCGGCTGGCGCGCGCAGTTGCGCGATGGGGATTTCTGCGCCGAGTTTCGCCGCGCTTGCGGTGTCCGGGGCTGCCGCTTTCGTCGCCGGTTCTGAGCGCTTCTCATCTGCCGCCGGCTCGGCGCGCTTGGCGGCTGGAGCATCGTCTACCGGCTGAGAACCCGCGTCTGAGCCTTTCGCTGCGCCCGCCTCCTGCGGGGCCAATGCAAGCTTGTATTCGGCCGGGTACATCTGTTTGGGGTCAAAATTGGTCAGCAAGAATTTCTCGAGATTCCCGCATACGGTACCGGGTTTCTTATAGTGCTCGTCCATGCGCGCGTAGAGACGATCGCGCTGCGCTTGGGAATCGGGCGCGGCGCGCTTGCGCGCCGCGAGCCGCGCGTCGATCTCATCGAGCGCGACCGATTTGCGCCACTGGCTTAGGTTTGTCGCGTGCGCGTCTTGCGTTTGCGGGCTGCGTTCGTCGCACCAATCTTTCACCATCGTGCCGAGCGTGCCTACGGCTTGCACCGTCACCAGCGCGCGCAGATAGGCTTGGTCGTTGTTCTGCGCGCGGGCTGGAACGAGCGCAAATGCTGTAGCGAGAAAAGGAACTGCAAGCCTACGCATAGTCCATATCCTCCGACTCCGAGAGGTTGCGTGATGGGTCAAACTTCGCATCTCCATACGGCGAGCTCGCTGCTCGTGCCAAGAATCAGGTAGTTGCCGGATGGCGAGAACCCGAAGGCCTTGATCTCGGTAACCGGCTTCGCGACTAACCATTGCCGGTGCGATGACGAAAGCATTGCGCGTTCACTGCTGCGCGAGCGCACGAGTTTGCATTGCCAGCCGCTCGAACTTTCGTACGGCAAATTTCCACCCCAAAGCCCCACAACAGAGAACCAATCTTCCTGCGCCGGCCCAATACCCTGTACGAGGCGTTCCGGCCGCTTTATCCAGGGTGAATCGTTCGCCGGTGCTTCATCGTCGCGCGCCGCACGAGCGCCCGTTTCCAGATCGATCAAGCCGTGCCCCGAGTGAGCGACGACCAGGAGCCATCGTTCGTCCCCGGAAACGCCGACTTCCGTAAGACCTCCAACTGCGTGCAACGCGACGCTGCGCCAGCTCGGGCACTCGGCCATCGGCCGGCGAAAGAAAAGGCGCATGCGATGGCCAGTTCAACAGCCTACAATTCTCGAATCCGGTTGATGTGCCGCTGGAAGGAGGAGTTCTGGCGCGGCGAATGTGTACGTTAACGAATCTTACCTCAACGGCGCTTACCGCTGTACCGTTAAAAATCCCCAACCGGCTCGCTAATGTGTATCCGTTTGTATCAACCCCAACCGAGCACTTGCTTCGCGTAGAATTTGCAGTTTCCCGATCACTCGGCAACACGATGACCGAACCGGTAGCCGATAAGCTCAGCGCGTTGGTCCCAACTCAAGATGGGCTCAAAGGCTCAGCGCAGTACAAGGGACACGACGTCGAGATCTCGATCGATTTTGACGGTTGTTCCGCCGAATCGACTCTCGCCCTCGCGCGCGCCATCGTCACAGGCCTGGAACTAAACGACGGCAAGTGTCGCCGCTCGATCGCCGAGGAATTGCTCGATGCCTACAACGACGGCTGGCGCAGCGGCGCAGCGAAGCAGCCGGACGGCTCTATGCGCGCGTTCGCATATCCGAAACTGGACAATGCCCAATTCCGCGCGTGCCTCACGCTGAGCATCATCCACGTCAGCGGCGACGAGACGGCGATGCTATGGTACGAATGCGGTGATCTGTTTTGGGGGCATAGCCTATCGATCACCGGCTTTGATGCCGGACGTTTTGAAGACGTCCACGTGCAAGTTGTCGGATAAGTTGCAATGGCAGACGGCATGCCTTACATCGAAATCACTAAAGAGCAATTTAAAGACGCTTACTTTCGCCATGGCTGCGGCGCCGCGGGCTGGACAGCCGAATATTGGCAGCAGTTTTTCGAGACCGATTGCGAACCCGGTTGGAAGTTCTTGCTGCAAGCGCCGAGCAGCACGCGGCATAACCGCATGTGGATCGGCGTAAACCATGAAAAGAAAGAGTACCGAGTGTTCTTTCTGACTGAGGACGCGACCGAGGCAGTCTTCGACTACCCGGGTAAAGACTAAGCGTTAGCGTGCAATCGGCTACTTCGACCGCTTTGTTTTTTTCTCAGCGAGCGCGGTGTTCAGTTCAACCGCCGCGCGCACGAGCGACTTGAACGCGCGCGCGTTCAATGTGTCCCCAGCATGGATGTCGATCGCGCGCCGGGTGTTGCCCTCGAGACTCGAGTTGAACAGCTTGCTTGTATCTTTCAACGAAGCGCCCTTGGCGAAAGTCAGTTTGACTTTGTCCTTGTAGGTTTCGCCGGTGCATAGAATCCCATAATGGGACCACACCGGGACGCCGAGCATCGAGTTTGACGGCTTGCGCCATTTCACCGCTTCGACGACCTGCGGGTCGGCTTCATGGATTAGCCGGCGCACCCTACTCAACATCTGCCCGCGCCAGTCCGCCATCGCGGCAATGCGCTCGTCGATCGACACGGCCGCCGATCGGTTCTCACTCGAGCGAGGGGGTCTCACTTCGTGCTCCTTGTGCGGACCATCATGGTGGTGTTTGATATACAACAACGAGTAACACTCGGTGAGTGTTCAAAGAAAATTTCAGGGCGATACTCCGTTTAATAGATTGAGACTGAACCACCGCTGGAAGCCGTAGCACGTCGTCGGGCGCTACGGAAAAGGGCGGTCTACTGTGCCTTGACCGCCTCCACCTGAATGCGCAGCG
>CAZAWU010000132.1:0-11264 GCA_964488915.1 uncultured Burkholderiales bacterium
CGCCTGATCCTCGGCGTGCTACTCGTCCTCGGCGGCCTCGCGCTTATCGCACTCGCCGTAGGCTGGATCGCCGCGCCGGCGAGTTACTTCAAGGCGCCGCGCTGGGTAGTCGGCACGGCGGGCGCGGTGTTCGTGCTGGGCGGACTGCTCATGCTGTTGCCCGCCGACGGTGAGTCGACACTCAACGCGTTTCTCGGTGCGACCATGGTGAGCGCGTTCGCGCTGGTGGGCAGTTGGGTCGCATTCTGGCCCGGCGAGCGGCACTTCGGCGGCGCGATTGGGACCGCGGCGGATTCAATGAAGATCGGCGTTGGCGAGTACCTCGGGCGCGCGGTGTTCGGCGTTGGCGCGATTGTTCTCATCGCCTTCGCTGGGTGGGCTTGGTGGCGGTGGTGGCGCCTGCTGCGCGCAGGCAGTAGGCGTTAGCCGATGGGCAGCCAGCCGTTGCCCGGCTTGGTCCGCCCTACGTCGACAAGTCCGCTACGCGGCGCCCGCGAACACGTGCTTTACGCGCAACGTCGTGCCGCCTTCGCTCAACTGAATGAGCCGATCGATATTCGGATGTTTGCCGGGGTTGGTGCGCGCATCATCGGTGTGCTCGCCGTACAAGGTTAGACCGCGCACCGCAGCGGCTTGGGTAATGGCGCCGAACTGCTGCGCGAGATAGTTGTACACCGCGAGCGAGCCGATTTGACCTTGTTTGTGCTCGATGGTGTGCACGAGTTCGCCGGTGACGGCGTCGATCAGCTGCAGCGCGGCGAGATGCGAAACGCCGGGCAAGGTTTTGAGAGTGTCGGCAAAGCTCACGCTGGGCTCCGAGTAGGTTGGATTCGTGTGCGCGCAATTTTAGGCGCGTTACGCGTCGCGAAAAACAAAATAAACCGCTCCGAGCAAACAAATCCCCGCGTACAAGTAATCGAGCTTCAGCTTCTCCCCCATGTAGAGGACCGCAAACGGAACGAACACCAAGAGCGTAATGACTTCTTGTGTGATTTTGAGTTGCGCCAGCGACATCGCGGTGAAGCCGATGCGGTTGGCCGGCACTTGCAGCAAGTACTCGAACAGCGCAATACCCCAGCTTACCAGCGCGGCGATGATCCACGGCTTGCCGGCGAGGTTCTTCAGGTGGCCGTACCAGGCGAACGTCATGAAGACGTTCGATGCGATCAGCAATGCCACCGCGCTGAACGCGGGATAGTTGCGGGCGAGCGTGTCCATGCGCCTCCGTCATGAGACGAAAAGGCGCGATTATCCGCCTTCTTTGAGCGTGAAGATAACCGTGGTCTCGACGATGTAGCCGTTCTCGCTCGCGGGGAATAGCTTTTCCTGCAGGTACATTTCGCGCACGGCGCGGTCGAACATTTTTGGGCGATCGGCATCGAGGAAATCAACGCTCTTGCCGGTTCCTTCCGCGTTCACGTGGATGTGAATCTTGATCTTGCCCTCGCGTCCGTTGCGCTTGGCGATTTCTGGATAAACGAGCTTGATCGGCCGCAAGGTTTCGACCACTTTCTGCTTACGAACTTGCGGCTCTTTCACCACCGGTGCAGGCGGTGGCTCCTCCACCTTGGGTGGTGGCGGTGGTGGCGAAGGCGGCGGCTCTTCCACTTTCGGCGCGGGCGGCGGAGGTGGCGGGGGTGGTGGTGGCTCCGGTTTGGGTTCCTCTCTTACCGCGCGCGGTGCCTCCACCTTCAATTCGGGTGCGACGGGCGCTTCGCGCGTCGGCGGCGGCGCGGCGGCAATTACCGGTGCTTCCGGTTTGGGCGGCGGAGGCGGCGGCGCTTCCACTTTCGGTGCGGGCGGCGGAGGTGGAGGTGCCTCCACTCTCGGCGGAGTGGGCGCAGGCGGGGGTGGAGGCGGTGGAGGCGGTGGCGGCGGCGGCGTCGGACGGGGCGCTTGCACTTGCGCCGGCGGCGGCACGTACTCGGGTTCTTCCTTTGTGCGCTGGGTTGGCTTGAGTGCTGGCGGCGGAGGCGGTGTCACCGGGCGCAGCACCGGCGGCGGAGGCGTCTCCGTCTTTGGCGGCAGCGGCAGAGGCCGTTCGACCTTCAATTCGACCTGTGGCGCCGGCGTTTCCTTACGCGGCGCAACCGCGATCACCTGAGCTTCCTTCTTCTGAATCTTCGGCTCGGGCATCGGCAGCGGACGTGGCTCCTCCCGCACCACCGGTCTGGGTGGCGGCGGCGGTTCCTCCTTCGGTGGTGGCGGCGGAGGCGGAGGCGGTGGTGGCGGCTCCTCCACTTTCACCGGCGGCGGCGGTGGCTCGGGTTCCGGCGGCGGGGGAGGCGGCGGTGGCTCCTCCTTAGGCGGCGGCGGTGGTTCTTCTACCTTCGGCGGTGGCGGCGCTTCCGGTTCGGGCGGTGGTGGTGGCGGCTCGGGCTCCGGCGGCGGTGGTAGCGGCTCGGGTTTTGGTGGCGGCAGTTCCTCTTTGGGCGGTGGCGCCTTTGGCGGTACTGGTTTGGGGGGCGGCTTCTTGTCTACCGGCGGTGGCGGCGGTTCTTCTACCGGGGGCGGCGGTGGCTCCGGCAGAGGTTCGGGCGCCGGTTCGGGCTTCTTCTCAGGTTCCTGCAGCACGATACGCAGCGGCGGCGGCGTGTCGTCACGCGTCGGCGCAAGGCTTGCGAGGCCCCACAGCCCGGCGAGCAAACCCGCCTCGACGAATACGGCGGCGAGCAGCGCCCAGCGCAGAGCGCGCTCTTCTTTGATCGCTTGCGGTTTCGCCCACAGCGGCGCAACGTCGCCGCGCTTCGGCGCTGCCGCCGGGCTAGACGCGGGGTGAGCGGCGGATGCAGGGTTCGCCGTGCGCTCTTCGGGCGCCGGTTGTTTCATACTTCGCTTGCGGTGCTTGTTCTAGTTGTGTGTGCTATTCAGGCTTGGTGGCGATGCCGACGGCGGTGATGCCTACGCCGCGCACGACGTCCATCACGCGCAGCAGGATTTGCAGCGGCACGGCCTTTTCGCCTTCAATCACGACGTCCAGTTTCTTGCCTTCGCCCTGCGCGCCTTGCAGGCGCTGCGTCAAAGCTTCTGGTTCGATGCTTTTGCCCTCGACGAACAGCGCGCCGGTCTTGTCGACGCCGATGGTAATTTTGGTCGATTCCAGCTGCTGTGCGGTTTTTGCGCTCGGCAAATCGAGCGGGATGCCCGAGCCGGCGATCATGGTCAGCGTGATCATGATGAAGAACACCAGCAGGAACATCATGATGTCGATCATCGGAATAATTTCGATGCGCGGGCGCTCGACCTCGAGATAGCGGTAATGTTTCATGGCCACGCGCTCTTATCCCGCCGCGGGCACCGCGCGCGCCTCGCCGAAGCTTTCGCTGCGCGGCCGCTGCGCCAGCTGCACCTGGCCGGTGCCGCCGCCGTGCAAGCGGTTAATCATCATGACCTTGAGCAGCTCCATCTGGTGCAGCGCGAGGCGGATGCGCTTGTTGAAGTAGTTCAAGAACACAATCGCGACGATGGCGATGAATAAGCCCGCGCCGGTGGCGATCAGCGCGTGCGCGATACCCCCGGTGACTTCGCTCTGCTTGCCGGCGGCGCCGGCGCCGAGCACGTTGAAAGTGTCGATCATGCCGATAATGGTGCCGAACAAGCCCATGAGCGGCGCGAGCGTGACCGAGGTGTCGAGTATCCACATGTAGCGATCCAGGCGCGGGAGATTCCACATGATCGCTTCTTCGATGTGGCGGTCCATGTCTTCGCTGCTTTCCCCGCGCGACTCCAGGCCGGCGTCGAGCACCACGGACTGCACCGTGCCTTTGTAATGCTGCGAGAGCTTGCGCAGCTCGTCGACGCCTTGGTACTTCACCGTATGCAAGTCGTGTTCGACCGCTTTGCCGGCGGCGAGCACGCGACCGAAGAAGTACAGCCGCTCGATGATGACCGCGATGGTGATGAGCAGCAGCAGGGCCATGAGCGGAATGAGGCCGCCCGACATGATGCTCAGTTCAACGATGTAATTCCACATGCGACGAGCTCCTCGTTAAGCTTGTATGGGCGAAACGCTACCCCGGTCTTGGCTACCCTAAAAATCAGGTGAGACCGTCGTCCCGTTTGAAGATTCCGTCGCGGCAAGTGGGTCTGCGCAACGGCTTCGTGCCTCGCAATTGAATTGTTGTTGTCGTCAGTGCGCGTGCTACGTGGTAACCGCGTACTGCAAACGCGCGTTCGTCTTTTTTCTCAGCGCGCGTAGCGAAAGCGATTGTACCGCGTTGCCGCTGCGTCGGGTATGCTCGCTTATCGCTGATACTAACTTAAGGATAATGTTGAGAATAATAATGCAAGCGAATCAACCTAGTTACCTGGTGGCTGTATATTGCACACGCTGTTCTCCGAGTCTACTGGGGCGCTCTCGATCGAAGGTGACGTACAGGTGAAAATCTGTTAACATTTCATGTTCTTAAAATGACTCAAACAATGGGCTGGGGAGCCCATTTTTTGTTTCTGGGTACATGGTGGATATCAGCGCCTTGGTGGAGCGGACTTTGAGCGGCATGGGTTTCGAGCTGGTGGATTGCGAACGCCAGCGTGGCTTGCTGCGCGTATTCATCGACAAAGCCGATGGCGTCAATGTCGACGACTGCGCGCTGGTGAGCAATCAGCTGACGCGCCTGTTTGAAGTCGAAGGCGTCGACTACGAGCGCTTGGAAGTGTCCTCGCCGGGGCTGGACCGGCCGCTGCGCAAGCTCGCTGACTTCGTGCGTTTCCAGGGCGAAGAGGCGCACATTAAGGTGCGCGTGCCGCGGGGAAGTAAGGGTGTGCAGCGCAATTTCACGGGGCGCCTGTCGGCCAGCGCCGAGGGCCGCATTGGGCTGACGTTCGAGGGCGTTACGGAATACTTTGAGTTGCACGAGATCGACAAAGCCCGGCTCGTGCCGAGTATCGGCAAGTCGGCAAACAAGCCAGGTGGCAAGCAAGTGGGCAAGCGGGTCTGATCGAACACTAACGAGACGAGTCATTTGAATGGTTGAAGCTGCTAGCGCGGCAAGTGTGGCCGCAACAGAGCCGGAGATCCCTCCGACCGTTTACTCCACGGGCGAAGAGGCGCCGGTCGGGCGCATGTCGAAAGAGGTGCTACTCCTCGTGGACGCGCTCTCACGCGAGAAGAACGTCAACAAGGACATCGTGTTCATGGCGCTTGAGATGGCGCTGGCGTCGGCCACCAAGCGGCGTTTCCCGGACGATGCCGATGTGCGCGTGACCATCGATCCGGCCGATGGTGCTTATCTGTCTTACCGGCGCTGGAAAGTCGTGAAGGACGAAGAGTATTTCAACGAAGAACTCGAGATCCCGATGTCGGACGCGGTCAAGCACAACGCTGCGGTGCTGCCGGGCGATCTCATCGAAGGGCCGCTCGAGCCGATCGAGTTCGGCCGCATCGGTGCGCAGGCTGCCAAGCAGGTTATCCTGCAGAAGATCCGTGATGCCGAGCGCGAGCAGATCCTGAACGATTTCCTTGAGCGCAAGGAGCCGTTGCTGACCGGTACAGTCAAGCGCTTGGAGCGCGGCAATGCAATCATCGAATCCGGCCGCGTCGAGGGCTTGCTGCCGCGCGATCAGATGATTCCGAAAGAAGGCATCCGCACCGGCGATCGCGTGCGCGCCTACATCGCACGCGTGGAGCGCGGCGGGCGCGGCCCGCAGTTGATCCTCTCGCGCACCGCGCCGGATTTCATCGTCAAGCTGTTCGAGCTCGAAGTGCCGGAGATGGAAGAAGGCCTGCTGGAGATCAAAGCGGCGGCGCGCGACCCTGGCTTGCGTGCCAAGATCGCGGTGAAGTCGAACGACCGGCGCGTCGATCCGATCGGCACCTGCGTCGGCATGCGCGGCTCGCGCGTGCAAGCGGTCACGCAAGAATTGGGCGGCGAGCGCGTCGACATCGTGTTGTGGTCGGACGATCCAGCGCAGTTCGTCATCAACGCGCTGGCACCGGCGGAAGTGAACTCGATCACCGTCGACGAAGAGAAGCACAGCATGGACGTCGTGGTGCCCGAAGAGCAGCTCGCGCAAGCGATTGGCCGGGCGGGCCAGAACGTGCGGCTGGCCTCCGAGTTGACCGGCTGGGAATTGAACATTCTCACCGAAGGCGAAGCGCGCGAGAAGACCGAGGCCGAGACGAGCAGCGCACGCACATTGTTCATGGAGAAATTGGACGTCGATCAGGAAGTCGCCGACATCTTGATCGAAGAAGGCTTCCAATCGCTCGAACAGATCGCCTACGTGCCTCTGGACGAATTGCTGCAGATCGAAGCCTTCGACCAAGACACGGTGAACGAGCTACGCAGCCGCGCGCGCAACGCGTTGCTGACCGAGGAAATCGCCTCGGAAGAACGCGTTGAGAACGCCGATCCCGATCTCATCAACATGGAATCGATGGATAAGGGCACGGCGCGTCAATTGGTCTCTAAGGGCGTGACCAACCGTGAAGGGCTTGCGGATTTGGCGGTCGACGACTTGCTGGAGATGATTCCCGAGATGGACCCGGAGCGTGCGAAAGAGTTGATCATGATCGCGCGCAAACCCTGGTTTGAAGCCGATAACAGCGCAGCAACCGCTTAAGACACCCTATGGCCAAAAGCAACGTCACCCAATTCGCTAGCGAGCTCAAAGTTCAGCCTGCCGTGTTGCTCGAGCAGCTACGCGCTGCTGGCGTGAACAAGGCCACGGTTGAAGACTTCCTCACCGAGCAGGATAAAACGCTGCTGCGCGACCACTTGCGCGCCGCGCACGGGGCGCAAGCCGAGCCGCGCCAGCGCATCACGGTAACACGGCGCCAGACCACAGAGATCAAGAAAGCCGACGCAACCACGGGCAAGGCGCGCACCATTCAGGTCGAAGTGCGCAAGAAGCGCGTGTTCGTTAAGCGCGATGCGTCGGAGCAAGCTCCGGCTGAAGCGCAAGTTGTGCCGGTGGAGGCGCCGCCCGTAGCACCGCCCGCACCGGTGCTTGACGAGGCGCAGCTCAAGCAGCGCCAAGCCGAGGCCGATAAGCACGCTGAACTGGTGCGCCGCCAAGCCGCTGACGCTGCGGAAAAACAGAAGCGCGCGCGCGGCAAGGCCGAAGAGGCCGAAGCGCCTGCGCCTTCGCCGGAAGCGAAGGAGGCGAGTGCAGCGCCCGCGGCCACTGCCGCTGTCGCGGAGGCGAAACCCGCCGAAGCGAAGCCCGGCGCGGCGCCGGACGGCACGCTGCACCGGCCGAAGACGGACAAGCCGGATGCCAAGAAGCCTCCAGTTAAGAAACCACCTGCGAAGACTGCCACCGCTTGGGTCGACGAAGGACCGAAGAAGCGCGCGTTGAAGGTGCGCGGCGATGCGACCCCAGGCGCGAGCGGTTGGCGCGATCCGCGCGGACGCGCGGGCCACAAGAAGCACGCAGAAGAAGAGCGCGCGCCGCAGCAGCCGCTGGAACAAGTCGCGCGCGAGATCGCCGTGCCCGAAACCATCACCGTGGCGCAGCTTGCACAGAAGATGCTGGTCAAAGCGGCCGAGGTGATCAAGACGCTGATGAAGCTCGGCACCATGGCGACCATCAACCAAGTACTTGACCAAGAGACCGCGCTCATCGTGGTCGAAGAAATGGGGCACAAGGGCATCGCCGCAAAATTGGACGATCCCGATGCGTTGCTCGCCGAGGAAGTCGCCACCAAGCGCGAAGCCGACGCGGAGCAATTCGCGCGCGCGCCGGTGGTCACCGTGATGGGCCACGTCGATCACGGCAAGACGTCGCTGCTTGACTACATCCGCCGTACCCGCGTGGCAAGCGGCGAAGCCGGCGGCATCACGCAGCACATCGGTGCGTACCACGTCGAAACGCCGCGCGGCATGCTGACCTTCCTCGACACGCCCGGCCACGAGGCGTTCACTGCCATGCGAGCGCGCGGCGCGAAAGTGACCGATATCGTGGTGCTGGTGGTCGCGGCCGATGACGGCGTCATGCCGCAAACGCTGGAGGCGATCAACCACGCGCGCGCCGGCAACGTGCCGCTGGTGGTGGCCATTAACAAAATCGACAAACCGGAAGCCAACTCCGAGCGCGTGCGCCAAGAACTGGTGCAGCGCGGCGTGGTGCCGGAGGAGTGGGGCGGCGATACGCAGTTCGTCGAGGTGTCGGCAAAGACCGGCAAGAACATCGACGATCTGCTCGAACGCACGCTGCTGCAAGCCGAGGTGCTCGATCTCAAAGCGCCCAAAGACACGCCAGCCCACGGTGTCGTGATCGAGGCGCGTCTGGACAAAGGCCGCGGCCCGGTCGCCACCGTGCTGGTTCAGCGCGGCACGCTCAAGCGCGGCGACGTCGTGCTGGCCGGACCCGAGTACGGCCGCGTGCGCGCCATGCTGGATGAAGCGGGCCGCAACGTGCAAGAAGCCGGGCCATCGATTCCGGTGGAAATCCAGGGCTTGTCCGGCGTGCCCGATGCCGGCGAGGAAATCCTGGCTATTCCGGATGAACGCAAAGCGCGCGAGATCGCGCTGTTTCGCCAGGGCAAGTTCCGCGACGTGAAACTCGCGAAGCAGCAAGCCGCGAAACTGGAGAATGTATTCGAACAGATGGGCGAAGGCGAAGTGAAGACCCTCTCGCTCATCGTCAAGGCCGACGTGCAAGGTTCGTGGGAGGCGCTGCGCCATGCGTTGGAGCGCCTGTCCACCGCCGAGGTGAAAGTGAACGTGCTGCACACCGGCGTGGGCGCGATCACGGAGTCGGACGTGAACCTCGCGTTGGCTTCCAAAGCTGTCATCATCGGCTTCAACGTGCGCGCCGATGTGGCTGCGCGTAAGCTGGCGGCCACCAGCGGCGTCGATATCCGCTACTACAACATCATCTACGAAGCGGTGGATGAAGTGAAAGCGGCGATGACCGGCATGCTAGCGCCGGAGCGCAAAGAGAACGTCATCGGCCAGGTCGAGATTCGCCAAGTGTTCCGCATTTCCAAGGTTGGCGCGGTGGCGGGCTGCTACGTGCTCGACGGTATGGTCAAGCGCGGCTCCAGCGTGCGCGTGCTGCGCGACAACGTGGTGATCCACACCGGCGAACTCGACTCGCTCAAGCGCTTCAAGGACGACGTGCGCGAAGTGAAAGCGGGTTTCGAGTGCGGCTTGTCGTTGCGCGGTTTCGACGACATCAAAGAAGGCGACCAGCTCGAGGTGTTCGAGGTGGTGGAAGTGGCGAGAACGTTGTAACAAGTAACACGTGACAGATGACGAGTAAAGGCTCGTCACGCTTCACCGGTCACTCGTCACCTAATGAAACACACCCGCACGCAGCGCGTCGCCGACGAAATCCAACGCATTCTCTCGGAGCTGATCCGCACCGAGCTGAAGGACCCGCGTGTGCACATGGTGACCATCACCGACGTGGAAGTGTCTTCCGACATGTCGCACGCCAAAGTCTTCGTCACGGCGCTCGATGATCAAACGGCGCACCAAACAACCGTGGCTGGACTTGAGCATGCCGGCGGTTTTTTGCGCAGTGCCCTCTCGCGCCGCTTGTCGGTGCGCAGTGTGCCGCAACTGCATTTTGTCTACGACGAGTCTGTCGAGCGTGGCACGCGGCTGGCCAACCTCATTGATCGCGCCGTGAGCGAAGACGAAGCGCGCGCCCACCAAGATGCGGATGGCGGTCCGCGCGGCAGAGACGGTGATGAAGAGCCAAAGCGGTAAAGCGCCCAAGCGCCGCGTGGACGGCGTACTGCTTCTCGACAAAGCCGAGGGCATCAGTTCCAACCACGCTTTGCAGCAGGTCAAGCGCCTGTTCAATGCCGAGAAGGCTGGCCACACCGGCACGCTGGACCCGTTTGCGAGCGGCTTGCTGCCCATCTGCTTTGGTGAGGCGACCAAGTTCGCCGCGTTCATGCTGGAGGCCGACAAAGGATACGAGGCGACGGTGGCGCTGGGCGTGACTACCGATAGCGGCGATCGCGACGGGCGCGTCCTCGCAAGGCACCCGGTACACGTGGGTGAAGCGCAAATTGAGCCGGCGCTAGCCGGTTTGCGTGGGCAAATCTCTCAAACTCCCCCAATGTATTCTGCCGTCAAAAAGAATGGAAAACATTTATACGAGTATGCCAGGCAGGGTATAGAGGTGGAGCGGGCTCAGCGCCGGGTCGAAGTGCATACACTCGAATTCGTCGCCTGGCGCGGCAACGAACTGGATATCAGCATGACCTGCAGCAAAGGCACCTACGTGCGCACCTTAGCGGAGCAGATCGGCGCGGCGTTGGGCTGCGGTGCGCATCTGAGCCGGCTGCGGCGCACGGCCAGTGGCGCGTTCCGGCTTGCCGATGCCATCGGCTTCGATGCCCTTGCTGCGGCCGACGCCGCCGCGCGCGCGCGGCGTTTGCTACCGGTGGACGCGCTCGTGGCAGCCTTGCCCAGGCTGGAACTGGAACCGGCGCAGGCGGCGGATTTGCAGCACGGGCGCTGCATAGCCTATCGTGGCGCGGCGCCGGCATGCGCGCGCGCCTATGCGGCTGGGCGCTTCCTGGGGGTGGTGGGTGTTGGGGCTGGGGAGCTGCGCGCGCAGCGGCTGATGAGCTCATCGGGCGGGCAGCCCATCCCCGGCCGGGCGCATGTTGACCTTGAGGCAAGCGCCGTTTAGTGGGAAAATGCGCGGTTTAGAGAGCTAAGAAGTTTATTGGAGATCAAGTATATGGCCATGGCGTCCACGCAAAAAGCGGGCATCATCAAAACCTATCAACGCTCCGGCAAAGATACCGGTTCACCCGAAGTTCAGATCGCGCTGTTGACCACGCGCATCAATGAATTGAGCGACCATTTCAAGCAGCATGTCAAAGACTTTCACTCGCGCCGCGGTCTGCTGAGAATGGTGAGTAAGCGCCGCACCCTGTTGGATTATCTCAAGCGCAGCAACGTCGAGAAGTACCGCGTTATCATCGATCAGCTTGGACTGCGTAAGTAGTCCAGGTGCCTAACGCCGGCGGGCATGCTCACCCAGCCTCGCCGGGCGCCCAGGCAGCAGAACTGCACGCGCGCTGTGTGCGTGCTTCCGAAACAAGGCGCCGCACGGTCATCTCCGGCGCGGCGATCGCAGCAACGGCAGCCTGCCGCGGCGCTGCGAACCAACCGATAAGTGAATCCCATGCCTAAAGCTATCCGTAAGACTTTCCAATTCGGCCGTCAACAGATGACGCTGGAGACGGGAGAAATCGCACGCCAAGCCAGCGGCGCGGTGATCGTCACGACCGAAGACACGGTCGTACTGGTAACCGTGGTCGCGGCGAAAGACGCCAAGCCTGGTCAGGA
>CAZAWU010000133.1:0-11205 GCA_964488915.1 uncultured Burkholderiales bacterium
ATGATGTAGAGCAATTGATCGCCGTCGAATACGGTGCCGTCGGCGTCGCACATCATGAGCCGGTCGCCGTCGCCGTCTAACGCAATGCCAAAATCCGCATGGCTTTCGAGCACTGCGGCCCGCAGCGTATCAATATGCGTGGAGCCGACTTGATCGTTGATGTTGAGCCCGTTGGGCTTGTTGCCGATCGCGACCACGTCCGCACCTAACTCGTGAAACACCGGTGGTGCGATGTGGTACGTCGCCCCATGCGCGCAGTCCACCACCAAGCGCATGCCGCGCAGGTCGAGTTCGTTCGGAAACGAACTCTTGCAGAACTCGATATAGCGCCCATCGGCGTCATCGATGCGGCGCACCCTGCCGAGTTGCGCCGAGGGCTTGGTGTCGATCGGCTCATCGAGCTTCTGCTCGATCGCTGCCTCCACCTCATCCGGCAGCTTGGTGCCTTGCGCGGAAAAGAATTTGATGCCGTTGTCGTCGTACGGATTGTGCGATGCGCTGATCATGACGCCGGCTTGCAAGCGCAACGCTCTAGTCAAATAGGCAATCGCCGGTGTTGGCATCGGCCCAACCAGCAGCACATCCACCCCTGCGGCGCACAAACCCGACTCTAAGGCCGATTCCAGCATATAGCCGGAAATGCGCGTGTCTTTGCCTATAATCACCGCCGGATGTTCGCGGTCAGCCGGATCGTGCGACGTTTGCGCCAACACTGTACCGGCCGCGTAACCCAAGCGCAGCACGAAATCCGGCGTGATCGGATCAAGTCCTACTCTGCCACGCACGCCGTCGGTGCCGAAGTACCTTCTACTCAAGGGACCTCCCTCCCTGAAATCCAATGTGACGGGTGACGAGTAACGCGGAGGACTGACCTTCCTTCGTTACCTGTTACCAATCACCGTCCTGCGATTCTACCGCCTGCCAAACCTTCAGCGCATCGACTGTGGCCTGCACGTCGTGCACGCGCAGAATATGCGCGCCACGCTGAGCGAGCAGCAGCGCCGCCGACACGCTTGCCGCCAGCCTTCCGCCGGCATCTTTTCCGACCAGCCGGCCAAGCACCGATTTGCGCGAAATGCCAACCATCACAGCGTAGCCGGTCGCGACGAACTGCGGCACAGCACGGATCAGATTGAGATTGTGCTTCGACGTCTTACCGAAACCGAAACCCGGATCGACGACGATACGCTCGCGTGCGATGCCTGCACGCTCGCACACTTCGGCTCGCTCCAACAGGAACTGATTGATCTCGGAGACCACGTCGGCGTACTCGGGATCCTGTTGCATACTACGCGGCGTGCCGAGCATGTGCATCAGACACACGGCCACGTTCGGCTCCGCGCAGGCCTCGACTGCACCCAACGTGCGCAAGGCATTCACATCGTTCACCATCGATGCGCCTGCCGCGATCGCCGCGCGCATCACCTCCGGCTTCATGGTATCGATCGAGAGCGGCACACTCGCATCGCGCAGCGCTTCCAACACGGGCATCACGCGGTGCAGTTCCTCATCGACGGCGACTTCCGCCGCACCGGGGCGCGTAGATTCACCGCCAATATCGAGAATATCGGCACCCTCCTCGATCAACTGCGCCGCATGATCGATCGCTGCTTGCGCCGAGAAGAACTGCCCGCCGTCAGAAAAAGAATCGGGCGTGACATTGACGATGCCCATGACCAGCGGGCGGTCGAGCGGCAGTACGAACTTGCCGCAAGGAAGAGTACGCATCGCCCGCCGTGCCGAGCGCTAACTTGCTACGCGTCTTTCACCAGCTTCATCACATCGGCGGATTTGATCTCGCTGGCTTTTTGTTTGATCTCGCCCGCGTACTTTTCCGAGAGCCCTTTCGCGTCCGCGAGTAGCGACTGGTACAGCTCTTTCAGCTTCACCGCCTCGAAATTACGCCCGCCGGCATAGTAGCGCTTCGCCGCTTGCCCGAGCGCGTAGGTGGTGACGAACGACATGCCGGTACTCACCGCTTGCTTGCCGACACCGCCCAACAGGCCGCCACCAATGGCGCCAATGATTCCACCGAAGAGTTTGCGGGCAAAGCCTTCGAGATATTGGCCAGTCAGGCCGACGCCGAGTGTGGCGATGAAATCGCGAATGTGTTCGCGGCCCAAATCGAATCCGTGCGCTTTGCCGATCTTGTAGACCATCTTCATCTGCAGGGGGATGATGGCCATGGTGGAGAGCGTTTCCGGCATCAACTCCAACGCGCCGTTCAAAATAGAGTAGTTCAAGATCATCTTGTCCATCTCCACGTCGCTCGGTCCGCCCAACGCCGCGCCGGTTGCAACGGGAAGTGTCGCAAGCGCTTCGGCATCTTGGCGAACGGACGCTTCCGCAGCGCCGAGGCCAAGCGACGCCCGCAAGGCATCGAGAAACTTCCCTTCCAACTCGTTGCTCACGCCGTCGGCGTTACACACCACCGTAGCGATTTCATAAGCGAGCTTCTTGCCCTCCTGGGACGAAATGCTCTTAGCGGCATCGCTGAGATTTACCTTTTGTTGAATCACATCCATCAACACACCGGAATAATCGCCACCACCCTGCGCGCCAAATTGTTCGATCGCGCGGCGTTCGGCGTCATCCTTCTTGCCGTCGGCCAGCGCGGCCATGATGGCGATCGACAAGATTGATTTACGTTCCTGATCCATAGAGCGGGCTCCTAAATAGTTGTATCGGTCATATACCCAGGCCAGGGTATATTCTTGAATTAGGCCAGTTCTTATTTTCTAGGATATACAAATCAATGTATATCAAATCAGCCAGCACGCTAACCGATCCCGATCTTTGCATCGGGCGGCAGTGGCCGCGCCAGGACGGCTGGCGCGCACAGTTCGCCGACGTTTTGGTAGCCGCCTGCCGCAGGATCACGCAAAACGCGCTACACCACGCAACACACCGAATTGCTACGCCACCTTCGGTTCGGTAGTCGTACCGGGCGTCGCCCCCCCTGTGCTCGGGCTAGCCGGCGGCGGTGTCACCGTCGGACGCGGCGGACGCGGCGGACGGCCTTCCATGATGTCCTTGAGTTGGTCGGCGTCCAGCGTCTCCCAATCCATGAGCGCCTGGGTCATCGCTTCGACGACACTGCGCTTTTCTTCCAGGATCTTTTTCGCTTGCGCGTACTGCTCGTCGAGAATGCGGCGAATCTCCTTGTCCACTTGCTGCAGCGTCACGTCCGACAAATTCTTGTGCGTGGTGATCGAGCGGCCGAGGAACACTTCGCCCTCATTCTCGCCGTACACCATTGGCCCGAGCGCTTCTGACATACCGTAACGCGTGACCATGTCGCGTGCGATGCTGGTGGCGCGTTCGAAATCGTTCGATGCGCCGGTAGAAATATTGCCGACGAACAGTTCCTCGGCCACACGCCCGCCGAACAGCATGCAGATGTTCGCCAGCATCTCATCACGGTAAATACTAAAGCGGTCTTGCTCCGGAAGCGACCACGTCACCCCCAACGCGCGCCCGCGCGGAATCACGGAAACCTTGTGCACAGGATCGCAACCCGGCAGCGTCATGCCGATCACCGCATGGCCCGACTCGTGATACGCCGTCTTGCGCTTGTCCTCTGCGGTAATCACCATGGACTTGCGCTCGGCGCCCATAAAGATCTTGTCCTTGGCACGCTCGAAATCATCCATGTCCACTAGGCGCTTGCTCGCACGCGCGGCGAACAGCGCCGCTTCGTTGACCAAGTTGGCCAAATCGGCGCCGGACATGCCCGGTGTGCCGCGCGCAAGGATGTCGGCCTTCACGTCGGGCGCGATCGGCACCTTGCGCATGTGCACCAGCAGAATCTGCTCGCGCCCGCGAATATCGGGCAACGGCACGACCACTTGGCGGTCGAAACGGCCCGGACGCAACAGCGCCGGGTCGAGCACATCGGGACGGTTGGTCGCGGCAATCACGATTACACCGGAGTTCGCCTCGAAGCCATCCATCTCGACCAGCAATTGATTGAGCGTTTGCTCGCGCTCGTCGTTGCCGCCACCCAAGCCAGCGCCGCGCTGGCGGCCGACGGCGTCGATCTCGTCGATAAACACGATACAGGGCGCGTTCTTCTTCGCCTGCTCGAACATATCGCGCACGCGTGCCGCACCGACGCCGACAAACATCTCAACGAAGTCCGAGCCAGAAATGGAGAAGAACGGCACTTTCGCTTCGCCAGCAATGGCGCGCGCCAGGTGCGTCGTGCCGGTGCAGGGGTTGCCGACCATCAAGATGCCGCGTGGGATGCGCCCGCCCAGCTTTTGGAACTTGGCGGGATCACGCAGAAACTCGACCAGTTCGCCGACTTCTTCCTTCGCTTCATCCACACCGGCGACGTCGGCGAAGGTGACGCTGTTCTGATTCTCGTCCATCATGCGCGCTCGGCTCTTGCCGAAGGAAAAGGCGCCACCGCGCCCGCCGCCTTGCATCTGGCGCATGAAGAAAATCCACACGCCGATCAGCAGCAGCATCGGGAACCACGAAATGAATATATCCTTCAGAAAGGAGCGTTCTTCAGCGGCTTTTGCCTGCACCTTCACGCCCCACTGGCGCAAATCCGGCGCCATGAAGAAATCCTGCGGCGCGTAGGCTACGATGAACTCACCGTCCTTGCGCTTGCTGCGCAGGATGTTGCCTTCGATCACCACGTCGGAAATGTCGCCTTGCTTAGCGTACTTCATGAACTCCGAGTAGGGAATCTCCGTGCCGCGCGCCCCGCTGCGGCCCAAGTGTTGAAACAGCGTCATCAGCACGACGGCGATGATCAGCCAAATTCCGATGTTCTTGACCAAGTTGTTCAACTGCACTCCTTTTGCCGCCGACTAGTGCCCAGCAAACCACTAACCCTCCCCGATGTGGAGAGGCCAGAGCGAAGCGGTCTGCGGGAACTTGCGCAGACTACCCCATGATCCTATTCTACTCTCACCGCCCGCCGGCCGCCCGCGGGGCCTACCGCTTGTTCGTGGCCAACAAATAGACTTCGCTACTTTGGCTGCGCGAAGCTTCCGGCTTGCGGATCACCACCTTAGCAAAGGCCCGCCGCAGCGCGGCGACCAAGGCTTCGAACCCCGCGCCATGAAAAGCTTTGACCAGCATCGCTCCACCGGGTTTCAGGTGCGCGAGCGAGAAATCCAACGCAAGTTCGGCCAGCGCGCTGCTGCGTGCTTGATCCGTGCTCGCGATACCGCTTAGGTTGGGTGCCATGTCAGAAAGCACAAGATCCGCCGCATCGCCCTTGAGCGCGACTACCACCCGATCCAGCACCGCGGCGTCGCCAAAATCGCCCTGAATGAATTGCACACCTGCTACCGGCGCCATCTCAAGTAGGTCCACGGCGACCACCTGCCCGTTCTTACCCACGATCTCAGCCGCTACCTGCGACCAACCTCCCGGTGCGGCGCCAAGGTCGACGACGCGCATGCCAGACTTCAAAAAGCGGTCGCGCTCGTTGAGTTGCTTCAATTTGTAGGCTGAACGCGCGCGGTAGCCCTCTGCTTGGGCGCGCTGAACGTAAGGATCAGTGACGTGGCGGCGAAGCCAGGCTTTGCTTGATTTGGTGCGCGGCATGGAGCGGAAGCGGAGGTTGCGTGGCTTTCCGTACAATGGCGCTATGTTAGCGATAACCTCCGCCCAGCGCCGCTTTCTGCGCTCGCGTGCGCACGCACTCGAACCAACCGCCATGATCGGAGGCGCCGGGATCACTCCGGCGCTCATCAAGGAAGTAGATCGGACACTCGCCAAACACGAGCTGATCAAGATTCGTAGCTTGACCGGTGACCGCGACCAACGCGAGACCATGCTCAACGAGTTGGCCGAGCAGCTCAACGCCGCGCCGGTTCAGCACATCGGCAAGATCCTCGTGTTGTACCGGCCGGCGGAAAAGCCGGTTCTGCAATTGCCGTGATCGCTGGCGAGCGCCGTTTAGGCGCCGTCTAGGCTACCTTCACGATCAACTTCCCTGCGTTCGACCCGTCGTAGAGTTTGTTCAGCGCGATCGGCGCATTCTTTAGTCCCTCCACTACGTCCACGCGATATTTGAGCTTGCCCGCTGCGTACCACTGCGCGAGCGCGCCGATGCCCTCGGCAGCGCGCTCCCAATAGTCGAACACCAGGAAACCTTCCATGCGTGCGCGGCGCGTGACCAAGCGGAAAATATTGCGCGGACCCGGATCGAACTCGCTGACTTGCGCATGGTTGTATTGGGATATCGCGCCGCACACAACGATGCGCGCCTTGAGGTTGAGTCGGTCGAGCACCGCTTCCAGAATCGGCCCGCCAACGTTGTCGAAATAGAGATCGATTCCCCGCGCGCAATGCTTCGAAAGTTGCTCCGGAACCGATTCCCGCTTGTAGTTGATCGCGGCATCGAAGCCCAGTTCGCGCGTCAACCATTGGCATTTTTCGTCGCTCCCGGCGATGCCAACCACGCGGCAGCCCTGAATTTTCCCGATTTGCCCAACCAAAGAGCCGACCGCACCCGCCGCGCCGGAGACGACCAAGGTCTCACCGGCTTTGGGCTTGCCAACATCGCGTAGACCAAAATAAGCCGTCAACCCAATGTGGCCGAACAGACCGTAGTGCATCGTCAGCGGAATATTGGGATCCGGCGGCAACAGCGCCGTCAGGCCGCTGCCGTCGTGCACGCAATACTCCTGCCAACCGAATAGCCCCATGACATGGCCACCAACCGGAAAAGCCGGGTTGTTCGACTTTTCGATGCGCCCGATCGCGCCGCCGCCCATCACGTCGCCGAGCTTTAGCGGCGGCAAGTAGTCTTGCTGCTCCCATAGCCAAGTTCGATTAGAAGGATCGAGCGACAAGTACAAAATCTTGACCAGAAATTGCCCGGGGCCTGGATCGGGGATCGGTTCTTCGCGCCATTGAAAATCCGAAGCCTGCGCTAGGCTGGCAGGCCGGCGCACGGCGCGCCACTGACCATTGCGTTGCATAGAACTTCCCCTATCAGAAACGTCGCTTGGCTATTTGCTAAGTTGCTTCACCAGCGTTCCCATGTCCCAGTAGTCGACTTGGCGTTTGACTTTGCCATTGGCAAACTCGGCGAACGACATGCCGCGCAGACTCATGCGCTTATTGGATGCCGGTATGCCCGCCAACTCAGCAGTCTGCGTTCCCTCGAATAGCCACTCGAACGCGGCTTTGTCGCCGGAAATCACGACCGAGACAATGGTGGATTTCAGATCGGGAAACGCGTTGAAGAAGCCGGTGGCGAACTTTCGCATTTCTTCTCGGCCCTTATTCACCAGTCCGAGCGGCACGTCTTCGTAGATTACGTCATCCGTGAATGTATCCACCAAGTGCTCCACACTCTGTGACCACGCCGCCGCTTGTGCTTGGACAAGTTTGATGTAGTCCGCTTCGCTTTGTGCGCCAGCAGTAGAGATAAGCCCCAAAAGCAGCGCGCATAGCACAGTGCGAAGTAGTAGAGTCGTCGTTTGCATGCTTCCACCTTTCGTGTAGGTTAGGTTGGCGCGGGCGGGCGCTTCGGTTTGCCCACACGCGCGGCCAACTTACAACAAAGGTGCTTTCTTTTTGCTCTCGGATTCAGACGCGTTCGCCACGCCGCGGATCGCTTCACCGCTGAGCTTGCGCAACTTCGCTCGCGCCGACAGCATCCAAGCTTCTTCGGGTTCTGCCTCGAGAAATTCACCGCGACAAACTGAAAGCGCGATCGAATTGAAGCGGCCGCGATCGTTCTGTTCGTACGCTTGGCTCAAACAAAGCGCATCTACCCAAACGTGCTCTGCATCAAGACTGACCTTACCGGCGCTGTAGCGGATCGCCTCGGAGTGTCCAAGCAAATGGCGCAGCCGATGCAAACTCAGTGCGAAACGGCGATGAGCCTCGTCGCCATCCGCGTCGGGCCACAAGACATCTGCGATCTTGATCTCGCTCACATCACGCCCGCCATTGGCGATTACGTACTGCAATAGGGCCAGCAGCCGCTTCGGCGTCTTGCGCCCGTAACGTAGCGGTTGGCCGTCGACCTCGATTTCGAATCTGCCGAGCGTGCGAACCTTTACCGGCCACGGCCACCGTTCGAGCAGCGGATCCGGTGCGCGGTACTTGAAGTGCTCGATGATTTTGAGGACGGACTCGGTGCGGATGCCGCGTTCTAATGCAACCCCGAGCATTTTGCGGCAACCTTGCAAGAACCAGCGGAAGTAACGATAAGAGCCGTCGTCACCAGCATCGATGGCCTGCGCTAGCACGCGGTCGGCCGCTACCATGTCGCCCCGTACATAGTGACACCATGCCAGTACAAACACATAGCTGGCGCTCCATGTCTCAACCTTGCACGCGCGCGAGTAGCTTAGCCCGTCTTGAGCCAACGCTTCGGCTTCATCAATACGCCCCGCGAGAACCAATGCTCCACACTGAAACACGTAATCCACCAATCTGTGCGCTGCACCGCCAACTTGTTCGGCGGCGATCAATGCCTCCTGGTGGCGCTGTACAGCCGCGGGAAAGTCGCCGATCAGTGTTTTGTACATACCTTCAGCCCAAAGCAAGTGCGCGCGCTCAAGTGGCCTAGCTCTGTCAATAGTGCGCTGCATCGCGCGCAGAGACGTCCCAGCGCGTTCCAAGTCCAAATAGCTGGAAGCATGGATATTGGTAAAGGTATGGCAGAGAAACTCTAGCTGCCGGAGGTTGTATTGGGCACTCAACTGCGCACCGCGCTCCAGTTCCTCGTAAGTCCCTTCGCTCTCACCAGCCAGGGACAGCTTGGCACCATTAGTCATGTGCCAGGCTGCGCGGTTTAGCTCGGTGAGGTTTGGGTCCTCTAGCAGCGGAAGCAGCATTCCCCGCACGCGATAGAACAAGCGAAAATCACCCAACATGCAGGCCACCGGACCAGTTATGGCCAAGCCGGCCAGCATGCGCGCGTTGCTTTGCAGATCGCGTTCGATCAACGCCACAGTGCGTTCTATGCACGCAGGAAGCTGTGCGTGATCAGGGCGCCGGATGGCGATGCCGTAGAGCATTCCCGAGTAAACGGTCACCTCCACTTCGGGAGAGGGGAAGCTCGGCTTGCGCTCAAGCAAAGTACCGAGACGGAAAATCCACGGCTCGGCTTGTTCCCAATCGGAGTATTCAAGGTAGTAACCGATCAAGATCGAAGCCGCAGTCAACATTTGACCGAGTTCGTCCCCGGATCTTTCGAACTTTGCGTAAGCGTGGCTCAGAGACGCGCGCGACAGCTGTTGGTCGGTCTGGAATTGACACATACCCAACCAGTAAGCCAGCCAGGCATTCTGTTCCATCGAGGCTACCGGCAGAGTCAGGATCCAGTCCATCAACGTTTGCCAGCGCCCTTCCGCGAACAAACGCTGCGCCTGCGCCAACGCGATGCGCGCACACTCGCCCCAGTTTTCTCTCTCACGTTGCAGGAAGAACGCCTGCTCAAACTCACCGGTGGCTTCCAGCACGCTCGCGGCGCGCTGGCGTGCGCAATCAAGTTCGGCCGGAGCGAGCAAGGCGAGTGCTTTGCTTTTCAGGAAAGCGAAGAATAATCCGTGTAGCCGGTAGCTCGGCTCGTTCTCTCCAAGGCGCTGCACGAAAAGTTGACGCCGATAGAGATCTTCCAACACCGCTGGTGCGTTCGGCTCCGCGGTAATTTGCTGGGCAGCGCTCGCGGTTAACGTCGGGGTGACTGCTGCGAGTAGAAGCGTGCGTTGAGCATCCGGGGCGATGTCCGCGAAGAAGGTCGACGCGAAATAATCGAATACCGCCTCGCGCGAAGAAAATCCGATGTACTTGCCTGGTGGCGCATCGACATCCGCGCGCTCGAGCATAAGTACCAAACCGGCCGCCCAACCGTCGGAGAATTCGTGCAGTACGCGCAAGCTCTCCGGTTGCAACGCTTGGCGGTTGTCGCAAATAGCTTTGGTTTCCTCAGGACTTAGCTTAAGATCTGGCCAAGACAACTGAGCGATCGTGCCGCTTGCAATACCTTGCGTATAGCTGCCCGCCGGTTCTGTGCGGCTTACAACGACCAAATTGCGGTTCGTCGGAATCTCGTCGAAACACGTCAGCAACGCTTGGTGGAATGCCGAGGTGTTCGGAATTTCTTGAAAATTGTCCAACACCAAAGTACCGCCTCGCGGCAGGCGAGCGAACAGCTCTCGAAAGTAACGTCGCGTAAATCCGGGTAGATCGGCTAAATACTCCGGGGTTAGCAGTGGCAGCGGCGGCTTGCTCGGGGCCAGTTGCTTGACCGCTTCGTTCAGGTAGAAAAAGAAAGTAGAGACGTCAGCGTCACCGGGGTCGAGCTGATACCAGACGCCCCGTTGCTTGCGAGTTTCTAGATAGCTGGCTACAAGCGTGCTCTTGCCTGCGCCCGGCGGGCCTGATACCCAAACTACTGGGTGGCGGCGTAGATCCTCGAGCCTCTCGAACAGTCTGTGGCGCGCCACAGCACTGTAAAGCCTCGGGCGCGCCAGTTTCGCGAGGTTGCTGGTGGACTTACGCACTCTTCGTTCCTTGCCCCGGGAACGGGTTGCTGCTGCAATAGACTTGCGAGATGCGCGCATATCTCTCTCCGAGTGTGAACAGCTTGGTCAGCCCGCCATGGCATATTCAAGTCTTTCTAAGAATAACGTCGCACGACTCTCTCCGAGTGTGAACAGCTTGGTCAGCCCGCCATGGCATATTCAAGTCTTTCTAAGAATAACGTCGCACGAGTTTCGTTTTGGTTTCGTATTCAGCCTTGGTATTACGTTTGCCTCGCCCGTCTAATTGACCGGAGGAATAACCAACGTAACATTTCATCGCACCGTCGCGGCCTGCGTCAATAGCACAGATGTAGGGTACAGAAGTAATAGCGTCGAGCGGTTTAGGGCGGGCCGCGCCAGCGAACCTAGTGTCGTGAGTTTGTAGTTCGCAAAGTTCGGAGCATTAAAGCGACGAGAATCGCCGCTAGGTGTTCAACCTGGCTGCGGTTTTCTTGCTTTCTTCGCACCTGGCGACGATTTCGCACTCTTGTTCGTTTCCGTACCTTTCGCGACTTAAGCGCTTACGCTACAAACTTCTAACCCACGACACTAGGGCTTGGCGTTCGGCCAACCCCGTCCGCCCGAGGCGGCTCATGATAGGCTTTGAACATGAATTCGCCGGACGATGTCAGCCGCGGCGCGACGCGGGTCAGCGCGGGCACGCTCGCGGTGGCGTACGCGCTAGTTATCG
>CAZAWU010000134.1:0-10907 GCA_964488915.1 uncultured Burkholderiales bacterium
TGCGCCCATCGGCTCTACTGCGTCTGCGAACGCTGCTCCAGCGCCTGCCAGCGCTCCAGAAGGCGTAAGAGTTCGTCCTCGATCGCGGCGAAGCGAGCCTGCAATTGCGCTGCTTGCGCGTGCTGCGTTCGGTAGAACTCGGCGTCGGCCAGCGTTACGCTTATCCGCGTCTGCTCTTGTTCGAGCGCCGCGATCTGCGCTGGCATGGCTTCAAGTTCGCGCTGCTCTTTGTATGACAGCTTCTTCGGCGCGGACGCAGCGGTCGAGCGCGGCGCTGCAACCGGGCGCGGCGGCGTCAGTTTGGGTGGGGCTTGCTCGGCTTCGGCCAGTTGCATGCGCTGCCAATCTGCGTAGCCGCCGACGGTTTCGATCAGCTTGCCGTTGCCAACGAAGCCGATGATCTGTGTCACGGTGTTATCGAGGAATTCTCGGTCGTGGCTCACCAGCAGGACCGTCCCGGCGAACTCTTGCAATAACTGCTCTAGTAGTTCGAGCGTCTCGATATCCAAATCATTGGTGGGCTCGTCCAACACCAACACGTTGGCGGGCTTGGCCAGTAGCCGCGCCAGCAGCAGACGGCTGCGCTCGCCGCCGGAGAGCGCCTTGACCTGCGCGCGCGCGCGCTCGGGGCTGAACAGGAACTCCCCCAAATAACCGATGACGTGCTTGCGCTGACCGCCGATGTCGATGAATTCTGAGCCCGGGCTGATGGTTTCCGCCAGCGTGCGCTCCTCGTCTAACTCAGCGCGCAATTGGTCGAAGTAGGCCACGTTGAGTTTGGTCCCCAAGCGCGCGGTACCGGCGCTCGGCGCCAACTCGCCAAGTATCAGGCGCAACAGCGTGGTCTTGCCGGCGCCGTTGGGGCCGACCAGGCCGATGCGGTCGCCGCGTATGACGCGCGTGGAAAATCGCTCGATGATGGTCTGTTTCCCGTAGCGGAAACTTACATCGGTCAGCTCCGCAACCAATTCGCCGGAGCGCTCACCGCCGTGCAACTGGAAAGCCACATTGCCGATGCGCTCGCGCCGCGCCTGGCGTTCACGCCGCAGCGCTTCCAGTCGGCGCACGCGGCCTTCGCTGCGCGTGCGGCGCGCTTCGATGCCTTTACGGATCCAGGCTTCCTCTTGCGCCAGCAGCTTATCGAAGCGCCGCTGCTGTTGCTGCTCGGCGTTCAGCATTTCGCGCTTGCGCTCTTGGTAAGCGGTGAAACTGCCCGGGAACAGGTTCAATTGTCCGCGGTCCAGTTCCGCGATGGCGGTCACCGCCTTGTCCAGAAAGCGCCGGTCGTGCGTGACCACGATTACGCTGCCGCGATAGCTCTGCAGCAGCGCCTCCAGCCATTCGATGGCGGCGAGGTCGAGATGGTTGGTCGGCTCATCGAGCAGGAGCACTTCTGGCTGCGCGACCAGCGCGCAAGCGAGCGCCACGCGCCGGCGCATGCCGCCCGAGAGCGCGCCCACCAGCGCCTCGCCGGGAAGCTGCATTTGCGAGAGAATGATCTGCGCTTCGCGTTGCGCATGCCAGTTCGGGTCGCCGTCGGCGCTCGCGTCGGGGCGCGCGAGTGCGCTGCGTTCGACCGTTTGTGCAATCGTGAGAGTGGCGTCGAGCGTGGTGTCCTGCGCGACATAGCCGACGCGTACGCCCGGTGCGCGCCGGATGGCGCCGTCATCGAGCGCAATCTCGCCCGCGATCGCTTTCAGTAGGCTGCTCTTGCCGGTGCCGTTGCGGCCGATTAGGCCGATGCGCTCGCCGGCTTCGACCACCAAGTTGACGCCGTCCAGCAGCGGCGCCAAACCGAAGGCGAGGTGAGCGTTGTCGACGATAAGTTGCGGCATGGCTGGGCGGGGTGGCGCGGGCGCATATGGTACACGCTCGGCCAAGCCCTTCGCCGCGAGCAGTGTTAAGCTGTTTCATCAGGGAGCCGTTTCGATGATTGGACACCACAACCTCGCAGTGCTTGGCTTGGCGCTCTGCTTTGCTTTGGCGCGTTCCGCTGGTGCCGGTCAATTTTTCGGCAGCGTGATGGTCGAATGGCTCGACGACAACAGCGGCCACCAGCGCATGAAGCTGTTGGAGGATTTCGCTTTCGAGGACGCGCAAGGCCGGCGCTGGCTCGCACCGAAGCATCATGTCATCGATACCGCCGTCTCCGTGCCGCCATCCTTCCGGTCGCTGGTCGGCCCACCGTTCGAGGGCGGCTACCGCAAAGCCGCGGTGTTGCACGACTACTACGTCAGCGCTCGCGACGGCGAGTGGCGTCGGGTGCGGCGCATGTTTTTCGATGCTGCGCGTGCCAGTGGTATCGAGGAGATCGACGCAAAAGTCATGTATATGACGCTGTACGCGGAAGCGCAGCGCTGGGAGCCGCGTCCTTCGAGCTGCTTTGGGCACTGCCACGCCGGGCGCACCGAACTGGTTTGGCGGCCGGTCGTCGCGGAGAACGATCTGCGTCCCATCGTGGAATGGATAGACCAGGACAACCCCAACCTGGATGCCATCGACGAAAGGGTGGACAGCGTGACGCGTAAGCCGGGGCCGCACCTATTCGCCCAGGACCACGCACCCACCGGTCAGTAGCGAGCCTCAGGCTGGCGCCAAGAAGCGCCGCAGTTCCTCGCCTGCAGCCAGTGCATCTCGATGACCTAGTTCGATCAGCGCCCGCGTATAGCTGGGTTCGAACAACAGATAGCTCACCAGGGCGCCGCCGCTTTTGTTCATCGCGCCGATGCCGCGCAGCAGTGCGCGCACCGTGCGCGGCAGGGCACGCACGTGGCGTGCGGCGATGTGATCGAGGCGCTCGCTAGGCTCGATGACCATCACGTCGATCGCGCGCAACTGCACGTTGTTCTCGCGCAGGACCCCGTCTGGAATCATGCTGACCGTCTTGTTCACGCGGCGCATGCGCTCGATGTCCATCTCTAGGCTGTCGAGAAATATGCTCGACATGATGTGTCCGCTGATCTGTGCCGGGCTGGGGTAGCCGTCGCTGGCCGTGCGCGCTTGCTTGCTGCGATTGGCAACGCCAACGACCAGCACGCGCTCGGCGCCCAAGTGAATCGCGGGGCTGATCGGCGCGACTTGGCGCAGCGAGCCGTCGCCGAAATACTCCCGATGGATCTTGACCGCCGGGAAGCAAAATGGGATGGCGCTCGAAGCGAGCAAGTGTTCGGCGGCGATTTTAGTGCGCGCCCCGGCGCGCTGGGTGCGCTGCCAGCTCTCGGCCTGCGGCGCGGCCTGGAAGAAGCTGATGCTTTCGCCGCTGGTGTAGCCGAACGCCGTCACACTGAGCGCGTACAAGGCGCCCGAGTCGATCGCGCGCTGCAGCCGCTCGAAGTCGATGCGGGTGGACAGCAAATCGCGCAGCGGTGCGTTATCCAGCAGCGCGCGTGGATTTTGCCGCATCAGCCAACCCAACATCATCGCAGACAGCCAGCGTGCGCCGCTAGCGGCGATGCCGAGTGCGTCGACCCGGTAGACCTGGTGGGCGCGGAAATTCGTCCATACGTCCAGCAATTCTTCGACGCCCACGCTGAAGTTCTCGGCGTGCGAAGCGAGCGTTGCCGCGTTGATCGCCCCCGCCGAGGTCCCGCAGACGATCGGGAACGGATTGGCTACGGGCTGCCCGAGCAGCTCGCGCAGCGCGCGCAGTACGCCGATCTGATAGGCCGCGCGTGCTCCGCCGCCCATCAGAAGTAGCGCCGATTTCATCTATGCGTTCTCGATCCGCTTCGCCCGATTTGGCTCCGGCTGCCAATGTAGCGCTTGCCGCCGGGTGCGGTCAATGACAATCGGCAACAGTTCAAGCCGTGGCGCGGCTGTGCCGTTAACTTGAAAGCTATGATGGCGCGCACTCTCCAATGCCTTGGCCCGCACGGCTTTCACACTCTCAACTACTACGAGTGGGGCGACGCGCGCAATCAGGAAGTCGCCATCTGCGTGCACGGTCTGACGCGCAACGGGCGCGACTTCGATGCCCTGGCCGAAGCGCTCTGCGCACGCTACCGGGTGTTGTGCCCGGATGTGGTCGGGCGCGGCCTAAGCGCTTGGCTGCCGTGCAAAGAAGACTACGGCTACCAGCAGTACTGCTCCGACATGGCGGCGCTGATCGCGCGCTGCGGCGCGAAGCGAGTCGTGTGGGTGGGCACGTCCATGGGCGGGCTGATCGGCATGCTGTTGGCAGCTCAACTCAACGCGCCGATCGAGCGCCTCGTCATCAACGACATAGGCCCGTTCATTCCCAAGGCGTCGATCGAGCGCATCGCGCGCTACGTCGGCCAGCAAGTCAGCTTCGACGATTTGCCGTCCTTTGAGCGTTACATCCGCGCCATTTCCGCACCGTTCGGCAAACTGAGCGACGCGCAGTGGCGGCATTTGGCGCAAACCAACGCGAAACAGCGCGACGACGGCAAGTGGATCTCGGTCTACGATCCGGGCATTGCAGTTACGTTGCAGCAAGCCGCAGGCGCCGACGTTGACTTGTGGCCATTTTGGGATCGGGTGATCTGCCCGACGCTGCTGCTGCGCGGTACGCAGTCCGATGTACTCAGCGTGCACACGGCCCAGGAGATGAGCCGGCGCGGTCCGCGCGCGCTGCTGTTGGAGTTTAACGACGTTGGGCACGCGCCCGCGCTGCTGGATGAGATCCAGGTGGCGGCCGTCAAGGACTTCTTGCTGCGCTAGCCTTTCTCGCTACTGCGGCAGCGCCTTACTTCGCGGCGCGCTGCCAAAAAACTCTCACCAACCGCATCTGCCCGCCCACCAGTGTCGGGGCGAGCGCGCGCAGTTCGAGTGTGTCTCCCTCAAAGATGATCTTGCGCTTGAAATCGCGCCCGACGTTGTTCGGCAATAGCGCGGCGCGCAAATGGTGCGTGACGATGGCGCTGCTCTCGTCGACATCGAAGCTGCCTGCGTAGGACAAGTAGCCCGCCGCTGCCGCGGCCAACTCCGCCTGCGTGCCGCCCATCGCGTCGGTGCTCTCCAGATTGGGCCGGCTCACGCGCATGCAAACGGCGGAAACGTGCCCGTCGGGCGTGTACATGATGTAGCCGGTGGCGTCCGCGCCAAGCGGATGAATCGAAGCGCCGTCCGCGCCTTCCGCCACGTAGTTCGTCAGCCGCCAAGCGCCGAGCAGCTTGTCCGCGAGAGCCTTGCTCACTTCGGCTCAGGCCGCGGCCGCCGCCGGTGCTTGATTGAGCGCGACCGTCTGATGCACGGCCGGCGAATAAATCTCCAGCAGCTCGACGTCGTCGGAGCAATCCAATTCGTTATGCACGATACCGGCGGGCTGCAGCACGCAGTCGCCCGGGCCGAAGGTGAACTCGCCTTGGCCTTCGTAGACGAACTTGATCCAGCCTTTCAGCACGTAAAACATCTGAAAATCGCACAGGTGCCGGTGCAAGCCGGTGGTGTGCAGCATATCGTGCGCCGCGTCTTTCTTGATGCGAATGACGTGTGCCCGAAATTGCCCGTTGGTGGCCGTGTTGATGCCGAGATCGCGATATTCGAGGAAATCGCGCAGGCCTGGTTTGAACACCGCGTCTTTGGCGAAACTGGCGCTGAACTTTTGAGCCTGCTGTTCCATTTCCTGCTCCTGCGCGAAGGTTGGGAGGAGCAGGATATAAGGCGCAATCTGCCGCGTCAAATGGCGTGGGAACTTAAGCGGTAGCGCGCTCCTGCGCTTGCGCGGCGCCGATCATGACGCGAGTCATGAGTGCATAGGTGTCGCTCCAGGCCTGGCGCACGGCCGGTGTGAAATCGGCGGCCAAACCTTGTTCCAAGGTTTGCAGCAGCGCGGCGCCCACAGTGTCGTAGTGCTGCGCCCGTACGCCGTAGCCGGCGTGGCGTTCTCCCAGGCCTTGCAGCACTGGGATGAGCGTTTCGACTTCATCCAATTTGGCCACCGCCATACCGATGACTTGCAACAGTTTGTCGCCCTGCGCGCGCATGTCGCCCTTGAACAGCGGCCGCAGTCCCGGGTCGAGCTTGAACAAGTTGTCGTAAAACAGTTGCGCGGCTTGCGGCCCGATTGCCGCGACTTTCGACCAGGACTGCTGCACCAATGCCGTGCTTGCTTGTGCCATGTTGCGTTCTCCTAGTGAAATGTTCCTGCGTCTACGAACTCTATCCAGAAATCAGGTTTGCGGGCGATCCCGTGTTTATACTAACAAGACTATGCGTGTGAAAATGGCTACGGTTCTAATGTAACAAGATGTAGAAATCCCAGTATAAGGTGCCTAGCCACGCATCAGCGCATCGACCATCTTCCTGCGGTCCTGTAGCTGCACGATATCGGCGAGGCGCTGCGCTTCGCCCATCGGGCGGCCGATGGCGCCGCTGATTTTGGCGTTCGCATCGGTTAGCGCCGCAGTGACGATACTGCGCGCTTCGGCGTCGGCGATGACGTTGGCGCGAACGTGCCAGCCGTTCGAAGCGCTATTGCCGATGTCTTTGAGAATGTCCACAACGGCGAGGGCGCGCACGTCGTCGGCCCAGTCTTCCCACTGCGCGAACTCGACGAAGCGCTCACTGGTGCCGCCGTCGAACGGCGCTAACAGCGTGCCCTTGAACTTCATGAACTTCGCGTAGGTTCCGTCGAACGCATCGAGATGTGGTTTGAGATCCGCGCGCGCGTTGTCGAGGAATTGGGTCATATCGCGCTTGTCCCCGGTGGTTTCCAGCTTGCCAGCGATCTCGCCGGCGCGGTCCAGGTCGAGCGCGAACTGCACCTGTGCGCTACTCAGATTGAATGCCTTCTCGAAGTCAGCCACCGCCTTGCGCCGCTGCGCCAACATATTCATGATGTCCCATTCCTGCGCGTGCACTTGTTGGATGCGCCCGATGCCATCGCGCACCGTGCCCTCGAAGCGCTGCATGTCGGTGACCAGCGAGTGCGTGACCTCGGCCAAGAAAGCGCTGAACGCTTTCGCCTCGCTTGCATTCATCTCCTTCAAGTTCTTTGGAATCGGCAGCCGCGAGATCTCCTGCTCGAAGCGAATCTTCGTGGCACGCATGTCGGTGCAGGCTTGCAGCAGCGTTGCCTGATAGCTCTTGGCGGTCGCATCGAGGCTGTTGTCGCTCGATTCCAGCGCGGCGACTGCGCGCTCCAATTTGGCAATTTCCGTTTCGTAGATATCTCGTTTCGATGCCAGCAGGTCGCGCAAACTCGCCAGCGGCATGGCTTTGAGCTTGTTGTGAAAATCGACTTGCTGCGCTTTGACTTGCCCCAGCCAAGCTAAGCTCGCGCGCGTGGGGTCTTTTTCGTCGAGCTTGGCGCGTTCGATGGCTTCCTTGGTCTTGCCGGCGAAGTCGTCGAACTGCTTGGCGCGCCGTTCGGCTTGATCTTGGTGGAAGCGCTCCCACTGCTCTTTGAGCGGCTTAACGTCGGTGCTGCGCAGCACGTTCTTGCGCGCGTCTTCGAGCGCGCCGCTGCGCTGTATGAACTCCGGCATCAGGTGGCTGCGCATCGTTTCTTTGACTTGCGGCTGAGCATAGGCGCCGATGGCTTGCTCGACCTCTACCCAGCGCAGCGCATACTGCGCGTGAGCCGGCAGTGCGCTGCCGAGCAGCAGAATAAGACTGAAGGCGTGTTTCATTGCGAGTTCTCTCCTGGCTGACTGGCAGTGCGCGCTACAGATGTTGTACTTCGGCGATCTTCCACTCGCCGCCGTCCAAGCGCTGCAGCACCCAGCGCCTGCGTACGTTGCTGCTGACGTAAGTGCGGTACTGATCGCCGAACTTGCCGATGTGATCGAGAATCACCTCGACTCGCTCCACCGTGGGCACGCCGTGCTCGTTGGCGCGGCGATGCACTTGGCGCACGGGGCTTATCCGGCTTACGCGCGCGTCGAACACTTCGCTGGTGATGCTGCGGCGCGAGCGCTCCCACGCGCGCTCGAAGTTGTCCGCCGGCAGCCGGTAGTTCGGATCGAATAGCGGCGAGCCGCCGTCCGGATCGGCGATGAAGCGCCACGGCGCGAACAGCGACTGCCATGTCGTCTTATCGCCGCGCTTGACCGCTTCAACCATGCAGCCGATGACGGCCTCGGGTGGGCGCGCCTTCTGCGCAGGGCATGCGGAAGTCACCGCGGTTTCGCGCTCGCCGGCGAAGATCGCGGCGCTCTCTTGGTTGCGCGCATCGACGAATACTTCGTTGTCGCCGCCCACCATGCCGACCACGCGCGCCATCAAACCCATGACCGGCGTGCGCTGGAAGGTGATGATGCGCGGCTCGTCGAGCACTTCGAGATAAACCGAATAGCGTTCGGCCAGCGAGGGGTTCACATTCGCGCGGTAGCGGAACACACTGCCGAACACTTGATCCATCACCGGCGATTCGGCTTCGATGAAGTAGTAGCCTTCGCGCGCCGAGCCGGCGACCATGAGCGTGGTGTTGAGATCGTTGATGATGTTTTGGTTGCTTAGCCGGCCGAAGTAAACCACTTTGCCGGCGTAAGCGGCGCGCTGCGCGCCGACGCCGCCGCTGGGCAATGCCGGGGAACGCTGCAGGCGTGCGCCGAGGGCCGTTTCCAGTTCGCCGATTGCCTTGCCACCGAATTTTCTTACCTCTTGCGTAAGGCGTTCGGCGCGAGTGCGGTACTCAAGCGCGTCAGGACCAAGCTCCATGGCTCGTCCCTGCAGGTAATCGCGCACACGCTCCCAATCGCTCTTCATCGTTTGCGCGAATTTGCAGGGATACTTAGCCGCGAGGTGGTCGATACGCGCCTGGTCGGCGAGATGCGCTTCAAGCTCCTTGCGGCTATTGAAAGAGCCGCGCTCCCAACCGCCATCCATGATGTAGGGATAAGAGCCCGACTGGCCGTTGATCTTCGCTTCGTACCAGCTCGACCAGGACGATCCATTGAAGCGCTGCCGGCCGTCGCTGTCTTTCTCCGCGTTCAGCCGTTCTGGCCCGCATTCGTCCATCAGCGCGCGGCCCGCCTCGCTGCGATATTGCCGCTCGGCGCGCAGGCGGCCCGTGACCGCAATCTCTTGGCCATCGCGGAAAACAGCGAGCTTGACGGTGTCGCCGTCCTTGGCGCCGCGCTTGGCCCAGAAGGTGCGCTCACCGTGTTGGCCGATGGCGTTGCCGAGGCTGATGTCTTTGCGAGCGTAGCGGAACTCCTCCACGCCTAACAGCACATCGCCGATACGCAGTTCGCTTTCGCGGAAGTACGAATCCCAATCGATCCACGTCACGCGATAGCCGAAAGCATCCGGCTTGTCGTGTAGGTCTGTACGGATGCCGGTGGCGACATCGCCGGTGAGATTTACTTGCGCGCCGAGCGCAGGCTGCGCCAGTGCATGGCACGCAAGCAACGCAAAGCAAGCGAGCAATCGCTTCATGATCGTACTCCCGCCCGAGTGATGCCGGCGCGCGGCCGGCCGACTCCGCGCAGTCTAGCCACGGGCGGTGCAATCGGTAGTGGGCTTGCGCTGATGTTGCTGTAGGTGCGCGCCTACAAGAGAACCACCGCGCTACGGGTGGTGCTTGCGTTCGCGAAACAACCACGCCAGCGGCAACGCAAACACGGCGGCGAAGGTGAATAGGGTGAAGGCGTTGAGGTACCCACCCATGGAGGCCTGCCGGTGGATTTCGGCGCTGAGCGCGGCCAGTTCTTTGGTGTTGTCCGCTCCCCATCCTCCGGTCAGCCCGGGATAGAGCAGCACTTTGTTCATCGAGGACACCGCAGCGCTCAAGCCGGCGTAGTTTTCCGCGGTGGAGCGCACCAGCACCAGGATGCTCAGGGAGATGAACAAGCTGCTGCCAAAATTGCGCATCAGATTGAAAACCGCCGAACCCTGCACGGCGAGCGTGGTCGGCAAGGTGGAAAACGCGAGCACAGCCATCGGCGTATAGGCGAGGCCGAAGCCGAAGCCTTGCACGAAATTGGTCCAAAACACGTCGAAGTCGCTCATGTTGATGTCGAGCAGGGTCATCTGCCAGCCCGCCCAAATTTGCAGCAGTAGGCCGACCGCGAGCGCCAGGCGGGCGTTGTAACGGGTGAAGCGCACCACCAGCGCGAAGCTGACGAAATTACCCATGCCCCGCGCGGACACCAAGTAGCCGACCAGCGCGTCGGGGTAGTGACGCAACTCTTGCAGCAGCGGCGGAAACAGCACGATCGGTGTGTAGCTCAGCGCGCCCATCGCAAACGCGACCAGCAGCCCGAGGCAGAAATTCCAATCGCGAAACATGCTTGGGTTCAAGAACGGGATGCGCGCGTACATCGTATGCGCGACGAACACGCACAGCCCCGTGATCGCGAGCGCCGCTTCGATCGTGATTTCAGCGGAGTCGAACCAGTCCAAGCGATGGCCGCGGTCGAGCATCAGTTGCGCGCTGCTCATGCACACTGCCAAGGCGATGAAGCCGAGCGTGCCGAGCCGCCCCGACGTGCCGCGCTCTTGATCGCCGAGCGCGACCAGTGCGAGCATCGTCGCCAGCACGCCGATCGGCGCCATCAACAAAAACGCCCAGCGCCAATTGTATGACTCCGCGATGAGCCCGCCGAGGATCGGCCCGAGCGTTGGGCCCATGACCGAGCCGGTTCCCCACAGCATCAACACTAACGGTTGCATGTGGCGCGGAAAGCTTGCCATCAGCATGCCTTGTCCGAGCGGCACCAGCGGCGCGCCGAATAGACCTTGAGCCACGCGTGCCACCAACAGCGCTTCCAGCGAGCCAGCCAAGCCGCAGGCGATCGAGGAGAGGGTAAAGCCCACGAGCGAAATGACCATGAAGCGCCGCCAGCCCAAGTGGCCGGCGAGCCAGCCCGTCGCCGGTGTGGCTACGGCAGCGGCGGCGAGGAACAGCGTAACGATCCAAGCAGCTTCGTCTTGCGTTAGCGACAGCGTGCCGCGAACTTGCGGCAGCACCACGTTGGTCGCGGTGATCGCCATGCCGAACA
>CAZAWU010000135.1:0-10879 GCA_964488915.1 uncultured Burkholderiales bacterium
CAGCGGACTGCCGACCCGCAGCGCATCACGCGAGTCCCGCGGGGTCTGTCATGGACGGTGCTGAAGCGCCCTGCTTGCGGCGGTCGCGCGCAAGGCGTCGATCCCGATTTGGCGCTCGTCTGCCTGCGTAGTTTCGCGGCACAGCGCCAAAAACGCAGTGATGCCGGGGGTGCGGTGCTTTTGCCGGTGCAGCAGAAAGTGAAACTTGCGGCGCAGGTCCAGCTCGCGCAGCTTTACTTCGACCAGGCTACCGCGGCGAAACGATTCGGACAGCGCCAAGCGCGAAACGCAGCCGATGCCGAGCCCAGCCTCCACGGCCCGCTTGATCGCTTCTGTGTGTTCGAGTTCGAGGCGGATTTTGATGCGATTGCGCCAAGGCCCCAACGCACGGTCCAGCGTCTGGCGTGTGCCAGAGCCCGGCTCGCGCACGATCCACCAGTGCGCCAGTGCTCGCTCGATGCCGAGCGCGCGGCGGTTCTTGCCGGCGGCGGCAAGCGGGTGTCCCGGCGCGCAGAACACTACCAACTCGTCGTCGAGCCAGTCGGTCATTTCCAGTTCGGGGTCATTGCATTCGCCCTCGATGAGGGCAACATCCAGTTCAAAGTTCGCCACACGCTCGGCGATGCGCGTGGTGTTGCTTACCTCTAGCGTCACGCGGCTGCCGGTGTAGCGGCGCATGAACTCTCCCACTAGCAGGGTGCCGAGATAATTGCCGATGGTAAGTGTGGCTCCCACGCGCAGGGGGCCGAAGCCGGCGTTGCCTGCCAGGACCGCTTCGACTTCGCCGGCGCGGTCGAGCAACTCGCGCGCCTTGGGCAGCAGCAGACGCCCGGTCTCGTTCAGGCGCAGGCGTTTGCCGTGGCGGTCAAATAGACGTCTGTCGAACTGGTGTTCCAATTCCGCCAAGGCCGTGCTGGCGGCGGATTGCGACATGCTGAGCCGCTGCGCAGCCGCGGACACAGTGCCATATTGGCCGATGGCGGCAAAGACTTCGAGCTGGCGCAGGGTGTAGCGCATGCGGATGCATATCGATTGAGTAGATGAATATTATCAAAATTACCCATTTTGATGAAATATGATCGGCCCCTACACTGCCAACTCCTTAGACTCAAGCGGCACCGGAGAGCATGGCAAGCGTAGGCACCGAGCGCGTACTGGACGTTCATCACTGGAACGACACGCTGTTCAGCTTCAGGACCACGCGCGACCAAGGTTTGCGCTTCGAGAACGGCCACTTCGTGATGCTCGGCATCCCGGTGGACGGCAAACCGCTGATGCGCGCCTACAGCATCGCCAGCGCCAATTACGACGAGCACCTCGAGTTCTTCAGCATTAAAGTGCAGGACGGTGCCCTGACCTCGCGTTTGCAGCACATCCAACCGGGCGACGAAGTGCTAGTGAGTCGCAAGCCGGTCGGCACGCTGGTGCTGCGCGATCTCAAGCCCGGCAAGCATCTCTATCTTTTTGCCACCGGCACCGGCCTGGCGCCGTTCATGAGCATCATCCGCGATCCGCAAGCCTACGAGCGCTTCGAGAAGGTGGTGTTGGTGCACGGTGTGCGCGTGGTCAGCGAATTGGCGTACGCGGAGTACATCACGCAGGAGCTGCCGAATAACGAGTTCTTCGGTGATGACGTGCGCTCGAAGCTAATCTACTACCCGACCGTGACGCGCGAGCCGTACCAAAACCGCGGGCGGCTCACGGATTTGATCGAAAGCGGCAAGCTGTTCGAGGACATCGGCCTGCCGCTGTTAGACCCGGTGCGCGACCGCGCCATGATTTGCGGCAGCCCGAGCATGCTCGAGGACACTTCCGCGCTGCTGAATGCGCGCGGGTTCCATATCTCGCCGCACCACGGCGTGCCAGGCGATTACGTGATCGAGCGGGCGTTCGTAGAAAAATAGGCGGTGCGGGCGGCAAAGGAGACACCTTCTTACTTATCCCTAAACACCTGCGTGTGCCACACCACCAGGCCGACTAGATTGGCCTTCGGCACCATGCCCCAATAGCGGCTGTCGTTGCTGCTGTCGCGGTTGTCGCCCAGCACGAAGTAGTGCGCTGCCGGCACGGTGCAGCGAAACCCGGTCATGTCGTACGAGCAATGCTGCATGGCGCTGCTTTTGACGCCGTGCGTCGAGATAGCTGGCGCGTTGGGATCGATCAAGATGTCATGCGCTGTGCCGGCAAGCTTTTCGCTCAGGCGCTGCTGCGCAGCGGCTTTGGCGCTGAGCTGGTAGTTTCCGAGCGGCGCGTACTGCGCGGGCGCGCCGTTGATCGCGAGCTGCTTGTTGCGATACTCGATCACGTCGCCGGGAACGCCGACCACGCGCTTGACGTAGTCCACCTTCGGATCGCTCGGCCATTTGAACACCATGATACTGCCGCGTTGTGGTGCGCGGAATATCTTGCCTGCCACCGGCATTTTGTCCGAGCCGTAGTTTCCGAACCCCCATTTGCTGACTAACACCAAGTCGCCGCGCTGCAGCAATGGCGCCATGGAACTGGACGGGATCTTGTACGGTTCGCCGAAGAAGCCGCGTGTGCAGGCCAGCATCGCGAGTGCGGCGCATCCGGCGAGAATGACAGCGTAGGTTGGGGTACGCTGTGCGCCGGCCGATGCGCGCGCGCAGCGCCAAGCATCGAGCATGGCGTAAAGAGCAACGAGCAAGGTAAGCAGCAGCGCGGCTCTGGCCACGCCCGCCCAACCCCAGGTGAGCGTGAGCAGCGCGACGGCGAATGGCGCGCCCAACGCGGCGATGTAACCCAGCGCGCGCCGCGGGCGGCCGAGGTAGAGAAAGGCGAACGGCGCGAACAGCAGCGCCAGCGCCGCGAGCCATGCGCACGAATGCTGCGGCGCGACGCGCGCATCGTCAGCGGTCGCGGTGAGCGTTGCCACTAGGGAATACTGGCATAGGGTTTCTCTGAACCATGAGAAGGCATGGCAGTCTTCGTTTTATTCTCAGGCCGGTATATCAGAGTATCGAAGGTTCATTCGGAAACGCCGCCAACTCCACGCGCGGTTGCGCTTTCCAGCCCTTCTTGCGATGTTCCACAACCACGTTGGTAAAGATGCCACCGCGAACGTAGAACTTCGCCGTCAAGCGCAAGAAGCGTGGCGCGATGGCGGCGATGATATCGTCGGCGATCTGGTTGGTCACGGCTTCGTGGAACGCGCCTTGATCGCGGTATGACCAGATGTAGAGTTTGAGGCTCTTCAACTCCACGCATTTCTTGTCTGGCACGAAGTCGAGCGTCATGTGCGCGAAATCGGGTTGGCCAGTCTTCGGACATAGACAGGTGAATTCCGGAATCTGCATGCAGATGTGGTAGTCACGCTGCGGTTTGGGATTGGAGAAAGTCTCCAGCGTGCGGGTCGGTCGGCTCGGCATGCGATGGCGCGCAAAAAAGCGCGAAAGGCGTCGGTGAAGTTCGGGTACAATCAAATTATAACGGCGATGCAACGTCGCCCGGGACGGTGCGCTGCTCCACGGCGGCGCGCCCAAGATCCAACCTCAGTATCAACTCATCGCTGCTGCCGGAAAATTGCATTTACGTCACATCAAGATTGCGGGCTTTAAGTCCTTTGCCGATCCGGCGCATTTGTCGGTGCCCAGCCAATTGCTTGGCGTAGTCGGACCCAACGGCTGCGGCAAGTCGAATGTTGTCGATGCGGTGCGCTGGGTGCTGGGCGAGTCGCAGGCGCGGCATCTGCGCGGCGAGACGATGCAGGATGTCATTTTCAACGGCACCACGCAGCGTCCCTCGGCCAACCGCGCCAGCGTCGAACTGGTCTTCGACAATAGCCTGGGCCGAGTCGGCGGACAGTGGGCGCAGTACGGCGACATCTCGGTCAAGCGCGTGTTGGAGCGCGACGGCGAATCGAACTATTTCATCAACAATCAACACGTGCGCCGGCGCGATATCACCGACATCTTCTTGGGCACCGGCCTGGGCCCGCGCGCCTACGCGATCATCGAGCAGGGCATGATCTCGCGCATCGTCGAGTCCAAGCCCGAGGAGCTGCGCGTCTTTCTGGAAGAGGCGGCGGGGGTTTCGAAGTACAAAGAGCGCCGCCGCGAAACGGAGCTGCGCTTAAACGATACGCGCCAGAACTTGTCCCGCACCAGCGACATCCTGCAGGAGTTGACCGGACAACTGGAAAAGCTCGACGCGCAGCGCCAAACTGCGCAGCGCTATCAAGAGTTACAGGCGCAACTGCAAACGACGCAAAACCTGCTGTGGTATCTGCGCAAGCGCGACGCCGGCAACGCTCGTGAGCGGCACGGGCGCGAGTTGGCGCGGCTGCAGAACGAGCTGGAACAGGAGGTCGCCAAGCTGCGCGAAGCGGAGAAGCGGCTCGAGTCGGCGCGCCAGGAACACTATCAAGCTGGGGACGCGCTCCACGCCGCGCAGGGCAAGCTCTACGAGATCAATACCGAAGTGGCGCGCGTCGAGCAACAGCTGCAATACATCCGTGACAACAAGCGCCGGGTCGAACAGCAATTGCGCGGCGCCGTGGAGCAGCAAGAGCAGTCGCGTACGGAGCTGCAAGCGACGCAGTCTAAGCTCGCGGCGCTAAAGCAGGAACATGAAGCAGCCCAGCACGCGAGCGCGCAGCGCGCGCGTGACGCGCAGGCGCATCGGGCGCTGCTGCCCGAAGCCGAAGCCGCCTTCAATCAAGCCGCGCAGCGCCAGCGCGAAGCGCGCGAGCAGTTGGCGCGGTTGCAGCAAAGCAGCTCGGTGGCACAGGCCAACCGCGGCCACGCGCAGCGCGTGCTCGAACAGCTCGCGGCGCGCGCGCAAAAGCTCGAGGAAGAGCAAATCGAGCTCGTCGCCCCGGACAACGCCCGCTTGGAGCGCGATGCCGCGGCGCTTGCCTCGATGGAAGATCAGTACGGCACGCTCGCCGGCAATCTCACCGCCTTGCAGGAGCAAGCGGCGGCGCTGCGTACGCGTCAAGCTGAAGTCGCGCACGAGGTGGAGCAGGCGAGTGCGCGCGCGACCAAACTCGAAGGCCAGATACAGGCCTTGGAGCGCTTGCAATCCAAGCTGATGGATGACGCCAGCGTCAATGCTTTCTTGGCCGAGCACGGCATGCACGACGCGCCTCGGCTATGGCAGACCGTCGATGTGGCCTCGGGCTGGGAAGATGCGCTGGAAGCGGCGCTCGGCGTGCGCCTCAATGCAGTGGGGTTGCAAAGCTTGAGCATCGCCGGCGATATGCCGACACCGCCGCCTGGCGTTGCCTTCTTCGCCGATCTCATTGAGGGCGGCGAAGTTACGCCGCCAGCCTCTGGCACGTTCGGCGCGCCGCTGCTGCAGTATGTCACGGTCAACGACGCGCGCGCGCGTGGCATTTTGGCCGATTGGCTAAAGGATGTGTACGCGATCGAATCTTGGCGCGAGGCGCTCCAGCTAGCGGGGGCGCTACCGCCCGGCGTTATGCTGGTCACGCGCGAGGCGCATGTCGTCACCCGCCACAGCGTCAGTTTTTTCGCGCCCAATGCGCAAATGCACGGCGTGCTGGCGCGCCGGCGCGAGATCGACGATTTGCGCAGCCAGCTCGCCAGCGTCCAGCGCGAGCTGGACGAGCGCCGCGCCGCGCTGGCGCAGGTGCAGGAACAACAAAGCGAGTTGGAAGCGAAGACGCAAGCGTTGCGCCAGCAGCAGAGCGAGTTGCAGGCGCGGCGGCACGAGGCGCAGCTGGAAATCGTGCGCATGAGCGAGTTGTCCGAGCGCATCAATGCGCGCGCAGCGCAAGTGGCCGCCGAGTTGGCCGAGTTGGCGCGCCAGCGCGGCATGGAGGAACTGGCGCAGCAGCACCTGCAGGCGCAGATCGACACCGCGGCGCAAGAGCAACGGCGTTTGGACGAGGCGCTCGCGCAAGCCGATGCAGAGCATGCGCGAGCGCTACAAGTCGTGAACGAGCGCCGCGCGGGGCACCAGGAAGCCGAGCGCGCTGAGCAGGCAGCGCAATTCGCCGAAAAGAGCAGTGCCGAGCGCATGGTGCACAACGAGCAGGAACGTTCGCGTGTGCAGCGGCGCCTGCAAGAGTTGGAGCAACAGCAGAGCGCGCTGCAAACCGAGCTGGGGCAGCTCGAAGACGCGGCGCTGGTGTCGGCGCTCAACGCCGCGCTGACTGTGCGCGAAGGCGCCGATCAAGCGCTCACGCTGGCGCGCGATCATCTTGAGGCGCTGACCGCGCGCATCGGCGAAGTGGAATCGGAGCGTCACACCAGCGAGCAAAAGCTGGAGCCGCTGCGCGAGAGCATGAACGAAGTGCGCCTCAAGGAGCAGGAGGCGCGCCTCGCGGAGGCGCAGTTTGCCGAGCAGTTGCAAGCGCACGGCGCGGCCGAGGAGACGCTGCTGCCGCTTTTGGAGAAAGGCGCGCGCTCGAGCCACTTGCAGACCGAGCTCAACCGCTTGAATGCCGAAGTGGAGGCGCTGGGGCCGGTGAACCTTGCGGCGGTGGCCGAGTACGATGCGGCGCTCGAGCGCAAGAATTACCTGGAGGCGCAGTCGAACGATTTAACCGAAGCGGTGACGACACTGGAGAACGCAATTCGCCGCATCGACCGCGAAACGCGCGAGCTGCTGCGCGACACGTTCGAAAAAGTGAACGCATCTTTTAGTACGCTGTTTCCGCAATTGTTCGGCGGTGGGCGCGCGAGCATCGCTTTGACGGGGGAGGAGATTCTCGACGCCGGCTTGGAAGTGGTCGCGCAACCGCCTGGCAAGAAAACGAGTTCGATTCATTTGCTCTCGGGCGGCGAAAAAGCGCTTACGGCGTTGTCGCTGGTGTTTTCGATCTTTCAGTTGAACCCGGCCCCGTTCTGCATTCTCGATGAGGTCGACGCGCCGCTCGATGATGCGAACACGGTGCGCTATTGCGACTTGGTCAAGCGCATGTCCGAGAACACGCAGTTCCTCTTTATCAGCCATAATAAGATCACCATGGAAATGGCGGAACAGTTACTCGGCATCACCATGCAGGAATCGGGCGTCTCGCGCGTGGTTGCGGTCGATATGGAGCAGGCGCTGCGCATGCGCGACGAGCCGGCGGCTGCCTAGAGCGCGATGAGCGATCTACAACTGAGTTTGTTGGTGCTTGGGGCGCTGGTGATCGGCGGTGTGTACCTGTTCAATCGCGTGCAGGAGCGCCGCTACCGCACGCAAGCGGAGGAAGTGTTCCGGCGTGACCATCCCGATGTGCTGCTCGAAGGGCGCGACGCGGCGCCGGCGCCGGCCGCGAGCGGTGCGGGTGAGAGTAAGGACGCCATCCCGCTGACGCGCACGAAGCGCGTCACCTCGGAGCAGATCGAGCCCTCGCTGCGCCTGGACGCGATCGCCCCGAGCGTGCCGCTGGATAAGCGCATCCACTACATCGCGCAGTTGCGCGCCGAGGCGGGCGCGCCGGTACCAGCGCAGGATCTGCTCGCGGCGGTCAAGCAATTTCCTTTCATAAGCAAGCCCGCGCGCTGGCAGGGTAAAAACCTAACCGACGGCAGTTGGGAAGACATCGCCTCGGGCGGCGCGCGCGCTTACCATCAGTTGCAGGTCGGCGTGCAACTGTCAAACCGCAGCGGTCCGCTTGGCGCGAACGAGCTGGAAAGCTTCATGGGCATGATCAAGAACGTGGCGGCTGCCCTCAAGCTGCAAGCCGAGATGCCGGACCGAGACGCGGCGCTGCGGCATGCCGAAGCGCTCGATGCCTTCTGCGCCCAAGTCGACGTGGTGATGGACTACTACGTAGCGAGCAAGGACGGCAGCCCGTTGCAGGCGACCAAAGTGCGCGCGCTGGCGGAGGCGGAGGGTATGACGTTGCGGCCGGACGGCGTGTTCGTGGCGCGCAACGAGTACGGCGAGGATATGTTCACCATGGCCAATCACGAGCCGCGGCCGTTTCTGGCGGATCAAATCCGTGCCATCACCACGCACAGCGTCGTGTTCTCGCTCGACGTGCCACGCGTCAAGGACGTCATCAAAGCGCTCTCGCGCATGACTACGGCGGCGCAACAGTTCGCGCACGGGGTCGGCGGCATGGTGATCGACGAGCGTAAGCGCGAAGTGAAGGACACGCAGATCCAGCAGATCCGCAACCAATTGCAGGACATCGTCAATACCATGGCCAAGCAGCAGATCCCGGCCGGCAGCGCACTGGCGCAGCAGCTCTTTGCTGAGAGCGGCTCGAGCAGCTAGGTTTGCTGCACCTCCAATTGTCCGGCTCGCGCGTGTTGAATGAGTTCGCAGGAGCATAAGCGGACATACGCGGTGCCGGACGCGGCGCGCCAGCGTGCCAGTGCCCTGCGCACGGAGATCGAAGCGCACAACTACCGCTACTACGTGCTCGATGCGCCGACGGTCTCGGACGCCGAGTTCGATGCGCTGTTCCGCGAGTTGCAGGAACTCGAAGGGCGCTATCCCGAGTTGGTGACTGCCGACTCGCCGACGCAGCGGGTCGGCGCTGCCCCGCGCAGCGATTTCGCCCCGGTGATACACGAAACCCCGATGCTTTCGCTTAATAACGCGTTTGCTGCCGAGGACGTCGAGGCGTTTGACCGCCGCGCGCGCGAAGCGTTGGGCGTCGAGCAGATCGAGTACGCATGCGAACCGAAGTTTGACGGGCTTGCCATTACGCTCACTTACCGCGACGGCATATTCGTGCAGGGCGCCACGCGCGGCGATGGCTACCGTGGCGAGGATGTCACAGTGAACCTGCGTACTATCAAATCTATCCCGCTGAGATTAGCATCCAATGTGAATTTCGCAGAGATCCGGGGGGAAGTATTGATGCTGCGTAAAGATTTCGAGCAGCTCAATGCGCGTCAGCGCGCGGCCAGTGAGAAAGAATTCGCCAATCCGCGCAACGCCGCCGCCGGGTCGCTGCGCCAACTCGATCCAAAACTCACGTCGGCACGTGCGCTCAGTTTCTTCGCTTATGGCGTCGGTGTGGTGAACGGGCACGCCTTGCCGCCGACGCACGGCGCCTTGATCGACTGGCTGGCGACGCTGCATCTGCCGGTTTCACCGGAGCGGCGCGTGGTCAAAGGTCCGCACGGCTTGCTCGAGTACTACCGCGATATCGGCGCGCGCCGCGCGCAACTCGGCTACGAGATCGACGGCGTCGTCTACAAAGTAAACGACTTAGCCGCACAGCAGCGCCTCGGATTCGTCTCGCGTGCGCCGCGCTTCGCCATCGCCCACAAGTTCCCGGCCGAGTTGGCTCGCACCAAAGTCATGGACATCGACGTGCAAGTCGGACGCACAGGCGCGCTGACGCCTACCGCGCGCCTGGCGCCCGTGTTCGTCGGCGGCGTGACCGTCACCAATGCGACGCTGCACAACGAAGATGAAGTGCGGCGCAAAGACGTGCGCATCGGCGATACGGTGGTGGTACGCCGCGCCGGCGACGTGATTCCGGAAGTGGTGGAGGTCGTCCTATCCGAGCGCCCGGCCGATGCGCGCGAGTTTGTCATGCCGAAGCGCTGCCCCGCGTGCGATTCGGCCGTGGTGCGCGGCGCGGACGAAGCGGTCAGCCGCTGCAGCGGCGGTCTGTATTGTCCGGCGCAGCGCAAACAGGCAATCTTGCATTTCGCTTCGCGCCGCGCGCTCGATATCGACGGTTTGGGTGAGAAGATCGTCGATCAGTTAGTCGAGGCTGAGCAGGTTCGTACTCCCGCGGATCTGTACCGATTGCATGCAAGTTCCTTGGCGCAGCTCGAACGCATGGGAGAGAAATCGGCGCGTAATCTGGTCGCCGCGATTGAGCAGAGCCAGCAGACTACGCTGGCTCGCTTTGTCTATGCACTGGGCATTCGCAACGTCGGCGAGACGACAGCGAAGGACTTGGCGCAGCACTTCGGCAATCTGGATGCGCTCATGCAAGCGGACAGTGACGCCCTGCAGCAAGTAAGCGATGTGGGTCCGGTCGTCGCGCAAAGCGTCGCGCAGTTCTTTGCCGAAAAGCACAATCGCGATGTCATTCGCGAGTTACGTCATCTGGGCGTGCGCTGGCCCGAGCACGCTGCGCAAGTGCGCAGTGCGGGTAAGCTCTCCGGCAAAACGTTCGTACTGACCGGCACGCTGCCCAATCTATCGCGCGAAGATGCGCAGGCGCGCATCGAAAGCGCCGGTGGTAAGGTGAGCTCCGGCGTTTCGCGCAAGACCGACTACGTGGTGGTCGGTGCAGATCCTGGAAGCAAGTACACTAAGGCGTTGGAGTTGAATATCCCGGTTCTTGACGAGGCGGGCCTAATAAAACTGTTGAGTGAGTAGGGTATGAAACAAAGAGTGACTAAAGCGGTCTTTCCCGTGGCGGGGTTGGGCACGCGATTCTTGCCCGCGACCAAAGCCAATCCGAAGGAGATGTTGCCCATTGTGGATAAGCCGCTGATCCAGTACGCGGCGGAAGAAGCAGTGGCGGCCGGCATTACCGAACTGATTTTTGTCACGGGCCGCAACAAGCGCTCCATTGAGGATCATTTCGACAAGGCCTACGAACTGGAATCGGAACTGGCGATAGCGGGTAAGATCGATTTGCTCGGTCAGGCGCGCGACCTGTTGCCGCCGGAGGTGACGTGCATCTACGTGCGACAAGCGCAGGCCCTTGGACTGGGGCACGCCGTATTGTGCGCGCGCAGCCTGGTGGGCGATGAACCGTTTGCGGTGCTGTTGGCGGACGACTTGATCGATGCCGCTACGCCCGCGCTGCAACAGATGACCGAACGCTTCGCCGGTCTGCAATCAAGCATACTCGGCGTTGAGCGTATCGCACGCGAGGACTCGCGCAAGTACGGTGTGGTCAGCGTTCAGGGAGGGGAACCGGGGCAGCGCTTGCATCGCATGAAGGGCATCGTGGAAAAGCCCAAGCCTGAGCATG
>CAZAWU010000136.1:0-10844 GCA_964488915.1 uncultured Burkholderiales bacterium
CCGCCCCTTCGGGTCGATGCTGACTCTGGTTGCTCCCTGAAACACCCGTTCGCCTTTGCAATCTCACCTCTTCGCAGCCCAAGACTGCGAGTTGGCCGTTTTTGGCCGGTTAATGCCGCAAGACGCGGGAAAATACGGGAAATTTCCCCTAGTTTTCCCACATTTCTGCTACATCGCGCCACTTTATGTGAATCCGCTATCAAGGTCAAGGCGTTTGGAAGGTATTTTTTGGTTTTGCGACAGGAACTTATCGCAGTTTTGACCTTGCTCTAAAGGTCTTTTGAAAATAAGGATTTGGCGGAGACTTTGAATGCGATCTACGAGGAACGACCGGCAGCTGAAGTGCACGAGTGAGTGGCCGTTTCTATATACTGTCATCTCTATATACTAATGAATGATAACTAACTTGATTTCACGAGTTATCTCCCAGTCAGTATTAGGATACTAAGATATCTCTCATCTCAGTTGGCAAATCTGCATCCAAATCACGCCTCCCGCGCGTATCAAGATCAGGAAAGGGCGCTGTGATCTCTTGGACCACCGCCTCACCCTGCGAACGGAGTACGGCGCTACCAAGGCGCAGCCTCGCAATCCACACCAACCGAATGAAGAGGAGCCATACCAATGTTGAGCATCAAGCAAACTGTCACAGCGGTGTTTTTGTTGAGCGCAATCGGTGCCGCGCAATCCAGCGCTGCCGCAGACAACAATCCGCTCGACCCCAACTACAAAGCGAAAATGTCGCAATTGCGCGGCGGATTCTTTGATCTGCTCAAAAATCTCGACGCCAATCAGGACGGTCTCATCAGCGAAGAGGAGTACTGCAAAGTTGCTGGTGACGATCCGTTGAGCCCCGCCTACAAGAAACGCGCGGCGGAGTTCAAAGCAATGATGGCGAAGATGGACGCCAACAAAGACGGCACCATGTGTCTAGAGGAATACATGGCCGAAGCCAACCCACTGCACCCCTCGCACAAGAACTAACTTGTGTCCCCTTGCCCTGCGCGTCGCACGCAGCGCGCAGGGTGTTTTTCCCGCCCTCGTGTGCGCCGCAGTTTTGCGAACCTTCCGGTAAACTAGATTCCAAGTCATCGCGCGGTCCTAGCGCATCGTTAAATCAGGAATCTATGGAGGAAATGCACATGATGCGAGCAACTTATTTCTGGCGTGTCTTCGTCGTGGCTGTGCTAGCCGCGACATTCGGCGGCTGCGCCAGCACCAAAACCACAGGCAAAGGCGAAGCCGGCGTCGAGCGCGGTCAGATGATGCTGGTATCGTCGAAAGAAGTCGAAGCCGCGAGCGCGAAGCAATACAAGGAGGTGATCGGCAAAGCGCAAAGCGAGGGCAAGCTCAATCGCGATGCGGCGCTTACCGCACGCGTGCAGAAAATTGCCAAGCGTTTGGAACCGCACACCGGCGTATTCCGCAAAGACGCGCCCGCGTGGCCCTGGGAAGTGAACGTCATCAGCTCGGATGAACTCAACGCTTGGTGCATGGCCGGCGGCAAGATCGCGTTCTACACCGGGCTCATTCAAAAACTCAACCTGAGCGACGACGAGATCGCAGCCGTCATGGGACACGAAATCGCGCACGCACTGCGCGAACACAGCCGCGAGAAAGTCTCGCGCGCCTACATGCAGCAAATGGGCATTAGCGTGATTGCGCAACTTGCCGGCCTGGGTGAAACCAGCGCCAAGGCGCTTGCGATGGCAACGGAAGTCGCGATCGGTTTACCCAATAGCCGCACCATGGAATCGGAATCCGACGCGCTCGGCGTGGAACTCTCCGCGCGCGCAGGCTACGATCCGCGCGCGGCGATCACGCTCTGGGAAAAGATGAACAAAGCCGGCGGCGGCAAACCACCGCAGTTTCTGAGCACCCACCCTTCGCCGGAAAACCGCATGGCAAAACTGCGTGAGTTGATGCCGAAGATGGTGCCGCTCTACGAGCAAGCGAAACAGGGATAACGGCCCGCCCCCGGCAGCCGTCGTCTCTGCATTCGTGCTCTATTGGTCGCGCGCTACGCGCAGACCGACTTGATAGTTGCGGTGCGATTCCGGCAGCGGGTGGCGGTACGCCGAGCGAGTCGTCGAGGCTCCGTCGATCCACGCCCCACCGCGCACGATGCGTTTTTCGCAGGCCTCTGCCTTGCGCGCGGAGCCGTCGGCGGGCGCGTTGCTGTATTCACCGTGGCAGTCCTCCACCCACTCACGCACGTTTCCCAGCATGTCGTGCAAACCGAACGCGTTGGGTTGATAGCGGCCGACCGGCGCTGTCTCCGGAAAACCGTCGTCGCACAAATGATTCGACCATACGTAGTTGGGGTGCGCTTTCTTGCCGCTCTCATCATGGGTGTTTGCGAACTTGCACGCTTCGCGCGAACCATAGCTGTCCTCGGCTGCGCCCCAGAACCATGCCGTCTTGGTGCCTGCGCGCGCGGCATATTCCCATTCTGCTTCGGACAACAATCGATAAGGTTTGCCCGTCTTTTCGGCTAGCCAAGCGACGTACACTTGCGCGTCCGGCCACGCAACGTTGATCACTGGCCGGTCGGCGCGGCCGAGCCCGTCGTCGGATACCTTCGGGCAACGACCGTCGGCTGTGCACGCATCCCATTGATCGAACGTCACTTCGAATTTGCCGATGGCAAACGCTTTGGCAATACGTACCGTGCGCTGCGGCTTCTCGTCCGGATGCCCGCTTTCCTCCTTATCTGAACCCATCGTGAATTCCCCGGCAGGCACCACGATCAATTCGGGACACGCGGGACAGTCTTTGATGGCACTGCCCGAATCCGCCGCCGGCGATTGCGCCGCTGCTGCCAGCAATGCGAGGAATGCCAGCCGCACAGAAAAACGCTTCATGTTACGCCTCCCCTATTTAAGTTTGTCAGCGGCCAAAATTAGCCGCAGGAGGAGGATGTGCGTTTGATCCAGATCAATACGTGCGAACCTGCATGGCACGCAGGCCGGCGTGGCGCACACGCAAAAGCGGTTAGTAGACGAACGCGTTTACCAGCGTGAGATCGCCAATTTTGCGCAGCGGCACGACAAAACTCTCGCGCTTCTCGCGTGGCGTGTTCTCGTAGTACACGACGGTGACGCGCGTGGTGATGACATCGCGCTTGCGCGTCGCCTCGTCGAAGTGATAGCCACTGCTGCCAAAGTTGCCCCAGTAGTTGACGTACACGTAGTAGCCGCCGCGCGGCGGTGCGATCGCCGAAAAAATCTCCGGCCCAGCGCCATCGACGCTGTCCACGTCGAGTCCACCGCCGTTCTCCAGCACCGGGGCAGCCCAATAAGCGTGGCCGCCGTCAGGCGTGAGCACGTGCATGTCGACTTCCGCCTGTGGATCGTCCCAAGTCAAGATGATGCGGATATGAGCTGCAGCCTTGTTCGGGTTGGCCTCGTAGAACTGCACGCGTTTGATCGCCTTGCCTTGCGCGCTGAGGAGCTCGATGGAATTCGATCCTGGCCCGAACGCATAGGGCCGCGCGAAGCGCCCTTCGGCATCGCCGTAGAGCAGCATCGGATTGCCGTTGACCACCAGCTTGGGCGGTGCGCGATCGTTGGCCGCTGCCTTCAAACGCCCGCGGATCAGCATGCGGTTCTTCTGCGCGCCGCGGTCGATGGGCGGCGCCGGATAGGCGTAGTTCAATTCCTCAGGCTTGTCCGTCACCCCAGAATAATTCCAGCCGCCGTGCGGGCCTTCGTATTCCAGTTGGCTCCACGCGGACGTGCTGGCCAGCAAGGCAACCATTGCAACACACAAACCGCCTTTCATGGGAACACGAACGAGCGTACCAAGGTCAATTCTCCCGGTTTGCGCAGCGGCACGCGGAACACCTGCTGTTTCTCGTTGGGTGTGTTCTCGTTGGTGATGATCGCCACTTGCGCAACAGTGATGATGTCGTGGCGCTCTCCCGCACCGAAATAGTTGACGTAGACGTGATACGCACCCTTGCTCGGCGCCGGTGCTGCGTAGATCTCTGGACCATAGCCGGTGGTCACATCGATGTCGAGCGCGGCCCCGCTCGCCGAGAGGCGATCGCCGTAGTAGGTGTGTTCACCCGCCGGGGAAATCACATGCAGATCGAGGTCGGTACCGTCGGAGTCCCATGACAACGCCACGCGCAAGCGCGCCGGCGTGCGATCGGTGTTGGTCTCGTAAAACTGCATGCGGCGCTTGTTCTTGCCGGTAGCGGCGCGTACTTCGACACTGTTGGAGCCGGCGCCGAAGGCGTAAGGACGCGCGAAGTTGCCTTGATCATCGGCGAGCAAGGGCATCGCTACGCCGTTGACAACCAAAGTGTGCGCGGCACGCTCGCGCGTGGACTTTGCTTTTTGTACGATCCGCCCGCGTATCAACGCGGCGAGATCCTGTCCCTCGGCGGTTACGCTGGAAGCCGGATAGTGCACCGGCTGCAAAAAACCGGCGCCGGTGCCGCGCGTGTCGCGCCAACCGCCGGCGGGAGACTCGAGCGTTACCTGAGCGCGGCCAGCGGTGGCAACGAAGCCTGCCGCAAGCATCGCCGCCCAACTCAATTTGCCGGACATATTCATCCTTCGATCAGCTTGCGCGCGGTGGCTTCGATGAATGCCTCGTCGAATCCGCGCGGATGAAAACGAAACACCAAGTGCAAATATTCGTGCGCGAGCGTGAGCCGGTCGTTGAAGCTGCGCCAGCCGCGCGCGTAGATGCGCAAGCGACGCTGATCCGAATAGGGGTTGCCGTAGTTGAGCGCGCAGACCATCGGCGTTTCGTCCAGCGCTTCGAAGCCGGCCTCAGCGCGCAGCACGCGATGCCAATGCGGTAGTGCCGCCGCAAGCCAACGCTCAGCGGCCTCCAGGCGCGTGCATTCTTCTAGGCCCGAAAGTGTAGCCAGCGCCGCGTTGGGAAACGCTTGCGCCAGCAGCGTATCGAACGCCGCCCCGGCACGCGCTTGCTCAACCGCGCGCTGCCAAGCCAGGCGTCCCGGCGCCGCTTGATCTCGATGATAGCGCGCGGGCGCTCCGCTCAGCACGAGTCCGGTAGTGAAGCGAGCGGCGGCGCGCGCCGCAGCCGATGCCGGCCTCGGGTTGACGCGTTGCGTGTTGCTGCTGTCGGCGATGCGGTAGCAACCGGACTCGAACGCTGCATTCTGCAATACATAGCTGCGCGCCAAGACGGCGAGCGCGCGCGCTGCTTGCGTGACGCCTGCGTCGCCTTCACGGTCGATGACGCGCGCAACATAGTCTTCGAGGCCGAGGCGTCCTTGAATAGCGAGGTGCGGCGCCAATTGCAACTCCAATTCGCCCTCGGCGCGGATCGGCAGACGCGTGCCGTTGGCGAACGTGACTACGTAGTCGCCGTTGAGCTTCGCCGGATGATCGACGCGTTCGCCGCGCGCAGTGTGCACCGCTTGGATCGGATAGCGAGTGAAAAAATCGATCAGCACACAAGCTTGTTCGCTTTCCGGCGCGTCTTGCGTCTCGGGCAAATTCTCGGCGATCCACAAGGCGTGCCGCGACAGCGCGCTCTTGCTCGAGCCGGTGGCGCCGAACCAGAACGGCGTGCCATCCGCCAGCCAGCCGGCCGCGCCGCCAAAGTAGGTATCGGGCCGTTCGGGGTAGCGCCAGGTGAAAGTCTTCAAGCGCGGCCCGCTGCCTATCTGCGCCAGTGCGGCGCGCGCGTAGCCCGATAGGGTTACTTCTGCGAGCGCTTGCTGCGCCGCCCGGCGCGCCGGCGCGGTGAAAGACTGCAGCGAGCCGAGCAGCGATGCGACACTTACCTGCGTGCGCGGTTGCAGCAGTCCGAGCTCGTGCAGCCAAGGCGTCTGCGGTGCGTGTTGCTGCCAGTATCGCCGCCAAGCAGGCGCCGAAATGCCGAGGCGCTGAGGTTCGAAGTACGCGCCGCATGAGCGCGCCAAGGCTTGATCGCGTCCGACCGAGTCGCCCGGTTTGCAGCAATATTCCTGTTCCTCGGCGCTGGCGCTGCGCACGCTGCACTGATAGGCGGGCTCGCGTGCGTCGGTAGTAACCAGGTACGCGTAGACGTAGAGCTTCCACAAACTGCCTAACGGTGCGTTGGCAGGTGCCGTGCTCGCGGCCGGTTGCTCGCGCGTCGAAACGACGCCCTCGCGCAGCCACGCAAGGCTCGCCTCGGCGCTCAGCCCGGAGTCACTGGCCGCATGCGCGGCGCAGCCCAGCAACAGTCCCAACAGCAATGCGCGCACTATCTAACCTCGATAGTATCTCTTTGTAAATCTTGTACAGCCTTATTCATGGGCGTGTACATACCGTAGTAGCGTACAGGCGGCAGCTTGAAGCGACCCGTCTGAGCGAAGCGCACAAGATGTCGCACCACGACTTCGCCGCCGAGCGTTTCCACCGGCACGCCATAACCGAAGTTGGTCGTTTCCGCCGTCGCACGCGGCAGCGCTTCGGTCTCGTTGCCAGATGGCGCGGCGATGTTGATGCCCCAAGTGGTCGACTCGACACTGGCGCCGGGCGGCAGCGGCGCTTCCACCATGCCGAACTGCTGCGGCTTTTTGGTGTTCAACTTGATCTCGTCGAGATACAGGCCGTCCGTCATGAATGCCTCGGCGCCGCTAAGTGCCTCAAGCCTGAACGCGCCCTCCTTGCCTTTGCGCACACGCCAAAAGCGCCGCTCAATGCTCACCGGCAGTTTGGTTTCGATTTTCTCGCTGCTGTCGTAGCGCACGATCGCAACCGCGTTCGCCGGCGGCGGCGCGTCCAGCGTGAACGCCTGCGGCTTGACGCGAGCGTAGTACTCCGCTTGCCCCGAGAGCGTCGGCGCTTTGCGCCAAACACTGGTGTACTTAGGTCCGGGCAGCGCGCCCGGCGCGGACAGATTCATAGCACCATGAATCAACGCCAGCGTCACGGCGCGATCGACCGTTGCTTGTTCGGCCTGCACGCCGCCAAGCAAGCTCTCGAGATCGGTTTCCAGCGTGCCGTTGCTCAGCGCCAGCAGCGCGCGGGCGAGCGGCAGATGCGCATGCGCGGCAAGCGTTTTCTTGGCGACGTCGAGCGCCGCCGCTATCTTGGGCGGCACTGGCGCACCCAGCTCGCGCGCCGAGTGCGCGGCCAGCACGAGTGCGAGCGCTTCCGCGAGTGGCCCGTCCTCGCCCAATACGGCGCTGTTGGCTGCCTGGCCGTCCGCGGCGCGTGCCTCATAGGCACTGGTCTGCGACGGAAAATCTTCGAGCAGGCCCGCCGTCATAGCTGTGACCGGCTGGCCGAGCTCTTTGAGCCATGCCAACATCAGCGCGCGCTGCAGCCGCGTGTGTGTAGCCGCTTGCGTCGTGTAGAGATTGAGCGGGCGCTGCCAATGCTCGCTCGGCAGCTCCAGCTTGAGCGCGCGCGCCGCGTGCCAATCGGCGTAGTACGCGTAGTTGGTGAGAAAGGCGCTCTCGCTCATGTCGCGCCACCAACCGAAGGACGCATTCGGTCCCGCCATCTGCGCCAAGCGCACGCGCTGCGTGGACAACTGATGCGAAAGCTTCCAAGCCAGTACTTGATCGCCCGGGCCAAAATTCTGGTACGCGAGCGCGAGCGGGATCAAGCGGCTCGCGGTCTGCTCCACACAGCCGTATGGATATTCGACCAAATCGTCGGCGATGCGGTGAAATTGCGCAGCGGCGCCCGATACCACGCGCACGCGCACATTGGCGGCATCCGCGGGTAGCTTGAGCGGGGTCGAAACGCTCTTGAGCGGCACGACGAGAGTTTGCGGCGCGCGCCACTGCGCCGCGACACGGCGCAGGGGCACACTGAGCTGATCGGCGACCGCGCCTTTGCTGAGCACGGCAACGTTAACGCTTTCGGCCACCGCGCCGCCGCTGACTTGATTGAGCGGCAGTGAGACGAAATTCGCGCCGGGCGCGGCAGTCACGCGTTGCGTGAGCTTGCCGGCGCGTAGCTCGACCGGCTGGGGCTGATTGGTCTGATTAAAGATCGCTACGCTCGCGTTAGGCTGATCGCCCGCGCGCAGCCAGTCGGGGCTGGTCCACTTCACGTAGAGCGGTTTATCGGAGCGTACATAGGCGGTCTGCTGTCCAACCTGCCCCGTCGCCGCCAGCACCGCGCGCGCCGTTATACGCCAGCGCGTAAGCCCATCGGGCATGGTAAACGCCAACGTGGCTTTACCGTTTGCGTCGGTGGTGAGCGCCGGGTTCCAGTACGCTGTGTCGATATTGTCGCGGCGCGGCCGCTCGAGCAGCTTAACCCGGCGCTCATTGACATTTCTGCGGCTAGGCGCAGCCGCGCCCGCGCCAGTCGCGAGATCATAGCTAATGAAACTTTGCGACGCCGCCGTGCGCACGTTGTTGCGGCGCGGGTGGAAAAAGAAGTCGAAAATGTTGGGTGCGATCTCCGGCTGCAGCACGTAGATCATTTCGTCGACGACGCTTACCGTCACCACCGCGGCCACCGGCTTGCCCTGTAGCGTGGTGTCGAGGGTAACCTGAACTTTCTCGCCGGGTTTGTAAACCGTTTTGTCCGCCTTCAGCGCGATCTCCACGCGCGGCTCATCCACTAGTAGTCCCGCATTCTGAAAGGCGTACTCACCGTTCTTCACATACGCCACCGATAGCGTGATGTTCGGACCATAGTTGTCCTGCACGCGCAAACGGGCGCGCCACTGTGTCGGGGCCACTTGCGTCGTTTCGACCCAACTTGTCGACGCGCTCAGCAGATGCATTGCTTCGACTTTGTCGCGTTCGAGCGAAAGCAACGCTTGGCGAACTTCTTCAGGGAAACTGATGAGCGCCTCCGCCACTTCTCCGATACGGTAGCGCGGCTTGTCGAACACAATCTCGATCGAACCCGCGGCGACTTTCACCCCTGCGCCCGAGACCCAATGCGTCGTGCCACCGAGCACATTGCCGCGCGCATCTTTGACGAAAATCGAGTACGAACCCGACTGCTCGAAGGCCAGTTCGAAGCCGCCTCTGCGCCCGAGCTTGCCCGAATCGCGCGCGCGATCCTCGAGCCGCACCCATTCCCAGCTATCCGCCTCGGCGGCGCCCTCCGCGGAAGTTGCAGGATCCAGCGCTAGCGTAAAGCCGACACTCTGTTTTGGCGCGCTGAACTGGCGTTCGGCGCGCACGCGGTACAACGCAGCGCCGCGTTCGATGAGAATTTCCTTTGCCGCCTTCACACGGTACGCTGCTTGGTCGGTGGCGAACACGTTAAGAACGTAACGTGACGGCTGATCTGCTTGCGGCAAATTAAACGCCACACGGCCTTGGTCGTCGGTCGTCAGCGTTTCGGATTCGATCTGCACCGGAAACTGACCGACGAAGTTCAAGTCTCCCTCGACCATAGTCAGCTTCTGCGCGCGCACGTTGAAGTTGATCGTGGCTTCCTTCACCGGCTTGCCGTCCGGGTAAGCGAGCTGAAGATGTCCGCGAATGGGCTCCCCGGTCTTGTATTCGGGCTTATCGGTGACCACCGTGATCTCGAAATGCGGCTTCTGGTAGTCGGCTACGCGAAACGCCGCGCTGTAGGTTTCGCCGCCGTAAGCCAATCTCAGCTGATAGCCGCCGAGCGCGGCATTTTCCGGCAGGCGAAATGCGGTATCGGCGCCGCGCTCGGAAGTGATCTTGAAACTCTGCGTCGCCACCGGGAAACCAGCGGGATCGAGCACTTGCAACGCGACCGGCCCGCCTTTGATGGCGTTCGAAGCGCGCGCGCTTTGAAACTCGCGGCCGACCAGCTTGACGCGTACTTCGTCCCCAGGGCGGTAGAGCGGCCGGTCGGTCACCGCGTAGAGCTTGGTGTTGTAGATTTCGCTGTCGTAGTAGAAGTTCTCGGTGACGAATACGCCGCCAGCGGCATCCTCGCCAAATACGTAGGTGTGCTCGGGACTATCGCGTGTGAGCGTGATGAGCCCCTGCGCGTTGGTTGCGCCGGATTGCAGCACACCGACGCCGTCGCTCCACAAAACCTTCGCCTGTGCGACCGCATCGCCGGAACCGCGCTGCACCGTCCAAACCACCAGCTGGCCGCCTGCGATCTTGGTGATCGCCATGGTGTCGGAGACGAACACCAGCGTCGTGGCTCGATAGCCGCCCAGCATCGCCTCGACCAGATAGAGGCCCGCAGCGCGTTTGCCGATCGGCACCATGACGTTGCCGGGCGTCACCTGTATGAACTCGCTGCTGCTGCCCGGCAAGTTCAAGTTGGCGGGCGCCTTGATCGGTTCGGCCTCGGCAACCGGGTAGCGAAACTCGTCGACCAACTCAAAGCCGGCGAGCGGCGCGAACTGCGGTTGCTGACGGTAGTCGGTGGCGGAGCGCAAGCCCGGCCGGGCACGCAACTCAGGCGCCGCTTTCGTTACGGCGCGGCGTGCGTCGTTCGAAAACACACGGCGCCAGTCGCTGCGCGCGTCGCGCACCCAGTCGTCCCATAGTTTGGCGAGCGCGTTCGACAAACCTTCCGGCTTGGCTTTGTTCGCCGACGCGACGCGGTGCGGATTTTTCTGCTTCTGCAGGAATTCCAGCGGTTGGGGAATGCGATAAACACGCAGGTCCACCCCGCCCGCTGCGTAGACAGCGGAGCCAAGCGGAACTTCCAAACGCACCAAGGCGATTTGCTGCGTGCCGTAGCTCGCGTCGCTCAACAGAAAGAACGGCTCACCGGCAGCGCGTTGATAAGTTTGCGCCACCGCCTGCACGGCGCAAAGCAATGTCACTCCCAGCACCGAAGCCAGGCGAAGCCAAAAGGCCCTCCGCATCATCGTCAATCGAGTCGACATTCTCATCGCGCCAAGAACGCAAGACGAAACACGCCGATATAGTTGGAGTTGTAAGCAGTGGGTTGCCAACGTGTGTCCTTCCA
>CAZAWU010000137.1:0-10800 GCA_964488915.1 uncultured Burkholderiales bacterium
ACCTCGCCTTTGGTGAGCAAAACCTCTGCTTCGTCCGGTGCGATCTGCCGCCCGCCCATGATGCGCCAGAACGCGAAGTCGCACTTCTGGCACTGGAATTTCTTGTAGTTCTCCTTCACCTGCCCACTGCATCGCGGGCAAGCGCTCTTGAGATCGACGAAGTCGCCCGGAACGGTGTCGCTGTCATAGTTCTTCGCTTGCCCGACGATGTGCTTGGTCATGTCGGCGATTTCACGCATGAACGCTTCGCGCTTCATGTCGCCGCGCTCCATCATGCCCAGCTTGTACTCCCAATCGGCGGTGAGTTCCGGCGAAAACAATTCGGGCACGCCCAAGCCCCGCAGCAGCGTGATGAGCGAGAACGCCTTCGGTGTCGGCACCAGCTCGCGCCCATCGCGCAGCATGTAGCGCTCGGTGATCAAGCCTTCGATGATCGCCGCACGCGTGGCCGGCGTGCCGAGACCTTTTGCCGCCATGGCTTCACGTAATTCGTCGTCTTCGATCAGCTTACCCGCGCCTTCCATGGCGGAGAGCAGCGTCGCCTCGGTGTAGCGCGCCGGCGGCTTGGTCTGGTTGGCGACCACTTTCACTTCCTCCGCCTTCACCTTCTCGCCCTTCGCGACCGGCATCAAGTTGGTGTCGTCTTCCTGCGCTTCGCGTCCATACACCGCGAGCCAGCCGGGATTGACCAGCACCTTGCCTTCGCTCTTGAACGCCTCGCCTTGCACGCGCGTGATGCGCGTGGTCTGCAAAAACTCTGCGGAGGGAAAAAAGATCGCCAGAAAGCGTTTGGCGATCATGTCGTAGAGCTTCGTTTCCAATTCGTTCAGTGCTTTTGGCATCTGCAAAGTTGGAATGATGGCGAAGTGGTCGGACACTTTTGCATTGTCGAACACGCGCTTGCTCGGCTTGACCCATTTCTCTTTGAGAACACGCTGCGCGTGCGCACCGTAGCCGCTCTTGCTCATCGCCTTCAGCGTCGTCTGCACCGTGCCGATGTAGTCCTCCGGCAGCGCGCGTGAATCGGTACGCGGATAGGTGATGACTTTATGTTTTTCGTAGAGCGCTTGCGCGATCTGCAGCGTGGTGCGCGCGGAAATGCCGATGCGGCTATTGGCTTCGCGCTGCAAGCTGGTGAGGTCGTAGAGCAAGGGCGAAGCCTGAGTGGTCGGTTTCGATTCCTCGCTGACTTCGCCGGTCTGCCCATGGCACTTCGCCTGGATCGCTTGTGCGCGCGGCGCGTCCCACAGGCGTTCGGCGCGCCCTTCGGGCTCGTCGTCTTTCTTCTTGAATTTTTCGTCGAACCAGCGGCCGTTGTAGTTGCCCGCTTTTGCGGCGAAGGTGGCGTGCACTTCCCAATAGTCGCGCGGCACGAAGGCGCGGATTTTCTCTTCGCGCTCCACCACCACGGCAAGCGTGGGCGTTTGCACGCGCCCGACCGTGGTTAGTTGAAAACCGCCGCTCTTGGAATTGAACGCCGTCATCGCGCGCGTGCCGTTGATGCCGACCAGCCAATCGGCTTCCGAGCGCGAACGCGCGGCCGCCGCTAAGGGCTGCATGGCTTTGTCGGTGCGCAGTTGCGCGAAGCCCTCGCGGATCGACTCTTGCGTCATCGATTGCAGCCACAACCGCTGGATGGGCTTGTCGGTCTTCGCGTATTGCACGATGTAGCGGAAGATCAACTCACCTTCACGCCCGGCGTCGCAAGCGTTGATGAGACCGCTCACGTCTTTGCGCTTGACGAGCTTGAGCACCTGCTTCAAGCGGTCCTGCGTCTTTTCAATGGGCTTGAGCGCGAAGTGCGACGGAATGGCGGGCAGATGATTGAACGTCCACTTGCCGCGCTTGACCTCCTCTTCTTCCGGCACGCCGATTTCGAGCAAGTGGCCGACCGCGGAGGTCAGCACATAGTCATCACTCTCGTAGTAGTCGCTCTGTTTCTTAAAGCCGCCGAGGGCTTTGGAGATGTCTGTGGCGACCGAAGGTTTTTCGGCAATGATTAACTGCTTGCTCATGCGGGACCGCTCGTGATGAAGGGGGGCAAACCGAAAAGGAGCAAGATAATAAGGAGCTTCACGGGTCGGTTGCAAGCCGAGCGCATGCGCAAAACTCTCGTTTGAGTGAAATTTCCTTGTTATTTCAAGCGTTGATGGCGCCCACCGGGTAGCGAGCAAACTAGCCCGTCCAACTCGAATTGCAGGAGTTTGGCGCTGATTTCATCCGCGCCCAGGCCAGTGCGCGCGGCCAGTTCGTCGATGCTCAGCGGGTCATAACCCATTTGTGTCAGTAATGGGTCCTCGGCCGCAGGTTCCGCGCCGGCGGCAGGTTTGGTGCGCGCGGCCCAACCAATTTCTTCCAACACATCTTGCGCGGATTCGACCAGCTTCGCCCCTTGTTTGATCAACGCGTGACAGCCGCGCGCAAATGGCGAATGGATGGAGCCGGGAATGGCGAATACCTCGCGCCCTTGCTCGGTGGCGAGGCGCGCCGTGATAAGCGAGCCGCTCGAGGTGGTGGCCTCCACGACCAAGCAGCCTCTGGCGAGGCCGCTGATGATACGGTTGCGCCGCGGGAAGTTGTTCGCCAGCGCCGGTGTGCCGAGCGGGAATTCAGACACGATCGCACCATGATGTGCGAGCTGCTTGGCTAGATCCAGATTGCGTTTCGGGTAAACGATGTCCATACCAGTGCCGATCACCGCCACGCTGCTGGCGCTGCCGCGCAGGGCGCCGCGATGGGCGGCAGCGTCGATGCCGAGCGCCAGGCCGCTGATGATGGCCAGCCCCGCATCGCTCAACACGTGAGCGAAACTTTCCGCGTTCGCCACGCCCTGCGGCGAAGCGTTGCGGCTGCCGACCACGGCAAGGCTGGGTGCGGTGAGCAGCTCGCGCCGGCCGACCACGTAAAGCACCGGCGGCGGATCGACGATCTCGAGCAACTGCGGTGGATAGTGCACATCGCCGAGCGTGACAAGATAGTGATTGTCCATCGCCAGCCAGCGAAGCGTGGGCGCCAGCGCCGCCTCGTCGATTCCTTTATTGATCGCGGCGGCGAGCGGGGCCTTTACGACGCGTGCAAGCGCATGCGTAGGCGCGGCGAATACTGCTTCGGGGGAACCGAGTTCGGCGAGCAGGCGCCGAAGCGATTCGTCGCCTAGACCCGGGATCAGCGTGAGCTGAACCCAGGCGGCGGCTTCATCCGGCGTCAACCAGGATTGCGCACGTCGTCACCGACATGCAGAGGACGCTCGCTCTTCACTACAAGCGCGTAGGCGACGCGATCGAACGTGCGGAAAACGAACAGCAAGCCGGTCGGCTCGTCGGGCAGCTTCACGGTTTCGGTATTGTTGAGCCAGCGCCCTTCCTCTTTCAGAATCGACTTCACGCGCTCGCCATGGCGGTACGTCGCCAGCACGTGCCCGCGTTCCAGCCCGTCGCGTGCGCCCTTGTTGATCACCACGATCTGCCCTTGCCCGAGCTCAGCCACTGCTTCATAAGCTGACATGATGCGCGCCTTGATCGGCTGCTCGGGGGCGCGCGGTACGTAAGCGAAAATCAACTCCTCCTGGGTCGGCACCAAGCGGTCACGCTTGTTGATTTCCATCTTGGAGTGCACGATCTCTACCGTGCTCGGGTCGCCAGGCCGAGTCACTTGCGCCTCGCCGAGGAAAACGGCTTCGTAGCCGATCACCTGGTTGTTGTCCGGATCGCGCAGCGCGCGGCCAGGGCGGTAGATTTGCCAATCGAGTTGCTTTTCGTCTTGGATGCCTTCCACGTAAGCGACGTTGCCGGCGCCAACCAGAACGCGATTTTCTTCCGTGGCAACGATGACGGGCGATCGCGACAACTGTGATTCGTCAACGACCAGCGGGCGTGTCAGAAACGGATCGATGGCCGATGGCGCAATGCTCGGAATGGCGCCGTCGGCGAGCGCTTGCTTACGCACACGCGGACTGAGTTTGACCACACGTCCGGCGCCGCTCTCGCCTTTTTCCAACACCAGCATCGGCTTGCCGTCCGGGCCCAGCTTCATGGCCACGACGTTGCCTGGGTAAATCAGATGCGGATTCTTGATCGCGGCCTTGTTCATGCGCCACAGCTCCGGCCAGCGCCACGGCGTGTTAAGGAAACGCGCTGAGATATCCCACAAGGTATCGCCCGGCTGTACGGTGTAGCGCTCCGGCGCGTCCGAGCGCACTTGCAGCACGTCGCCGTGTCTAACACGTGCGCGCTGCTCGATTGGCTGAGCGTCAGAGGCTTGGTCGTTTGCGGCCGCGTTGCCAAGAAGCGTCAACGCTATAATCGCGGCGGCGCCCAACAGACGCGCGGGCGGGAAGGATTGATTCAGGGCAGTGCGCATGGGTGGCAGAGGGTAAGAAAATTCCTGAGAGTTTGCAGATAGATAGTTATCCGGGCAAGGCTTTATGGCAAAGTTAACAATCTTGAAGTACCCCGATCCAAGGTTGCACAAAATCGCACAGTCAGTGGAACTTGTCAACGGTGCGCTAACCGAATCGATACGGCGGCTCATCGACGACATGGCGGAGACCATGTACGCGGCCCCAGGGATTGGTCTGGCGGCTTCGCAAGTCGATCAGCACGTGCAACTCATTGTCATGGACGTAAGCGAAGCCCGCAACGAATTGCGCGTGTTTATCAACCCGCGCCTGGCCCGTGCCGAAGGCAAAGCTAAGCGCGAAGAAGGCTGCCTCTCGGTGCCGGGAATTTACGACGAAGTGGAGCGCGCAGAGCGTATCACGGTCGAAGCTTTGGACCGGGACGGCAAGGCGTTCAGTTTGGACGCCGAAGGTACACTGGCTGTGTGTATCCAGCATGAGATGGACCATCTGCAGGGCAAAGTATTCGTCGAGTATCTGTCCTCGCTTAAACAAACGCGCATCCGCACCAAGCTCAAAAAGCAGGCACGTCAGGCCGCCTAGAACCCCAATTGCGCCTTATCTTCGCCGGCACGCCGCCGTTCGCCGCTACCATTCTGAGCGCACTGATTGGTGCGCAACACGATATTGTGTTAGTGCTCACTCAGCCTGATCGCCCGTCGGGGCGTGGTATGAAGCTCACGCCCTCGGCGGTCAAGCAGTTGGCTCAACAGCACCATCTCTCCGTTGCACAGCCCAGCACACTCAAGACTGCAGAAGCGCAACTGGCTATACGAGCGGCAAACGCCGACGTCATGGTCGTTGCGGCCTATGGCCTCATCCTGCCGCAAGCGGTGCTGGAGATACCGAAGTTTGGGGCGATCAACGTGCATGCCTCCCTATTGCCGCGCTGGCGCGGCGCGGCGCCGATCCAGCGGGCGATCTTGGCGGGCGATGAGCGGACGGGTGTCACCATCATGCAGATGGACGCGGGATTGGACACGGGGTATATGCTCATAAATCGCTGCTACATTCTTTCTCCACAGGACACCGCCGGTAGTGTTGAAAGAACTTTGGCCGAACTAGGCTCGCAGGCGTTGCTCGAGGCGCTTGCCCTGCTAGAGCGCGACGAGCTACGTGGTCAGCCTCAGCCCGGGCACGGTGTGACCTACGCAAGCAAGATCCAAAAGGAGGAAGCGCGCCTGGATTTTGGCTGGTCGGCAACACAGATCGACCGTGCGATCCGGGCTTTCAATCCGAGCCCCATTGCCTTTACCAGCTTTCGCGGCGAAGCGCTGCGCGTCTGGCGCGCACGCCCCGATGCCGCCACGCCCAGCGGCGCGCCCGGCACGCTAAGCATACGCCCAGACGGGACCATCGAAGTTGCGTGCGGTGCCGGCGTGTTGGTGTTGGAGGAAGTGCAGCGCCCGGGCGGCAAGGCCCTGCCCGCGGCCGTTTGGGCCAGTGGGGTAAAGCTCAAGCCGGGCGAGCAGCTTGGCGCGCAGGCGATTTGAAGCCGGCCCGAGCATCCCCATCTTGGAGCCTGGAATTATCCGTGGCGCTGGCGGTCTTACCGGCGCACACCTTGAAAGGAGTTTGAAGGCGATGTTGGGCAATTGGTTGAAGACGGGCATTTTGATGGCAGGCATCGTTGCGCTGTTCGGCGCGATCGGTGCGGCGCTCGGCGGCGGCCAAGGCATGTTGATTGCATTGGTCATCGCAGCGGCGATGAATCTTTGGGCGTACTGGTTCTCCGATAAGATGGTCTTGCGCATGTACAACGCGCAGGAAGTCGATGCAGCGAGCGCGCCGCAGCTTTACAACATGGTGCGCGAGTTGGCGCAGCGCGCTCAGTTGCCGATGCCGAAGGTCTATCTCATCGATGAGGAGCAACCCAACGCCTTCGCGACCGGCCGCAACCCGGAGAACGCCGCTGTAGCCGCGACTACCGGCATCTTGCGCATCCTCAGCGCGCGCGAATTGCGCGGCGTGATGGCACACGAATTGGCGCACGTCAAGCACCGCGATATCTTGATCTCCACGATTTCGGCTACTGTCGCCGGCGCGATTTCCTCGATCGCGAACTTTGGCATGATGTTCGGCAGCCATCGCGACAACGAAGGCCATTCCAATCCCATCGCCGGCATCCTTGTCATGATCTTGGCGCCGATCGCAGCGATGCTGATCCAGTTCGCCATCTCGCGCGCCCGCGAGTTCGAAGCCGACCGCGGCGGCGCGGAGATTTCCGGCGACCCGGAAGCGCTGGCCTCCGCGTTGGACAAGATCCACCGCTACGCGCAAGGCATTCCCATGCCGACCGCCGAAGCGCATCCCGCCACCGCGCAGATGATGATTGCCAACCCGCTGTCCGGCGGCAGCTTGCGCGGTTTGTTCAGTACGCACCCGGACGTAGGGGAGCGCATCGCGCGCCTCATGACGCTCGCACGCACGTGATGGACGCTCATCCGCGTTCGCCTGCGAACGCGCCGCGCTAAGCTTTTGTGCTCGAAGCGCAGCGGCTGGCGAGTCTTGCGGTAGCGCAGGTACTCGCCGGCCGCAGCCTGTCCGCGGTTCTCGGCGGCGAATCCCAGAAGAGCTTCGCGTCGCTCCCACAGCGCGCGCTGGCGCAGGAGCTCATTTACGGGACGCTGCGTGAGTATGGACGCTTGGAGGCGCTCGCCTCGCAGCTGCTGCGCAAACCGGTACCGAGCGCCGAGCTGCGCGCTTTGTTGGCCGTAGTGCTGTATCAGTTGGAGCGTACGCGCGCGCCTGGTTTTGCGATCGTCGACAACGCGGTGCGCGCCGCAGCCAAGCTCGGGCAACCGCACGCCAAGGGCCTGGTGAACGCCGTGTTGCGCGCGTTTCTGCGCAACAAACCGCAATTGGAACCTGCGCTTGCCACCAACGAGGTCGCGCAATACAACCATCCGCAATGGTGGATCGATCAGCTAAAAGGCGAATACCCCGAACGTTTTCAGCAGATCCTAGCGGCCGGTAACGCCCGACCGCCCATGACGCTGCGGGTCAACGCGCGCCGCTCATCAGCGCAAGCATATGCCCAGCGCCTAAGCGAGGCGGGTATCGCGGCGCGCATCGTCGGATCGGCCGCGCTCACGTTGGCGCAGCCTTTGCCAGTGGCGGCCTTGCCGGGTTTCCACGAAGGCGTGGTGTCGGTGCAGGACCTATCTGCACAACACGCTGCGCCGCTGCTCGAGCTGAGCGACGGTATGCAAGTGCTGGACGCCTGCGCGGCGCCCGGGGGGAAGACCGGGCATATCTTGGAATTGGCACGGGTGGACGTACTGGCGCTGGACCATGACCCCGAGCGCTTGGCGCGTGTGCGGCAAAATCTCGAGCGCCTCGGCGTGGAGGGAGAAGTTCGCGTAGCCGACGCGGCGCGCCCCGATATGTGGTGGGACGGCCAGCGCTTTGACCGTATCTTGCTCGATGTGCCGTGCAGCGGTTCCGGCGTGGTCAAGCGTCACCCAGACATCAAATGGCTGCGCCGTGTCGCGGATATCCCACAGTTCGCCGCCCAACAGGCACGCTTGCTCGACGCCGTCTGGCCCACGCTGGTAGCGCATGGTAAATTGCTCTACGTTAGCTGCTCGGTTTTTGGCGCAGAGAACGATCAACAAATCCGTCAATTTATGGCGCGGCACGGGGACGCGCGGCGGCTTCCAGTGAGTTTCCCTGGCGACGAAACAGGACAAGCGCCCGGTCAGATTCTTCCGGATGAGTCTCGCGACGGATTTTTCTACGCACTGTTGGAGAAGGTGTAAGCCGCTTTCGCTGCTCGCATTGGCGTTGTTCTGTGTCGGCATCGAAGCGCTGCATGCCGAAGGTATCGTGGCGCGCGCGGCAAAGCTGGAACTTGCCGAGGACAATTACCGGCTGAGCGCCGATTTCGATATCGAACTCACCCCAGCGCTCGAAGATGCGCTCACACGCGGGGTAGCGCTCTATTTCGTCCTCGAGCTGGATGTCTGGCGGCAGCGCGATTGGTGGTTCGATAAACTGGTGGTCAGCAGCCGCCACACGCGCAGACTCTCCTACAGCTCGCTTACACGGCAGTACCGTCTCGCCAGCGGCGGGTTGTATCAGAATTTTTTTCAGTTGGATGAGGCCTTGCGTGTACTTGGCCGCGTGCGCGGATCGCCGACCGTGCAGCGCAAGCTGTTCAAGCGCAACCGCAGCCATCAGGCGGAGGTACGCATGAGCTTAGACGCTTCTCAGCTTCCCAGTTTGTTCCAGCTCGACGCGCTTGCTTCTCCCGACTGGCGGCTGAACGTCGTGGCATATTCATGGACCATCGCGCCTTGACCCCATCGCGAACGATTCGCATGGCGAGCGCATGAAGCTGCGTTCGGCCGTGCTCATTAAGTACCTGGTCGGCGCGTGCGCCGCGCTGGGTGTGGCGATGTTGTATGCGCTCTCGCGCGCATCGGCGGACTCGCTGCTGTTTACGCGCTACTACCCGTGGTTGCTGCTGGTCGGCGCGCTGCTGAGCGTCGGTTTGCTCGCGCTCATTTCGTATCAGTTATGGGTGCTGCGGCGCAAGCTGCGCGCCGGTGTGTTCGGTGCGAAGCTGACGCTGCGTTTGTTGCTGGCGTTCGCACTGATGGCGGCGGTGCCGGCAGCGCTGGTGTATGCCGTATCAGTTCGTTTTCTCGCCAAGAGCATCGAGACTTGGTTCGACGTCAAAGTCGAAAACGCTCTCGACGGCGGGCTTAACTTGGCGCGCAGCACCATGGATAGCCTGCTGGGTGACCTGGCCGCCAAGGCGGATGCGATGGCGCAGACGTTGGCGGAGACAAATGAGAAAGACCGGCTGAGCGTGCTCAACCGTTTGCGCGAGCAGAGTGGCATCGAGGAGGCGGCGCTGCTAAGCATGCGCGGGCGCGTGGTGGCGTTCGCGGGCAACGAGCGCGCCGGACTCGGGCCGGACGTACCGCCGGCGTCGGTGCTGCGCTTAGCGCGTGCGCAACGCGCCTACCGCGCGGTCGAAGAGGTGCAGGAACAAGGGCTGTACTTGCGCGTGCTGGTGCCGGTCAACGTAGCGCCCGGGCCGGACAGCGTGCTCGGTCTGCAGCTTCTGCAACCGGTGCCGCGCAATCTCGCGCAAGACGCGCAAACGGTGCAAGCGGTGCGCGGCTCCTACGGCGAGTTGGTGCTGTCGCGGCAGGGCTTGCGCCGCATTTACGCCTTGGCGCTGTCGCTGGCGCTGTTGCTCACGTTCTTATCCGCGATCGCGTTCGCGTATTTGCTTAGCGAACGTATGAGCGAGCCATTGAATACGCTCGCCAAGAGCGCCCGTGCGGTGGGACAAGGTGACTTCAGCATGGTCTCGCCCGTGCAGTCGCGCGACGAGTTGGGCATGCTGCAGCAAACGTTCAACACCATGACCAGGCAACTCGCGGAAGCTGCGCGCTTGGTCGAGGTCAACCAGCTGCAGCTCGAGAACGCGAAGCTGTATCTCGAAAGTGTGCTCGCCAATCTCAGCGCCGGCGTGTTGACGTTTGATGAGCGCTTTTACTTGCGTACCGCGAACGTGAGCGCAAGCGCGATTTTGGGCGTCGAGTTCGCCGATCTCAAAGGCGCGCGTTTCGAAGATTGGGGCGGTGTCATGGCGCAGTTCAAATCTCTCACGCGCGAAGTGGTGGAGGAGTTCGCGCGCTCGGGGAGCAAGACTTGGACAAAGCAGATCGAGTACACACGCGGCAACGAAGCGCTCATCTTGCTGGTGCGCGGCGCGCGGCTGGCCGCCGCGAACGACAACGACTATGTGCTGGCCTTTGACGACATCACCGATTTGATCCAAGCTCAGCGCGCCGCCGCATGGGGCGAGGTGGCACGCCGCTTGGCGCATGAGATCAAGAATCCGCTAACGCCGATACAGCTTTCCGCCGAGCGCATGGCACACAAGCTTGGCGCCAAGCTCGCGCCCGATGACGCGGCGATGCTGAAACGCGGCACCGAAACCATCGTCGCACAGGTGGCGGCGCTCAAAGGCATGGTCAACGATTTCAGCGAGTACGCACGCTCGGCACGCATGACGGCGGGCAGCGTCGACTTGAATCAGTTGGTGCGGCAGGTGCTGAGCATGTACGAACCCATGGGGCCGAGCATTCGGGCCGACCTCGCTGACGCCTTGCCTGCGGTGAAAGGCGACGTGGCGATGTTGCGCCAGGTATTGCATAACCTCCTGCAGAACGCGGTTGACGCGCTCGCCGGCGTGCACGACCCGACGGTGGTAGTGAAGACCGCGGCGACGCCTGCAGGCGTGCGGCTAACCATTTCCGACAACGGCAGCGGGTTCTCCGAGAGCTTGCTCAGCCGAGTATTCGAACCTTATGTGACGACCAAGCCCAAGGGCACCGGTTTGGGATTGGCCATCGTGAAAAAGATCGTCGACGAACACCATG